>JAJZPH010000009.1 GCA_021811265.1 bacterium
GGCCATCACTTAATTTCGTCCGCTCTTTAGGGATTGTATCGAGCCTTTCTTGAAAGTCGTGAATAGTTGTGGTCATCACTTTCTCCTCATGATAGTTTTAAATGACAAAAACCAATATTTTTTTATTTTATAGTTAAAATTATATCAACAATAGATAATTATTTAAACAAAATAAATTATTTTAATTATAATTAATAAACAGAGGTAGCTATTTGGCAAATAAATAATTTAAATATATACACAAAGAACTTGAAAAATCGGCCTTTGGATTTACGCAAAAAATTTCTAACCGCCTTGAAGGGAAAGAACATTAAACAAGGTCTTGAAAGTATGCAGCTTAAAGCCCGCTTTTAAGCAAAGAGTTTGAAAATCTGTTCAAAAGAACCGAAAAATCGACAATCGTAAACGGAGCTGTATCTCTTCGAATACTACCCCGCTTACGATTGTCGATTTTTGGTGATTTCGCGCTGGTCAAATAGTTCATTTTATTCTTGGACAGTTCCTTAAGAGAACACTCGCTTGGATTTTTTTCTAGGATCCTTTAAGATGAGTTTCTTATTGAGAAATTTGTTTTTATACGCCTTTTTTAAGGGGTTTTTATTATGTTTTCATTGGGAGGAATTGTGAAAAAATATTTATTGTGCGGCTTTCTTTTTTTTCTTTCCTGTTCTCTTTTTTCAGAGAATGCAGTGGGACTCAGGCCAAGGCAGCCAAATTGGCGCTCGGATACAGTTTCTGTTCATGGAAATGGTAACCCAAAAGAGGTTGTTTTTATGAACCAACCATTGATGGAAAAGAAAATCCCGTAAAAAGAATCACTTTTTACGATACCAATGCCATTCAGGAAGAGGTCGATCTTATTGTGGTGGAAAAAGAATCTCCTGGATATAAAAAATTCTCCTCGGAAATCGTGCCCCATGGAAGATGCATCAATCTTTTTGAATCTGGTAAATTACAAAGAATCGCTTCCTACAACAAAGGGCTCCAAGAAGGAGAAGAGGTGATCTATCATTCCAATGGAAATGTTGCTTCTCGATGTTCTTATCAAGAGGGAGCGCTTTCGGGACATTATGAGATCTTTTCCGAAGAAGGGGCCAAAAGCGAAGAGGGAAACTACATTGCAGGAAAACGTACGGGGGAAAAGATCTCCTATCATCCCAAAGGAGAAAAAGCATCTCTTTATAATTATGTAGATGACCTTTTAGAGGGCAAGGGAATGGAGTGGCATGCCAATGGGACGATCAAAAAAGAATCCCATTTTCATAAAGGAGTTTTGCATGGAAACGGCAATACTCCTGCCTATATTCTTTACGACGAACAGCATGCAATCGCAGAAGTTCTTGATCTTAAAGAAGGAAAGCCTCAAGGACTCCATATCAAATACCATCCCAATGGCAAGGAGAGCTATCGGATTTCCTATAAAGAGGGAAAAAAAGAGGGGAAAGAGCTCTTTTTTTCGCCTGAAGGGAAAGTTGTAGGAGAGGGAGAATATCTGTCAGGAACGGCTGTTGGCAAGCATGTCTTACATCAGTCCAATGGAAAGCTTTTGTATGAAAAGGAGTTTGATTCTTCGGGCCGTCTGCTACATCCCATTGTGGAGTATGATACAGATGGAAATAAGGTGCGAGAATACTCCTTAAAAGGAGACTTGCTGGAAGGAAAGTATCAAGAGTGGTTTGCAAATGGAAAGCTCCATTTGGAACATTTTTATAAAGAAGGGAAACTGGAAGGAGAACAGACGGAATTTTTTCCAACTGGTGCCTTGAAGGTTCGCTGCAACTACAAAGAGAATAAGCGCAATGGCTTGTACGAAGAATGGCATGAGAATGGAACATATGCTGCCAAGATGAATTTTAAAGAAGATCAGTTGGATGGGCTTTCTCAAGAGTGGTTTTCTTCTGGCAAGCGCAAAAGAGAGTCTACATTTGCCCTTGGCAAGCCCTCTCAGAAAGTATGCGAATGGTATGAAGATGGAAAAGAAAAACTGATGATGGAATGGAAGGATGGAAAAAAATCGGGAGTGCATAAAGCTTGGAACGAAAAAGGAGAACTTGTTGTAGAGGCTCACTATCAAGATGATCTTTTACATGGAGACTCTTTTTCCTGGTATGGCAAGGATCAGCCAAAGGAAAAGCTCCATTACGACAAGGGAAATCTCCAGGGGAAACAGGAGTGGTTTTATCCAAAAGGCGGTAAGCAGAGAATCGCATTCTACGACCAGAACCTTCTCGACCAGAGATTGCAAGCTTGGTATGAGGATGGAGCAGAACACCTGGACCAAAATTTTTCTAAAGGAAAACCCATCGGGGAACAGCATGATTTTTATCCCCCCTCTTTTTGTGAAAATCAGCAAAAAAAACAGCATGTTCGATGGTTTCAATACGATGATCTTGGAGCAATGCATGGAGAGCAGAAGACATTTTTTCCCAACGGCAAAGTGGAAGCTCTTGTGACCTATGATCATGGAGTGCTACATGGAAAAAAATCTCTCTGGGATCGCGAAGGAACTCTTCTGGAAGAGGCAAATTATGTGAAAGGAAAGCTGGAAGGAGAGTTTTTTCAAAAGCTTCCCGATGGAAAAGAACTGCTTTTTTCCTATAAACACAACTTTAAAAATGGCCCTCATCGCATGCTCTATTCTGCGCAAAACGGCAAGGAAAAAGTTCTGCTCTTCTCTGCGCATTTTAAAGACGATCTTTTGGAGGGAAAGGTGGAAGAGTATAACCCAGAAGGACTTATCTTAGCAGAGTCGTTCTATCAGAAAGGAAAAAGGGAAGGAACGACCACTCTTTTCTCTCCTCAGGGAAAAAAGTGGATGACGATCGAGTTCAAGCAGGACCAAAAAGATGGCAAGTGTTTGGAGTTTTCTTCCGCAGGAAAAATTCTCAAAGAGCTCTTTTTTGTAAAAGATCTGAAAGAAGGAGAAGAAAAAACCTTCTTTCCAAATGGAGCAAAAGAGGGAATATGTCATTACAAAAATGGCCTCTTGGAAGGAAAGAGTTTTCATTGGAATGAAAAGGGAGTTCTTATTTTTGAAGGCGAATACCTTGCGGGCAAGCGCCATGGAAAAATGGTCAAATATGATGGGGAAGGCAAACCTTTGCTGGAACAAAATTTCGTAAACGATCAGCTTCATGGTGCAAAAAAGAGGTATGAGAAATCGAAAGAGGTTACCGTCTTCTATGATCATGGCGTAAAAATAAGCTCTGAAAAGTAGTCTTTCGACTCAGACAAGCGAAAAGAAAGAAAGGGTGTTTTCTCTAGTGGCCTTTGCGATCACCTCTATTGTTTCTTTCCGTATATCCGCAAGGGCGCGTGCCACATCGGGAAGAAATGAGGGTTCGTTTTTTTTGCCTCGGTGGGGAACCGGCGCTAGGTAGGGAGCATCTGTTTCGATGAGCAGCTGTTCTTTTGGGATGTAGCTAGCAACTTCTTTGAGAGCGGTGTTTGCAAAAGAGACAATTCCACTAAAAGAAATCTTCCATCCCAAATCGAGAGCTTCTTTTGCTTCCTGTTTTTCTCCCGTAAAGCAATGAAGAAGGGCTTTGGTGCTTGGATACTCTCTTTTTGCGATGTCCAATAGATCGCGAAAAGCTTTTCTACAATGAAGGATAATGGGAAGATCTGCACGCATGGCCAAATGGAAGTAGCGAATGAGAAGCTCTTTTTGTTTTTCTTTACTGTATAAATGATAGTGGTAATCAAGGCCGCTTTCACCAATTGCCACAATTTTTTTCTCCATTGCCGCTTGTGAGAAAAAGGAAAAAGCGTCGTTTTCTTTTTCCACATCGTGAGGTGGAGTTGCCCCAGCAAGAGAAATCCAGGGATATTTTTCTCTCATATTCCATCCCTGTCTTAAAGCGGCAGGATCGGTGCAGACGTTGATGATTCTTTCTACCCGTTTTTCTAGAGCGCGTGACAAAATCGCATCGATTTCCTCTTTTGGAAACAAAGAGAGATGAGCATGAGAATCAATGAATAAATGAGGGCTTGTCACAAAAACCTTCCACTCGCTTTAGTATATACCTAAACAACTTAAAAAATTGATTTTTTAAGTTGTTTGGTTTTTCCATTGCAGCTTTGGACTTGTCTTTTTTTTGTAGAGAAGGCAAGAAGAGTTTATATACTGAAACTGCAGAGTGTCAGTAGCCCTTGTGTTGGGAGAAAGCAGGTGTCTTTGTCTGATCCATTGCACACATCTTCGATCGAAGAGATTTTACAATATTTTGGCACATCTTCTCGCGGCCTTAGCAAAGCTGAGGCAGAAAAGAGACTCGAGTTTTATGGGAAGAATGTCATTAAAGAAGAGAAGATCTGCAAACTGAGGATACTGGCCAGACAGTTTAAAAATATTTTAATCTATGTTCTGTTTGCCGCCTCTATTGTTAGTGTTTCCATAGGAGAGTGGACCGACTTTTTTGTCATCAACTTCATCATTGTGCTCAATGGCTTGATAGGATTTTGGCAGGAGCTCAAAGCAGAAACTTCCATTGCTGCTCTAAAAAAGCTTACCGAAAGTCGTTGCAAGGTTGTCAGAGATGGATCCCTCTCATTAATTTCTTCCTCAGAGATAGTTCCCGGCGATTACTTGATCCTACATGAAGGAGAAATAGTCACTGCAGATATGCGACTGGTGGAAAGTAGTGGGCTCATGGTGGATGAATCTTCGATGACAGGGGAATCTGCTCCAATCTTGAAAGATCACAAAGCAAAGCTTCCCAAAAATGCTCTGCCCTACGAGCTGAAAAATATGCTCCTTGCTGGAACGACCATCGTAAGAGGCACTGGCCATGGAGTAGTTGTCACAACAGGAAGCAATACCTATTTTGCCCAGATCGCATTAAAATCGCAGGAATCGTCTCCTGACACACCACTTACAAAAGCTTTAGAATTTTTTACCAAGAGATACGTGATTTTGCTGCTCGGCCTTTTTTCTCTTCTTTTGGGAATCGGATTTTTACAAGGAAGGTCGCTTGTAGATCTGGCTTATATTTTACTTGCAAGTTTGGTTTCCGTTGTGCCCGAAGGCCTTCCCGTTGTGATTACTCTCGTGATGGTGCTTGGCGCTATCTCTTTGAGTAAGAAACGAGCTTTAATCCGCTATCTTCCTTCTGTCGAAACATTGGGAAGCGCAACTGTGGTCGCTTCGGATAAAACAGGCACCATCACAGAGGGTAAGCTCGTCGTAAAAGAGACCTGTGCTCAAGATATCGAAAAACTCAAACTGGTAGCTGCTTTATGTAACGATGCACACGAAGGAGCGGGAGATCCATTAGATGTAGCTCTTGCAGGTTGGGTAGAAGATTATGATGAGGTGAGAAAGAAAAACCCAAGAAAATGGGCCTACTCATTCGATACGCGGCTGATGTTAATGGCAACTGTGAACACTGTGGATCATGAAGAAAAACTCTTGGTCAAAGGAGCTTATGAGTCTTTGAAAGAAAAGGTAGAACATCCAGAAGAGTTGCAAGAGATTGAAAAAACTCTCCATTCTTTTTTACAAGAGGGACTGCGGGTTTTGGCTTTTGGCATTGGCAAATGGGAGAATGAAAATCCCCTCCTTTGGAAAATTAGCATTGTAGGCTTGATTGGTTTTCTCGATCCTCCTAAAAAAAGGGTAAGGGAGGCCGTTGCTTTTGCAAATAAAGCCGGTATTCGTGTGTTGATGATTACCGGAGATCATTTCATGACCGCAAAGGCCATTGCGCAAGAGGTAGGAATCTGGTCACAGAACGATAAAATTCTTATAGGCAAGGAAATAGAAACTCTTCCCGACGCATCTCTTCTTGCTTCCATTAAAAACACCACACTCTTTGCAAGAATTTTGCCAGAACACAAATACCGGATTGTAAAGCTTCTCCAAGCATCTCACGAAATCGTTGCAGTGACAGGAGATGGGGTCAATGATGTGCCTGCGCTGAAAGCAGCAGATATTGGAATTGCTATGGGAGGAGGAACGGAGGCTGCAAAGAGTGCTTCGAAAATGATCATTTCCGACAACGACCTAACAATTATCGTTGATGCGATCCGCAATGCGCGCGTCATTGCTGACAACATCCGCAAAGCCATCTATTATCTTCTCTCCACTTCTTTACAAGAGTTGTGTCTGATATCTTTGGCCATCTTGAGTTCCTATCCCTTGCCTCTTTCGGCTATTCAGATCCTTTGGATCAATATCGTGACCGATGGGGTGCAAGACAAGACATTTCCTTTTGCACAGGCAGAAGGCGATGTCATGGCAAGAAAACCAAGACGGCCAGAAAAACAGTTTTTCGATCGGAAGCAGATCATGCGCGTTTTAGTTTTTGGGGGGATTGTCGGAGCCTTTTCCTTCTTTCTTTACACCTATCTTTTGGAAAAATATTCTTTTGCCATCGTTTCCACCATTATTTTCACCTCGTTAGCAGCGGCGCAATGGGCCAATGGAATTCAGGCGCAGAAGGAAGAAGAGCCCTTTTTTAAAAATGTAGCAAAAAGCTTTGCCATCAACCCCTTCATTTTCCTTGGAGCTGGCCTAGGTATCCTTTTACAATGCTTTGCCCTTTTTTTTGCTCCCAAGCTTTTTCATGCCACTCCTTTGAGCCTAGAACATTGGAAATATCCTTTGCTTGTCTTTGCTGTTGCTTTTGGAGTTGTGGAAATAAGGAAATGGATAGAGTTTTTCGTAAAAAAATTTTTCAAACGATCGACGCTGTCATAGCTTCTATTTTTTGTCTGAAAATTTTTAAGAGATCGGATGGGACCAAATGCTTCTTTTCCGCAAATGAGAAAAATGTCACAATGGATATGTGGTCGTGAAGTTCAGAGTTGTTTTTTCACAATGATTAACATGCGGAGAAATGTGTGTTTGCTTTAGCTCCTTTTTTTTCTGCCTACACCCAATCGGACCTTTTTGGAAAAATGGTCTTTTTGGGGCTTTTTTTTCTCTCCTTTATTTCCTGGGTTGTGCTCATCCACAAGTGGTTTTTGATGCGCAGGCTCAAAAAGCTTGGCCATCAGTTCGAGAATCTTCTTTCGCAACATGGAGCTCATTTTTTGAGTTTTAATGTGGAAAATTCTCTCTGCACTTCCCATCCTTACTGTGAGATTTTCCGTATCTTGAAACAAAAGACCATCGAGCTTCTCAACAAAAACCGTGAATATGCCATAAAAAAAGAAGAGGTGACGCTTTCTCAATTTGACATCGAGTGGATTGAAACGCATCTCGAGACTACGCTCTCTTCGCAAATCAAAGAGATGGAAAAAAATCTGTTCATACTTTCTACAGTCGTGACGTTGGCTCCCTTTTTAGGGCTGCTGGGTACTGTATGGGGGATTTCCATTACCTTTGCCAACTTACATGGATCGGCTGCAGCCATGGGAAATTCCGCTGTTCTTTCCGGCCTTGCCATGGCCCTGGGAACCACGGTCGTAGGTCTTGTTGTCGCAATTCCGGCTTTGGTTGCCTACAATTATTTAAGAAATTCCATTCGCGACTTTGCCAAAGAATTGGAAATCTTTTCTCACCGTCTTCTATCGACGGTGGAAATCCAGTATCGAAAAGTGGACTTGCAGTAGTTTGCTTATGAGAAAAAAAAGAAGTTTTTCCGACTCTTCTGCGCTTGATGAAACCCTGATCAATCTAACCCCTTTGATCGATGTGGTCTTTGTGGTCCTTGTGGCTTTTATTTTAATTGCCCCTCTTTTAGAAATGGACCAGATCGATCTGGCAAATGGTGGAGCTACCACGCAGCGCGACTTTTCGGGCAGAGGGCCTGTCTGTATTTATGTAAAAGAGGATGATTCGATCTGGATGCACAAAAAGCCTGTTACCCTAAAAGAACTGGCAACCATTTTAAAAGAAGCCCACGCCCATAGCCCTCTCGAGATTCCTCAGATCTTTCATGACCGCAAGGCTTGCTTTGGTACCTATCAGAGCATTAAAAATTGCGTAGAGGAGGCAGGCTTTGAACAGATGTCCGTCTTTTTAAAGTCAAATAATTAAGGAACTCTTTCTAAAACGATGCGCACTTTCTATCGCGTTAGGTTTCGAGAAATTTTTCTAGTGGCTCTCTGCCATCTCTTGGCCCTTGCTTTTTTTTTCTTTGCCAAAACTCCCTCCCACTCACCACACAAACCGCTCATCGTGAAAAGCTTTTCTATTCCCGCCCCTCTTTTACAAGAGCAAAAACCCGTTGCAAAAGTTTATCAAACGCCCCCTCTTTCACTTCTTGAAACTCCCAACACCACTCCTACAATAGAAAAAAAAGAGGCAGATCTCCCAAAACCTTCACCGAAGAAAGAGCCTCTTGTAGAGAAAAAGCTAGCGGTTCCTGCAGTGGAAAAAAAAGCAAAGCCTCCTGTGCAGAAAAAAATTGCAACGCTTGAAAAGAAACCTACCTATAAAGCGCCTCCAGAACCTGTGCGAAAAAATCTGCAGAAAAAGCCTGTGGAAAAGGCGCATCGAACAGGAGAAAGGCCGAAAATTTCTCATAAGGAAGAAAAAATAGCAGAAGGAAAGGTTGTGCTGCAAAGAGAGTATCACTCCCTTGTAAAAGCCCTTGAAAAAAATAACTCTTCTCTGCAAACGCCTCTTCTTCCAAAAAACTCCAAACATGACATCAGCGTTCCTACTATTATTTCTTCTGCTTCTGTGGAAGCAAAGGTGGAAAACTCTTCTTTCAGCCTCTCCCAGTCTTCACAGTACACCGACCTTTTGGTCCAAGATTTGAAAAACAACCTCCAATTGCCAGACTATGGAGAAATTCGGCTACGCATGCGCATTTCTGCAAATGGGAGCGTGATCCAAGTGGAAGTTTTGACGGCGAAGAGCGAGAGAAACAAGCTCTATTTGCAAAAAGAGCTTCCGAAAATCCAATTTTTGTGGTTTCCTAATCTTCTTTCAGGGGCTGCTTTTTATGATTTTGTTATTACATTCCAAAATGAAAATTTTTAAAGAAAAAAAAATCCATATGATGTTTCGAAAGTTTGCTTTTTTTTTGATGGTTCCTTTTCTTTTGATTGCAGAAGAAGAACTCATAGTTACGCTACCCACAGCGCAGATATCTCTTCTCTACCACTCGCCCATTTACCAAGATGAATCGAGCTTCGACAAGAGCTATCTTTTTGCTTTGCAAAAAATATTGCATCAGGATTTGGACCAAAGCGGAGTTTTTTTCATTGCCAAGCAAGAAGCGGAGAAAGATCTTCTTTTGGGAAGAAAAAATCTGAAAGAGGCTTTTGATCCCAAAGTTTGGAAAAAGGAAAAGATTGCCTATGTAATTAAAGCACTATCTTCCCATCGACGTTTGGAAATACAGGTCCATAATTCCTTTGAATCCTCGCTGTGGAGCCTCAAGACGGATTTGACGGGAGATTTGGATGCAGATAGGCAAAAACTGCATCGACTCTGTGATTACCTTATTGAAAAGTTGACGGGAAAACAGGGTGTTGCCAGCGGCAGAATTCTCTATACCGTTCGGGTTCCTAACTCCTCTTCTCAGGGTTCTAAGTGGATATCGGAGGTTTGGGTATGCGACCGAGATGGTGCGAATGCCCATTCGGTGACAGGAGAAAAAAATTATGCCGTGCATCCACTCTTTCTTTCTTCTAAAACTCCAAGAGATTTTATTTACGTTTCCTACAAAGAAGGGCAGCCTAAGATTTACCACTTTTGGGGCGACACAAAAGAGTCTTCTCCTCTTATTTCTCTAAGGGGCAATCAATTGCTGCCCGCCTATTCTCCAGCACAGGATATTCTTGCTTTTATTTGCGACGCAGCGGGGCGGCCCGATCTTTTTTTACAGAAACTGGATGCAAAGGGAAGAGCTTTAGGAAAACCCATGCAGCTTTTTTCCTTTCCGAGGGCAACACAAGCATCTCCTACGTTTTCTCCCGATGGAAGAAAAATTGCTTTTGTTTCTGATAAAGATGGCCCTCCTCGCATTTATGTTGTGCAAATTCCAGAAGATCTCTCTTTGCAGAAAAGGCCCCAAGCTCAGCTCATTACGAGAAAGAATCGAGAAAATGTTTCTCCCGCATGGTCTTACGATGGAACGAAATTGGCCTACAGTTCCATGACAAATGGAGTACGCCAGATCTGGATTTATGATTTTCAAAAAGATGAGGAGTGGCAGCTGACCAGAGGTCCAAAAAATAAAGAGAACCCTTCCTGGGGAAAAGATAGTTTGCACATCGTTTATAATACTGATGATCAAAACTTGGGCGAACTTTATGTGATTGATTTAAATTTGCAAATTCCTGTTAAAATAACAAATGGGTTTGGAAAAAAACGATTTCCATGTTGGGAACCTTTCTGATATTGTAAGGATTCGAAAGATGGAAAAACATTTCATGAGGTTATTATGAAAAAAGGTAGTTTCTTTGCCTTTCTATGCCTTTGCTTGGCCATCGGCCTTGCAGGCTGCCAAAAAGGCAAAAAAAATGGATGGGATGACGTAAAAACTGCGGGCCGTTATATGAATCGAGGAATCGATACCATGTTTGGCAAGCCTTATGACTCTCGTATGATTGATAAAGAAAATGAATTTTCGGGCCCCAATAAAGAGCAGTTCATTGGTTTGAAAGACAAAGATCTTCACACGCAATTTACCGCAACAGATATGGCTCTCAATCAACCCTCAGTTTTCCCTGGAGAAAAGGGAAGTGGGCTGCCTGGACTGCAAAGTTTCTATGCTCCGCCAGCGGAGCTTGTGGCTATTTTCCAGATGATCCATTTTGATACTAATGATGCTCAGATACGTTCGACGAAAGATCTTGAGACAATTCGCAAGATTGCCGACTATTTAAAAGAGCATTCTTCTGTTTATCTCTGTTTGGAGGGGCATTGCGATGAAAGAGCCTCTGCAGCGTATAACATGGCTCTTGGAACGAGAAGGGCCAACCAGGTACGAGGTCTTCTTGTGAAGCAGGGGGTAGATGTCAACCATCTCTTTCCTATTTCCTATGGCAAGGAAAAACCTTTAGTTCCCGGCCATGAAGAAAGCGATTGGCAACAAAATAGAAGAGTAGAGTTTAAGCTCTATCAAAAATGACCAAAAAAGAAAAAATTCTTTTTTTCTGCATTCTCTCATCTTTCGGGATGGGAGGATGCTCTTCTGGTGTGGGCCATGTCAAGGAAGAGACCGCTGTTATAGATGTGACTCTCCAGCAAGTAGAGACGCGTCTGGATGATTCACGTCGTGAGGTGCACTGTCTGCAATCTGATTTACAGTTCATGGAAAATCGCATCCAGCAGTTGGAAAATTCTCTTGCTAGTGTAAAAAACATATCGCGTCAGATCCAATCTTTAGAGATAAAGCAGCAAGAAATTTTGAAAGATATCAAACAGCTCTTTGCACATGCAAATGAAACCTCTGCTTCTTTTTCTCAAAACAAAAATCGCCTCAGCGAATTTGAAAAAGAGCTTTCTTTGCATAATCAAAAACTCAATGAAGTGCATCAGCTAAAAGGCTCTATCGAGTCTGTCGCGGAGTCGATCAAGCAGATTTCTACTGCAGAGACTCTCTATCGGGTAAAACCTGGAGACTCTCTTGATAAAATTGCAAAAAAGTACAAAGTCAGCCTCGAGTCTCTGAAAAAAGCCAACCATCTGGATCAAGATCGCATCATGGTAGGCCAAGAGTTGCAGATACCAGCTTCCCATTAAAGAGAAGTGGGATGTATCATCAAGTCTCAAGTGGTTAGCGTAACAAACGTTCTCACATGCAATCGCAAAGCAGTGTTGCCATTTTTGATTCAGGGCTTGGCGGTCTTACCGTCATGCGCGAGATCATGCAGCTTCTTCCTTATGAAGATCTGATTTACTTTGGAGACATGGCGCGTGTGCCTTATGGAGGAAGGGGTTCTAAAACTATTGTACGCTATGCTTTGGAGTGCATTCGTTTTTTGATGAAGCGCAAGATCAAGTGTTTAGTGATTGCTTGCCATACCGTTTCTGCTTATGCGCTCCAAGATCTGGCCCGAGAGTTTGGCCTTCCGATGCTTGGGGTAATCGAGCCTTTAGTACAAGAGCTTTGTAAAACAGATGCGAAACAGATCTTGATTTTAGGAACGAAAGCAACGATCGCATCCCACATCTATCCAAAGCTCATCTTAGAAAAAAAACCCTCTCTTAAGATTTCTTCGATTGCAGCTCCGCTCTTTGTTCCTTTTGTTGAAGAGGGTCTCATACACCATCCGGCTTGTGATCTTGTCGTCCAAGAATATCTCAAACCGCTTGCAGGTCAAAAAATCGATGCTGCGCTTCTTGCTTGTACTCATTACCCTCTCATAAAAAAGGCAATTCAAAAATGTATAGGTAGGCAAGTTACGCTCATTGAAGCAGGACCTCCCACAGCGCATGCTCTTTTTGATCTTTTAGCTAACAAACTCCTTCTTTCTCCTCCCAGACGAAGTAAGCTTTCCTTTATTGTTACTGACCACCGGGAAAAGTTTTGTTCTCACGCAGCTGCTTTTTTAAACCGTCCGATCGATCCGCACGATGTGGAAGAAGTAGATCTTTGCTCTTTATGAGTCTTATTTCAAAGCGCTTATGTTTTTTAGATAAGAATAAGATCGACAGAGAAGCTTTGTTTTAAGGCCTTGTGCTTTAGGAGTTTATTGCTATGATAGTAGTCAGTATATCAAAACTTCCTCTCTTCAAAAAATATTTTTTATTCTTTTTTACTATACGCAAAGAACTTTGTGTATAACTAGGTTTTTGTTATACTTTTTGTAAGTTTTTTACGAAGAGGGAGTGTCATGAGTTCTAGCGCTTTTTCTATTAGTGGGGATGGAAAATCAGAAGGCCAACAACAGCCGCCATTGCCATCTTTGGAACTATGCGAAATAGCTGCCACGATAAAAACTTGTGATTGCCTTGAGGAACTACGGAAAATAGTTGCCGCGAGAGCTACAGAGTTGAAATTACAAAGAGAAGTTCGTTTCTTAACTGGAGATGAATTCAGCACATCTTGTTATACGCGTAGACCAAACGACCCCGCAATCTTGAACATGCCTATCTCTTTTATTGAGACATTTGAGCGAGGAAGGGCGCTAACTTATTTTCAAAAGTATGCTATTGACCATATGCTTTTTCACATTCGTGAGGGCGATTCTGGTTTTACTTCTAAAACCAGCTCTTTTACGTATAGTGCTGTCGGTAGTGCTATTTGTGGTCTTTCCGTTGGCTCTATGAATATAGTTGGTCTTATCGTAGGCGTTGCTCTTGTTATTTTTGGCTTTTATTCTCTTGTAAGGGACGTCTATCGGGATAGAGAAAAAAAAGAAACAGATGCAGATGCTTTTGCGTTTAGGGGACTTAATTCAACAGAAAAAACAAGTTTGCTTGCGTCTCTACAAAAGCATACAAACAGAATGAATTCTGCTTCCACAGTGTCACAGTGTGTTTCTTGGTTCTGGTCACATGTCTATGTTGCTACTGAGTGTTTTCTTTCAATTAGTGAAAAAAGAATCGAGAAGATGCGATCTTTGCTTCTCCCAT
This sequence comes from bacterium, assembly GCA_021811265.1. Lineage (GTDB taxonomy): Bacteria > Chlamydiota > Chlamydiia > Chlamydiales > SM23-39 > JAJZPH01. The sequence goes on from JAJZPH010000009.1 coordinate 13,484, forward strand.
CGTGATTGTTGCGAAATTTTTTCCGAGAAGAAATTCAAAAATCTGAAAAAGAAGCTTTTAAAAAACTTTTTCTCCGGAAACTATTGTATGCTATGCTTTGGAGTGCATTCGTTTTTTGATGAAGCGCAAGATCAAGTGTTTAGTAGTTGCTTGCCATGCCGTTTCTGCTTATGCGCTCCAAGATCTGGCCCGAGAGTTTGGCCTTCCGATGCTTAGGGTGATCGAGCCTTTAGTGCAAAGAGCTTTGCAAAACAAATGCATAGCAGGTCTTGATTTTGGGGACGAAAGCAACGATCGCATCCTACATCTATCCAAAGCTCATCTTAGAAAAAAAACTTTTCTTACAATCTCTTCGATTGCAGCGGCGTTGTTGCATAAATGTCATTTATCAAGCAGTTGACTATTAACGTTTTACCGCAGAGATCGGAGCCTCAGAGAAAGAATTTTTCGATAAATTGATCAATCAGGGGTTTCGATCTCTGTGGTAAACGTTTTATCTTGAATGTTTTGCGATGCTCATGAATTATGCAACAAAGCCGATTGCAGCTCCGCTCTTTGTGCCTTTTGTTGAAGAGGGTTTCATACACCATCCCGGCTTGTGATCTTGTCGTCATGAGGCTTATTTCAAAGCACTTATGTTTTTTAGATAAAACGAGATCGATAGAGAGTTTTTATTTTAAGATCTTGTGCTTTAGGAGTTTATTGCTATGATGACCGGAGGATTATTTTATTTTTCAACTTGTGTATATAAGCACATTAAGAGAGCCTAATACTTATGCTTTAAACAATACGCATACAATTATTTTATATTATTTGTTTTTAATTATAAATTTTGTTACAATCTATGAAGATTTTAGAAAGGAATTATTATGAGCAGCCAAGTTTCTTCTGTTGGTCTTGGTAACGGTCTTCCTCTTTTATCTGATTGGGATTCAGAACGTTTTTGGAAAGAGAACCGTCCTCTTCCTGTGTTGGATATGAAGCGCCTACAAGAGACTGTTAGAGAAGATCTAGCTTCGTGTAGCAAGAAGGAGTCAACAACCAGCCTCTTCATAACTCCTGAAGAAGAAAAACGTTTTTGGGAAAAGGGCATCATGCGCTTTCATCCAATGACGGGAATAGTTGGCCAAAGGGCAATTGCACGCGGAATTACAGAAAGCATTTTATTTCAACAAGGTACCAGCTATAGTGTATCTTGTTCTGCACATGGGTCGCCTATTATCTCCGTGCCTCTGGAGTTTATCACTAGCTTTAAAGAAGGAAAAGAGCTCTCTCCTTTGCAAAAGTTTACGATTGACCACATGCTTTACCACATCAAGATGGGTGATTCTACTTTTACATTCAGTTCTAAATCCAGAGCTATTATGTGTGTAGCCATTGGCATTTTACTTTGCGGTGTAGCTGCTTGTTTTGGAAATGTGGTCCTGCTTATCGTAGGAGTGGCCCTTCTTATTATTTTTGGAAGTTATTTTGCTATTAGAAGTTATCTGAATGAAAAAAAAGAGAAACAAGCGGATGCTTTTGCATTTAATCTCCTTACTCCGCAAGAACGAGCAGCTTTGCTTGGTTCCTTGCAAGAAGATACAACTAAGGCAAAATCTGCTTCCATATGGTCAAGGTGTATTTCGTGGTTCAGATCTAGTTGTTTTCCAATCAGTGAAAAAAGAATCGCGTCAATGAGCGCAAATAGTGGAGCAAAAATTGATGAGACGGGCGTTCTAGTTGATGACGAAAAGACAGTCTTTTCCAGCTCAACCACCACTACGCTTGCTGCTCCGGCTCCGGCTTTTGATTCTCAAGCCGGACAACTAAGTGAAGCTGGCGGCTCCAGAGATTTATCTAAAACAACAGAAGAAAAAAAAGCTGCGACTGTTGAAGATGAAACAGATGATGATGTTCAGGATGACAGTAAGTTTGTTGATGCTACGGATTTTAAAATATAGCGATAAAAAATCTTTTTTTCGAGAAGAAATTCAAAAATCTACAAAAGAGGCTTTTAAAAAACTTTTTCTCCGAGTATCCTTTTCGATGTGGTTATACAAACACAAACATACGGGGATATAAATGGCTACCAATAAAAAGAAGATCTTACTCATAGAGGATGAAGAAGATGTAGCCTCTCTTCTCAAACTTCATGCAGAAATTTTCGGCTATAAACTTACTGTGGAATCAGATGCAATCAATGGATTTAAAGCTATTGAAAGCGAAAAACCAGATCTACTCCTTCTCGATATCATGCTACCGGGAGAGAATGGATTCGATCTGTGCCGCAAGATCAAAAGCTCTGACATCTTGCGCAAGATTCCCATAATAATTCTTTCCGCAAGAAATCAAGAAAATGACCAGATCCTTGGCCTGGAACTGGGAGCAGATGATTACGTGACAAAACCTTTTTCTCCTCAGCTGCTTTTTTCGAGAATCAGAGCGGTTTTGAGAAGATTCAAGGAAAAAGGAAAAGAACACAAAACTTATGGGTTTGGAGAATTTTTTCTCGATACCGAACGCTTTCTTCTTAAAAAAGATAATAAAAATATTGCTCTGACTTTGTCTGAGTTTGGCATTTTGAAGCGTTTGTTGCACAGTCGTGGAAAAGTCCTTTCGCGTAGCCAATTGCTCAATGAAGTGAGCGATGAGGATGATTGCATCATCGACCGAAACATCGATGTGCATGTAGCTTCATTGCGAAAAAAGCTGGGAGCGCATTCGGAGTGGATCGAAACCGTGCGAGGCATTGGCTATCGATTTACAGAAGAGGAAAATCCATTGCCTAGAAAAAAAATGCTCGCTAAAGATTAGCGACTATTTTTCCGCAGCAGCGGTTTTTTTGATCCGCTCAATGCGATTTGGATCTAAGCGAATGAAAATTTTTCTATGCCTGGACATATGTACTTGTCCAGGCTTTCCTTTGACGCGAGTTAGAAATTTTCTTTCAGCAATAAAAATATCTGAAGAGATTCTTTCCTTTGCTTTGCTGTAGAAGAGGGCAAGATGTGCCGCATCGAGAAGCGTCTCTTCATCTATTTTTTTCCCTTTTTCGGTTTTTACAACGACATGAGAGCCGGGATCATCTGCAACGTGTAGCCATAAGTCCGAGCCGTTTGCAATGGAAAAGGTGAGGCGGTCATTTTCGCGGTCGTTTCTTCCGACAAGAATCTTTTGACCTGAGGCAGAAGAAAATTCCAAAAACTCTCTTGGTGTTTTTTGTTTTTTTGGAAAAAAGGAAAAAACAGTTGTGCGCAAGGAAAGAAGCTCTTGGAGAGAAGAGGCCTTTTCGATTTTTTGTAACAGCTCTTTGCATTGGTCGAGTATGTTTTTTGTTTTTTGCTTTTTTTGCGCCAAAAGAACTTCTTCTTTTTTTAGTCGATGAGCTTTGTGAAAAAAGGAGCTCAGCTGTTGTTGGGGAAAAAGAGCAGGATTTAGAGAAATGCGCTTTTTTTCTTTTGTAGAAAGATCTTCGAGCTCGATCTCTTTTTGCCCTTTGTGCAGCAAATGGTAATTGCTTTGGAGTAAAAGTGCTTCTTGGAGCTTTCGTTCTGATGGAGGTGGTGTTTGTTCTTGTTTACTTAGCTCTTTGGCCAGTCTGTTTTCCAAAGAACCGATCTTGCGACAAAGAAACTCTTTTTCTTGTGTGAAAAAAGCTTCTTCTTCTGCTTTTTGGTAGGAAGATTCGAGAGAGGTGATAAAGGAGAGGTCGACCTCTTCGAAGAGGTGCTCTTTGGGCTTTGGCGGTGGTGTATAGTGGGCTTTTTCTATGGGAACTAAGCTAACAAGAATTTCTTTTTCTTTTGAAAGAAGATAGAGATTTGCTCCCCTGGAAAAGAGTTCGGCAACAAGGGAAAGTTCATTTGCAAAACCAATGGAGAGAATGCGATCGGCATTGAGAAGAGAGAAAGAGGCTACTTTTTGCTGCACAAGCGCGCGTTCGACCTTTTTGCAAAAGGGAGTGGAGTGAGAAAGGGGCTTCTTTTGTACAAGATGAAAGCGGACAAAGGGATGGCGTAAAGAGATCAAAAGCGATTCTTGATTGGAGAATTGAAGAAGAAAGACGGCTGGCTTGATCTCTTGGAAAGTGAGAAGTGAGCAAAAAAGCAATTTTGGTTCGATAGTTGTGGAAAGAAAGAGAAGCTCGCTATAAGAGAGATCCCTCATCTAACCTCCTTGGATTTTTCTTGAATTTTACAGGAGAGAAAGTTAAAAATCGACTCTTATGGTAGTATGAATTTTTAGCGGAGGGATTTTTATGAAAAGGTTGCTGTGTGTCCTTTTGTTTTCTGGTCTGATGATTACTGGTTGCGAAACGAAGATGCAATCCGGAGCTCTGGCAGGCGTCGGAGTGGGTGCATTGACAGGAGGCCTCATCGGAGGAGGAGAGGGTGCTCTTATTGGAGGCGCTGTCGGTGCGATTGGAGGAGGATTGATTGGAGCTGCTCTTGATGAACAAGATCGCAAAATTATGGAACAGTCGAGCCCTCGTACAGTGGAAAGAATGGATCGCCAAGAGCCATTAACGGTGAGCGACGTGATCAAGCTTTCTCAGGGTGGAGTAAGCAGCGAAACGATCATCAACTACATGAAGCAGACAAAAACTACCTATAACCTCAGTCAAGAACAGATCAATCGCCTCAAAGAGGCGGGAGTAAGCCAAAAAGTGATTAATTACATGATCAATTCAGGAGACTAAGGTGTATGTCTTCTCAGGTGGGGCGAAGAGAATCGATGGATGCCAACTATTTTCAAAAAATTACAAGGCGTTCTCATGCAAGCATTCTCAGACAGTTTAAAAAGACAATGGCCATTTTTGCCTGGTTTAAGATAGGGTTTGTTTGCCTTTTTCTGCTAGAAGCGCTCTTTCTCATGTGGTTTTTTGTCTTTTTTGCCCAGTCTTCCCTCTTTGCCATTTTTCTGGGGGTCATTTTTTTGACGGTTTTTACCTATCTCGTGCTTTTTTTCTACTTCCAAACAAAAAAACCCGAACAGTTGCAGAAGTTAAAAGACCGCTTTATGCAATCCTGCAGGCAGATGTCCAACCTTCCAAAGGAAGCAGCAGAACACCACCTTCTGCTGGCACAAGCAGCGTTGAAGTTGGTTGGAGAATTACAAAACTTTGAGGAAAAATATTATCAGGCGCCGTCAGGACTCTATTTTCTCTCCTCTCTTTTTTCAAAAATTGGCATCTTTCTTCATCAAGAAGATGTTTTTTTATTGAAAGAAGAGCTTCTTTTTGGCGCGATCGATGAGCATGTCTCTCAGATCCGGATGACTCCTACGGATTTGGAAGTGCATGCCTCACTGGCTCACGCTTTTGTCTTGCTCTCTCGTTTATATGCGGATGCGCACAGCCGTTCCCATAGCGGCTTGTCAAAAAGTTTAGAGGCTAAGATGGAGAAAAAGTTTGAGATCGCTTGCCTCAGAGCTGTCGAAGAGCTCAAAATTCTCAACGATTATGCTCCCAACGATCCTTGGGTTCATGCGCAGCTTGCCCAATGCTACCAGACGCTCGACATGCCCAACGAAGAAGCGGCTGAATATGAAGTTCTTTTAAAGCTCAGCCCCAATGACAAAGAGGTTCTCTTTCACTTAGGGAAGCTTTATTTTGCCTTAGGTCAAAATGCAAAAGGGCTTCGTATTTATGAAGATCTGAAAAAAATGTCCTACAAAAAAGCGGAAGATCTGATCGCTTTGTATGGGACGGGCAGATCTTTGGATCTTTGCGAAGATTCAAATTGAACCACGGATATTTACCGAAAGTATTATCACAAGATAAGGTGAAAAAAGGGTAAAAACATGAAGCTTGTACATCTTTTTCATTATCCTAGATGCATTGTGTTTGTCTTTGTTCTTTTCTTTTGCTCGCCGCAGCTTTTTTCAGAAGAAGCAAGCGTTTCTCTGGAAAACAAAGAAAATTCCGATGACATGTTGCTCAGGAGAATTGTTGAGTTTTGGGAGTCGGGGCAATATACGCTTGTTCAGTCGGAAATTGAAAAGTATTTAAAGGAAAATCCAAAAGGTACCCTGGTCAATGAGCTTCACCTGTTTTTAGGAGATCTCCATTTGAAGGGGGGGCAATATGAGGAAGCAATTTCTTCTTATAGGAAAATAACCGATAACTCCATCAAGCTCTCTATTTTTTTAAACTACCTGCAATCTCTTTTCGAGCTGAAAAAATATCTCATGGTAATTTCCGAATGCAGCTTTTATTTGAAAAACTATCCCCAGTTTAACTCTGAGATCACCCAGCAGGTGAAAACCTATCTAGGCTACTGCTATTACGAACAAGCAATGAAGTCAAAAAAAGAAGAGGCGGCCTCTTTTGCCCAGATGGCCAAGCCCTATTTTGAAGATCTTTTAAAAACAAGCTTTTGCGAAGAGGCGGTTGCTATTTTAACCTCGCTGCACCATCTCCTGCAAGATTATCGTGCAGCTAGTGACCTCTATTTTTCTCTTTCCGAAAAATATCCGGAAAGAAGAGAAGAGCTTCTTTTTGAGGCAGCAAATTGCGCTCTGGAATTTGATCAGGAGCTTGCTTTACAAACATATGCCACCATTTGCCGCACGGGAAAAGTAAAAGTGCAGCAAGCTGCCGATCAGAGGATGAAGCTTCTCTATGAAATGAAAAAATATTCCGATCTGATCCTTTTGGCCGATTCTTTGGCCGACCTCTGTTCCAAGAAAAATTTACCCTTTTTTCACTTTCTTTTAGGCAGCAGCTATTTTGAGATGAAAGATTACAAGCATGCAGTTTCTGAAATGAGAAAATACCTCGACAGAGAAGAGAGCGTAGACGATACAACGCGTGATCGACTCGCTCTTGTCATGAGTGCTGCCCATCAAATGAAAGACCGCGAGCTGTTCGAAGAGAGTTTCCTTCTGTTTGAGAAGCATTTCCCTCAAGATGAGGAACTTCCAAAAGCACGTTTGGCCAAGGCAATTTTAAATAAAAAAGATTCCAGATTCGTGGAAGCGGAAAAAGATTTTGCAGCTCTCGAGCCGCTCGCATCCACGCTCGAAGATCAAGATCTTTTTCTCTTTGAATATGCAGACCTTTTGCTTGCAATGAAAGAGGCCAAAAAGAGTAAGCAAATCTTTTCTAAGCTTTTAGAAATTGCAAACCAAGAAACTCTTAAAAGAGAAGGCCTGCGCGGCTATGTCAATGCTTCTGTAGCTGTGGCATTTGACGAACAGGAGAAAGAATCCGCACTCGTTTTGAAAAAGGAGCTGGTGAAAAGCTTAGAACAGCTGCTTTCCGACAAGGAGGCCCTTTCCAATAGCGAGCGCGATGCATATCTCTACTTATTGGGGCAGTGCCAATTTGAGTGTGGCGAGCTTGCTGCGGCAATCGAAGTTTTGGAGCCTTTGACGCAAAAGATAGGCAGCTTTCCCCACCGCGCACAGGCGCATCTCATTTTAGCCCAATGCTACGATGGTGTAAAAGCAGACAAGAAGAGCTTTTGCGCACATGTGGAAAAAGCTCTTGTTCTAAACGATCCTTCTCTGACTCCTTCCTCTTTGCACCTTCTTCTTTTTAATGGATATTTCCAGATAGGACAGGAAGATGGAGCGATGCTGCAAAAAGCGGCAGAGCATCTCTATTTGGCTCAGATGGATGAAAAGATCCAGATCCAAAAAGAAAATGGTCGCTGGCTTTCGCAATATTATTACCAAAGATGCAAATCTTTCTTTGAAGAAAGAAGGTGGAGGGCTAAAGAAGAAGAAAAACTCTGCATGGAAAAGGAGCAGAATCGTGCCATTTCTATCCTAGAAAAAGCCCTTCTTCCTCTTAAAACAACTGTATCTGCTGAAGAAGAACAGATGCTCTTGCAGCTGGCTCTTCTCTATCATTGGGGACAAAGAGAAGAAAAGGCAATAGAGCTTTTAGAAACTTTACATGGACAGTACAAAAAGGAGCCTGGAAGTTTTTGGAACGAGCGCGATGCGGTACTACTCAACCTAGCTCAGATCTATCGCCAAAAACAGGAAGGAGAAAAAGCCACTCTTCTTTTCGATGAGATCATTGCTGCAAAGCGAGATCCCTTTGCCTTTATGAAAGCTTCTTTGGAAAAGATTTTTCTTCGCATTTCTTTGCTCACAGACGAACAGAAAACCCTCGACTCTGCTCAAGTTCAAGCTCTCATTGCAGAGCTAAGACAGATTAAGCTGCAGAGAAAACTAGAATATGAGCCTCTACACTTTGAGGCGGGCCTTGCATGTATTGATCTGCAATCTTCTCTTGCGGGGGGCCTTGCTATAGAGAAAAAACTGGCACTGCTACAAGAAATGAAAGATGAGTTTTTATCCGAAGGAGATGTGATTTCCAAGGATTATCACGAGCAGAGAAAAAAGCTGAAGGATAAAGAGCTTTTAGTCCAGAGCTATTTGCAAATGATTGACTTAGAAATTCTGATTTGCAAAATGAGGATAGAAAAAGAGAAGAAGCCAGAAGAGGCTCTTGTACACGCTCAAGAGGTGAAAAAACTCATCGGCTCTTTTTTAGAAGAGAATTTTGCGCTTACTTTCGATCTCTTCACACGCATGAATCGCAATAAAGAGCTGCTAGAGAATGTGGCGAGAGAGCTTCGGGAAAAAGGCAAAAAAGAATGATGGAAAAAAGTGTGGGCTCTCGGAGAGTCTTTAGCTTGTGCTTGCTTTTTTCTCTATGTTTGCATGGAGGATTTCTTTTCTTTTTGCAAAATTTTTACTCTTTCCGCACAACGCCCCATTTTCACGATAAGAGTTTTGCCGCGCGCGAACAGATGACGCTTCCTGCCAGAAGAGAAGATTCTCCTATTTTGCATATTGCCCTTCACCTCCCTTCTCGAAGAGGAGCTGAGGACAAGGGCTCTTTAGTGGCAAACACCCCCTCTTTGCAAAAAGAAAAAGAAGATTTTGGCAAAGTGCACATTCCCTCTTTTCTCGGTAAAAAAGGTCAAGAAGAGTTTGTTCCTCTTCGTTTTTTGCAAAAACACAGAGAACCAAAAAAGGCTTCTTTGCCTGTGGATACGGGTTTTCTTGTTAAAAAACCGTCTTCTGCAGCGCCTTTGCTAGTGGAAAGAGCCAAGGAAATAGAGAAAAAGCTCGCTCTGGCCAAGGAGCTTCTTGTAGAGAAAACCATTGTTAAAAGGGAAGAGGAAGAAACCCCTTCTCTACCTAACGAGGGCAGCCTCAAATTAGAACAATCTCCTTCTGCTACAAAGACAGAAGAGGCGCTTTCTCTTGTGCCACAGAGGCAAGCAGAGCCAAGCGCTCCAGATGCTCCTCCTTCTTACAAAACGGACCTGACTCCTTTTCACTACAAAGGTTCTTATTCTGCTTTGCAAAAACACTCTTTTGCCGACTCTGGTAAAAAAGGCGCTCTTTTCAAAAGAAAGCCCCCCCTTTCTTTTCGCATGCCCTCTTCTTCTGATTTGCACATTCTTTCCTGTAGCAACGACTTTGACGTGGATGTGGTTTATAATCTTCGCGAAGATGGAGAGGGATACCTCTTTGCTCTCTCTCTTATCCCCAAAAAAAATCTTTCTTTGCAGAAAATCAAGCAGAACTACCTTTTTCTTTTGGACCGCTCCCATTCCATTGGCGAGGAGAGATTTTTTTCATCGAGAGCCGCGCTTTTTTCCGCTCTTTCCGTGTTAGATAAAGAGGATACTTTTAACATCATTGTGTTTGATAAGAAAAGCGAGATGCTTTTTGAGAAAAACATGCAGATCTCTCCCTCAACGATTCGCCATGCCAAGGAGTTTTTACAAAAGCAAAAGGTTGCGGGCTTTTTTACTACGACCAATATTTCAAGACCGCTCTTTCTTGGCTCCCAACAGTTGATGCAAGAGGCGGGAAACAAGACCATTGTCTATATTTCTAATGGAGAGACGTTGGACAAGGGAAACCACAAGAAAGCCATTTATGACTGGACGCAAAAAAACAAAGGAGCCATTTGTTTTTACAGTCTGATCCAAAAAGGCGATAAAAAAAGAGGGGTGATGGAATACCTTTCTGCGGTAAATAAGGGAAAGCTTTTTGTGGCGCAAACGCAAAGTGGCTTCAAACGTCAGCTAAAAAAACTCATCAATTCCGTACGCTTTCCCATAGCCCAGAACATGGAAGCTTTTGTCTATCTGAAAAGAGAGGGGACCGATGTGGCTCTCTACCCCTCTTTGCGAGAGATCCCTAATCTCTATTTGGATCAGCCCTTCGTGCTTTTAGGCACGACGAAGAAATTAGAGCCCTTTACCATTTTCTTGCAGGGAAGAAGCAAGGGGCAGTGGTTTCATATTAAGAAGGAAATTTTCTTTCAGGAATCACAAGCATCTAGCCGCCTTCTCTATGAGGAGTGGGCTCTACACAAGGCTTTTCGTCTCTACGATGCTTACCTGCGTGATGGAAAAGAGGAGTATTTGCTAGAGGCGAGAGATATTTTAACCCCTTATGGTTTGGAAGAAGCCTTCCGATGAGTTTGCGCATTGTGGGTGGTTTTTTAAAAGGAAGACGCATCGAATTTCCCTCCACGCTCTCTTTTCGACCCTCTTCCGAGATGTTGCGCGCAGCGCTCTTTAACATCTGTCAATTCAATCTAGAAAACACTCATGTGCTCGACCTCTTTTCGGGCTCTGGCGCTTTGGGGATCGAAGCGATGAGCCGAGGCGCTTCTTTTTGCCTTTTTGTAGAAAAAGATCGAACATCTGCACTCTATATTCGAAAGAATTTGGAAAAGCTACAACTTGCAGAAAACTCTAAAGTGCTCTCGGGAGATGTTTTTTCTTTGGTCAGAAGCATCCAGGGAAAGTTTCATCTTGTGCTGTTAGACCCTCCTTATGACTTTTCAAAAGAACATCCAGAGAAGATCGCATCCTTGCTCTCTCAGCTGGTCGAACGAAAGCTTTTGCACGAAAAAGCGCTTCTTTTTTTTGAAGAAGGTTTTTCGGAAGAGCACCTGCGCCATCCGCCGCTTTTTACCTCCTTTGCCCACCTGGCTACACGGAGGTATGGAGGCTCGCTTTTACACTATTACTTCTTAAGTTGAGAGTTCAAAAGGTGGTATCCTTAATGTTGCATTCCTGAAGAAAAGAAATGCTTATGCTAAAAATTACAAAAGTTAGAAAATAACTGCACATAAATGGGTGTCAAGGCGTTTTTATCTGGTGTTTGTGGCGCTATTGTATTTGCTCTTTTTACCAGCGCATCTATCGAATTTTCATCCTGTTCGAATCACTAAAGGAGGTCATAATGTCTACTAAAGCTACAGAAAAATTTAGCGCAGATAGGCCCTTGCATAGGACAGATGGAATGCAATTGCAACAACTTGATGAAGGAGACAAAGCAAGGAGGGTGCAAGAGATTGTTGAGAGGTGCGGAGAAAGACAAACGCCTGCTGTGACAAAACCTATGGATCAAAGAAGAGTAGTGCTCTGCCCAATAATAAAAGCGGAAGACATTATGGAAATTATTCTTAGAAAGAGTCCTGAACAATGGGCTTCGCAAGTCGGGCAACTATTGGATAAAGGAAAGCTTTTTCCAGCAAAACGAGACCAAGCAATCTTGCTACTTGTGCGCCAAAAAGATGAGATTTTGGCTTCTTTAAAAGAGTCTCAAAAGAAAGCAGAGGCGAGGGTGCAGCTGGCAGAGTGTTTGCAAATCTTGCTCGAAGGAGATTTTTCTTCGACAGAAGTTCTTCGAGAAGCCGTCGCTGGTCATTCCGATCTGCTCGAAGCTTTGGTAAAGCTCCCTAATGTTTCTGAAAAAGCTTTAGCAGGAGTAGTGCAAGGTGCCGTGAGTGCGCATGATGATTCTGTTGTAACGGCTCTTTTAGCAGAGCATTCTGTTTCTACAGAAACGCGATTGTTTTTTGTCCGAGAGTGTATTTTACATTTAGTTTTCGATTTGAATATTTTTTCGCATCTCTTACGAGGTCAGAAAATAGGTCAAACTGACAAGGAGGCGCTCATCCAAAGTTTGGAAAGGATTTTTAGCTTGATACCCGTTTGTACAGAGATGATGCAAATTGATGCAATTCTCGATTGGATGAAAAAAGATCTTTGAAAGACTCTTTTCAAGAAAGAAGGGATGTGGTTTTCCTATGAGGAAGGAGGCAAAGTTTTTCCAGATCAATTTGTTCTTTTTCTTCGATTAAAAAATTGTCGTAAAGAGTTTTGCAAAAAGAGGAAAGAAAGCTCTCTTTTGAAGAAAAATAGTTTTTCAGAGGAGTTAAAAACTCTTTGTGCTCACGACCTTTGCGATAGAGGGGAGCTTGTTTTGGAAGGGAGAGGGCTTTCATTTCTTCTGGGTTGTAATCCCAGAGGAAAGAGGTGTGGTGAACATAGCGATCTTTTTGAATATATTGAGCATTGCCTGCACATTTTCGATCACCGATCACATAGTCGTTTTCTTTTAGATCAAATGCAGAAAGGTTAAGTGCTTTTTTGTAAAAGGAAAAGGCCCATCGGTGGATCTCTTCTGGAGAAAAAAGGGGCAAGTCTTTTTTAGAGAGGATGAAAGAGATAAAAATGGTATTTTCATCGACCAGTACGCTGCCTCCTCCGCTAAAGCGCTTGACGACAGGTAGATGGGGAGAGGCAAAGAGAAGGTCTTCTTCTCTTTTTTTAGAAGAACCGAGAACCACAGCTTTGGCAGAACCTATGTTGAGAATACACCAGTTGCCCTCATGCAGGCGAAGAAGAGCTTCTTCATATTGCAGCTGTGTGTAGATGAAGAGGTTCTCTGTAGAGAAGAAGTTTAAGTGCACTTGTGCTCCGAAAAAAGTTTGGTTTTTAGGGTCTGTGATGCACAGTTTTTCATCGATCTCACGCGGAAGGGGTTTTTTTGAGGGCAACCAGCAAGAGAGAAATATCCGCAGGAGAAATTCCAGGAAGCCGCAGTGCCTGTTCGAGATTCATTGGCGCGTAGCGCATGAATTTTTCTTTTGCTTCCTGTCGAAGAGATAAGAGGTTAGAAAAGGAAAAATTTTTGGGAATGAGTACTTTTTCCAAATGGCGCAGCTTTTCCACCTCTTGATTTTGTCGATCGATATATCCTTGATAGCGAAGGTTAATTTCAATCTGCTCGTGGATTTCTTTGTCAAAGAAACGGACATCTTCCGGGAAAGTGTGAGCAAGAGCTTCGTAGTTCATTTCAGGACGGCAGAGAATTTGTGCAAGAGATGCGCTTTTTCCAAGGTGGTGCTTGATGGTGCGCGAAAAACGCTCTGTTTCTTCTTCGATGATTTTTTTCTTTCTGCGCACTTTTTCTACCTGTTCTTGCGAAATAAGTCCGAGAGAATGTCCAACTTCTCTCAGGCGCAGATCGGCGTTGTCCTGCCGTAGCAAAAGGCGGTGTTCTGCTCTGCTTGTAAACATACGGTAGGGCTCATCGAGGTCTTTGGAGATCAAATCATCGATCATGACACCCAGATAGCTTTCTGAGCGTCTGAGGTGAAAGGGGGTTTTTCCTTTAGACTTTAAAGCTGCATTGATACCCGCGATCAATCCTTGTCCTGCAGCCTCTTCATAGCCCGTAGTGCCATTGATCTGCCCTGCAAAAAAAACTCCTTCGATTTCTTTGGACTCTAGAGAATGTTGCAGCTGTCCGCTTTTGAGATAGTCATATTCAATGGCATACGAGGGACGAATGACTTCAGCATTTTCCAGGCCTATAATCGAGTGGATCACCTCTCGTTGTGTTTCCTGTGGCATCGAAGAGGAGAGCCCGTTGACATAAAACTCTTCGGTATGCACTCCTTCTGGCTCTAAGAAAAGTTGATGGCGCTCCTTGTCTGCAAAGCGTACCATTTTATCTTCGATAGAAGGACAATATCTAGGGCCGACGCCTGCAATCTTTCCTCCAAAAAGTGCTGATTTTTTCAAATCTCTTAAGATGATTTCTCGGGTTTTAGGGGTTGTATAGGTGATGTAGCAAGGCATTTGGGGCAGGGCCCGTTTTTTTTCATCATGGGAAAAAAAGACATCCGATTCTCCAAACTGGGCTTCCATTTTAGAAAAATCGATACTTCTTCGATGGATGCGCGGAGGTGTTCCCGTTTTTAACCTTCCCAATCTACAGCCTATCTGTTGCAAAGAAAGAGAAAGCTCTTCTTCTGCGGCTGGGTCTGCTGCCCTTCCTCCAGGAAACTGGAGATGGCCGATGTGGATGATGCCTCTTAAAAAAGTTCCAGTAGAGAGAACCACTTGATGGGTTTGGTAGCAAACGCCCTCTCTTGTGTTGACCCCTTCAACTTTTCCTTTTTCGACGACAAGAGATGTGACCATAGCCTGGTGGATAAAGAGATTTTCTCTTTTTTCGAGCAGATGTTTCATCTCAAAGTTATAGACAAGCTTGTCTACCTGCGTTCTTGGAGAGCGAACGGAGGGGCCCCTTGAAGCATTGAGCATACGAAAATGGATGCCCGTTTGGTCCGCGAGTTTCCCCATAATACCACCAAGGGCATCGATTTCTCGTACAACATGACCTTTCGCCGTGCCCCCAATAGAGGGATTACAGCTCATCTTGGCCAGGGTATCCACATTCATCGTCAGAAGTAAAGTCTTTGCTCCCATGCAAGCTGCCGCGTGAGCAGCTTCACAGCCAGCGTGACCCGCTCCTACGACAATTACATCATAGAAATTAGGGTTCATCCACATAAAATGACTAGAGAAACAAGAGAAAAACCCTTATTTCATTTTGTGACGATCGCGTCTTCTTCTTTTTTTTCTTTTATGTTTTGCGATCTTGGCTCTTCTTTTTTTCTTAACAGACGACATCTGTTTGTTCACCAAAGGGTTAAGATTGTTAAACCCTTATTGTATGATAAGGTGGCGAAAAAGTAAAGAGGCACTTCTGCAAGATTTCAGATGAGCCTCTTTAAAAGATATTGAAGAAATTTTTTGGTGATTTTCTCCTTTTGCCTCAAGCCTTTTTAAACTAGTAAGCTCTTTAGGTATTTGCAAGCTCGTAATGTATAAGTAGTTTCAAAGAGAAAATTTGCTTTTTCAAGAATAGAAGATCTGTGGTAAGGGCTAAAGGATGATATTTTCTCACCAATTACGAAAATCTCGTGACCAAGATAGAGATAGGTTATAGAAGCAATAGGGAGTAGAGCAAAAGCGCTTTTGAATGCAAAGTAATATGAAGCAAATCCTATCACACGTACTACGAGCGAAAGCAATGGTTTGGATCCCGAAGAGACAAAACCCTTAAGATCTCTACCAAAAGCATTCATACTCTCTGGGATGTTGTGTTGCAGATTGTTATAACCTTTTTCTATTAACGCTAACATAAGTCCTCCATTTTTTAAGAAAGCAGTTTGTTTTTCCTTTGGAAATTTTTCAAGAGAAAAGAATATTTGAGTATACACAAAGAACTTGGAAAGTCGGGTTTTGAAGCTACGCGAAAATCCTCGCGGCTGGAAGATCGTAAACTACCCAATATTAATGAAATATGGGGTAGTTTACGATCCCCGAGTTTTTGGCGTGCTCCAGAAACCGATTTTCCAAGTTCTTTGTGTATATATGTTTTTGCGGCAACTATGGGTGAATCTCTTCGAGGAAAAATTCCTACAGCTTCGAAAAGACTGTCTAAGTGCCCTTAAGTACGCAAGAGGTCAATGCGTCAGGTTCGAAGCAAAGCGATACCGAGCCCTAAAAGAACTGCTTCCGAAGAGAAAAACGCAAAACCTAATGCATGTGTGATAAGTACTGCCAGTGCGTAACTGACAAGCCGCGAATTTGTTGACGAGTAATATGTTATCACTCCTTGAAGGGCTCCGATTGTGGCAGCTATTCCTAAAGACATACTAAAAAAAGGAGCGGAAAATGTTTTATTTGCTACATAAGAACACAAGCGAGCGATAACAGCGACTGAAAAACTGTCTATCGTAGAACGTGTTACCACATATACTGGAGAAGGTCGATCAATCGAAGCCATAAGACACTCTTTTATAAAAAATTACCAGCACCAGCCCTCGGATTCTTGCTGTGGAACTTCTAATGCTACTCCACCACTGAGACAGGATAAAACTCCCACGTCTGACCAAGCCTTTGCAACAATGTGGGCAATGGGTTCTCCAAATCCCAAATCTTTAGAAGCTTTTATGGTTTCTCTTGCAAAGTCGAAGAAACTAGCATCATGCTGCGACATTTTAAGGGCAAGGTGCCAAATTTTTCCCATTCTCTCCCAAGAGGGGCCACCATCCCTGATCGCTGCAAGATAAAAGGCGTGATTGCCAATGCCAGAATATTTATGAACCCCGCCATAATCATGAGCGCGATCTACAGGTTCTTGATCACCATGGTATTCAGACATAAGACCTACCTGATCGTCATCTCCAATGATGGAATGACCACGAAAACCAGTGCCTGGATGGGACATAGAACGCAAGGAATCTCCAGCTGCGGCCCCAGCAATAAGATGTTCTCCAATATTCCAGCTGGCATCTGCGGCTCCAGCTCGCACTCCAGCTTGATGCTGCTTTTCCGTAATTGCAAAAACATCGGATAGAGACTCGTTAATGGCACCGCTTTGACGCATATAATCCAAGTTCGATGAGTAATAGGTCACTGCATGTCCAAATTCATGAACAATGACTTCTGGATTTCCAGCAAGTGGTTGACCAAACACGCTAGAATCAACGTCTCCGCAATGAACGCGTATATCTGATGGCTGCCAAAAAGCGTTGTTGAAAGCTTCGGGATCGTGAATATCAACGCGCATCAAATTGCCATGAATTGGCTCCTCTACAGCAACGGTGGAGTAGGCTGTTTGGAAAAATGTGTCGACTCTTCTCATGCTTTGAAAACATTGATTGGCAACTGTATCGGAAGAAGTGGGGCGTGTATTTGTACAAAGCCTTTCTTCTGTGGATCCATCCCACACTTCTTTTGGGCACTCCTGAAAAGTAGGAGGAGGCGCATGATAAGCTTCGAGTGAGATGGGAATTCTGTGGAAAGGCTTTGGCACCAGAGGATCTTCTTTGAAACGCTGTAATACCAATCGCGAAAAAGAGACCCTGGGATCTACAAATCCTGCAGCAGCTGTGGTTGTTTGTCTTGGCATGCTCTGCATAATCGTTCTATAGGACAGATTGCCCACCATTGTTGCCCTGCTACCTATGGCGGGTCTAGTTATAAGGCTTCTTGTCGCAGATTCGAAGAAGCCTCCACTCTTTAAACTTCTATATTCTCCTTCATAGTGCTGCTCTACTCTCTGCATTGTTATAGGGGAAAAAAGTTCATACGCACTAGGACGCATCACCCTCGTAGACGTAGTCATAAAAACTCCGTAGTAAAAAAATTTCTTTTTAGTTTAGAGGGGGGTGAAAAAAATGAAAAGAAATTTTTTTAATATTTCACATCATAAAAAAATCGGCATCTGGTGCGACCCACATGCCGATTTTTATAAAGTTTTTTGCTATCAGTGCGCGTTGATTTAGAGGTTTTTGGCCCAATTGTACATTTGCATGGTCCAAGTGTTTCGCGACCAATAGGGAATCTCTTTTGCTTCCGCGGCAAATGCACTAAGCAATCCCAAGGCAGAATGACCGACACGTTTAGCGCTGTCTGCGGCTTTTGTTAGGTCTCCGCTTACCAAATCTTTTACCACACCACCTGCAGCTTTTCTTAAGCTGCTCTCATCGGGAAGACACAGATCGTTTCCTATCACGACGACCTCATGTGCAACGTAAAACGCGACCAGAGAAGAAAATATAAGGCCCTGCACCAGAACGACTGGAGAAAGAGCTAATAGAGCAAACCCGGCAATACGCAAGATGAGAGATTGTTGCTGTATTTGCTGGTTTTCTTCATCCGGATTACCTCGGGCATAGGTTTTGCAATCTTGAATAAATTTTTCTAAGTAAGTTTTGCCGCTTTCAAAGATAGCTGTCATAGAGAGTCTCCTCTTTTTAATTTGTATAATATTTTACAATTTTTTCTCAAAATTTTTCAAGGCGAATGATTTTTTTGAAGTTTCACTGAAATGATTTATTAAAATTTTTAAGCTATATTTAAATAGTTTTTGTTTTTTGTGGAAATTATTTGAAATTAAAACTAATTTTCACATTTTTTATTAGAGAGCTCGAAAAGCATCTGTTGCTCGTATCAGAGCATCGGTGATCCCCTCTTCAGTCGCGGCATGTCCTGCATCGGGAATGATTTCCAAAGAGGCCTCGGGCCATGCTTTGTGCAGCTTCCAGCCATTGTCCAGAGGGCAGACGATGTCGTAGCGTCCGTGGATGATTTTCCCGGGAATTTTTCTAATTTTTTCTATGTGTTCCAAGATCCAGTTGTCGCTTGGAAAAAAACAGTGGTGCACAAAATAGTGGCATTCGATGCGGGCAATGGCTTCTGCGTGGAGATCTTCGGTAAAAGAAGAAAAGAAGGCGGGATCAAAGCGCAGTTTGGCTGTGATGGCTTCCCAGCCCGACCAGGCTTTTGCTGCTTGCAGACGTATGAGAGGATCGTCAGAGGTGAGCCTTTGATAGTAGGCTTTCATCAGATTGGAGCGCTCAGAGAGAGGAATGCATGCAATGAAATTTTCCCAGGCATCGGGAAAAAGATAGTGGGCCCCATGCTGATAGAACCAGAACAGATCTTCTTTCCTACAGAGAAAAATACCGCGCAAGATCAGCGCTTTGACCCTCTCTGGAAACTGAATCGCATAGACAAGGGCAAGAGAGCTTCCCCAAGAGCCGCCAAACACTACCCAATGGTCGATTTGTAAGTGTTTGCGCAGAGCTTCGATATCTTCGATCAGGTGCCAGGTGGTATTGTTATCTAGAGAGGCAAATGGGCGGCTTTTCCCAGAGCCTCTTTGGTCCATTAAAATGATGCGATAGGTGCTCGGATCAAAAAACCTGCGTTGCAGAGGTTCGGTGCCAGATCCAGGGCCGCCATGCAAAAAAAGTATACAAGGACCTTGTGACTGCCCGCTTTCTTCCCAATAGAGTTCATGCTCTTTGTCTACTTGAAGGAAACCTGTTCGGTAGGGAGTGATGGGAGGATAGAGGCTTCTCATGATGGAGCTATTCTGTTGGTGAAAAGGCGGCAAACGCCTCTTCATTTGCTTTGATGTTTGCCGGGGCAAAGTTGGCGAATTGCGCAAGCTCTTTTCGGAAAGTGAGAAAGACCGATCCCACACCGCCATGGCGGTTTTTGGCAATGATGAGTTCGGCTTGCCCTGGTTTGTCATAAGAATCGTAGTAGTCTCTGCGCAAAAGCAGCATCACGACGTCGGAGTCCTGTTCTACGCTTCCCGATTCGCGAAGATCGCTCATCATGGGACGATGGCCCTGGCGCTCTTCCACTTTACGGGAAAGCTGTGAGAGGCAGAGTATGGGAATGTTGAGCTCGCGAGCGAGATTTTTGAGAAGGCGCGAGATTTCGGAAATTTCATTTTGGCGGTTCTCAATAGAGCGCATCGTTCCCGACCCGGAAAGCAGTTGTAGATAATCGATGACGAGAAATTGGATGTTATAGGCTTCTTTCATGCGCCGTGCGCGGGCTCTGAGGTCGGTTACTTTGATGCCAGGCTGATCGTCGATGATCAGCGTATGTTTTTGCATTGCGTTGATGCAGGAAACGATACGCTGGTATTCGTTTCCATTCAGAGCGCCTGTTTTGATCTTGTCCGATTCAATCTCTGATTGTGAGCAGATGATGCGATGCAGCAGTTGTTCTGCGCTCATCTCGAGAGAAAAAATACCTACTGGTTTGCGATCGCGGAAACAGACGTTTTCTGCAATGTTGAGTGCAAGTGCTGTTTTTCCCATTGCCGGTCTTGAGGCGAGTATGATGAGATTGGAGTTATTCATTCCGTTGATGAGTTTGTCCAGATCTACAAAATGGGTAGGTAGTCCTGTGACATAGGCCTCTTTGGGCCCTTTGAGCTGGTAGGCTTCTTGCCTTTCTTGCAGCTCTTTGAGATAGGGAAGCTTTGATTCCGATTTGGCCCCGGAGATCAAATCCTTCAGAAGGATGATCTGCTGGGTATTTGTAGATTGAGAGATCTGAAAAAACTTTGCTTGCGCTTCATCGAGAAGCTCCGAAACATCTTGCGGCTCTGCAAGAGACTGCTTTTCGATCTCTTGCGCAGTGAAAACCATCTGCCGCAAAATGGATTTGTCTTTGACGAGCTTAACATATTCTTCTATGTAGGCAGAGGTCCCTGCATATTGCGCAAGGGAGGTGAGGTAAGAAATGCCTCCAATCTCTTCGAGCTTTCCATCTCTTTTGAGAAATTCTGCAATGATGTGGACATCGGCCGGCTGATCCTTGTGATAGGCTTCGGAGAGCGACGAAAAGATTGTCTGATGCTCTTTGTAAAAAAAGTCCGACTCTGTCAGTCCATCTGCAGCAATGTTGAGGCTGTTGATGCTGGTCAGCATGCAGCCAAGAACCATCATTTCTGATTCTTTGGAGTTGGGAGTGGTTTTGATTTTCAGAGTTTTTTCTTTGGACATCTGGTTTTGGAGGGCTGTTTTTACAGAACCATAGCAAAATTTGTTTTATACCGAAACAACTTGTCCGTTGCCTTCCGCTGAACGCGTACGCGAGAACAAATCCATAATGCTTTTTCGAGAACGGAAAGAGAGGGATTCGAACCCTCGATACCCCTTTATAGGGTATGCGTCCTTAGCAGGGACGTGCTTTCGACCACTCAGCCATCTTTCCCAAAGGTAAAAGAGGAAGTGTAGCTTCTTTTTCGTTTTTACGGCAAGAAATGGTCAATGTTTTACTGATTTTTTAAAAACTGCAGAAGAAGAGTTTAAAAAAAATTTATTCGATCTGATAGGTTTGCGAAAAGCGTTTGCCATTCAAAGCATTCCAGTAGGAAGACATCTGAGAACCATCGGGATTTTGCACTTTGATCTGAATAACAGGGAGAAAAACCTCGGTGGTCTTGCGAATGGCGAAATCGCTTCCAAAAGCTGATTTGGCAACACTTTCGATCTGTGCACTTCGAAATTTGCGAGGAAGACGGCTCGATTTACGGGCAGGATTTGTGACAAACCATTCATCCAAAGCTGTTTCAGGATATACGTAGAGCTTTGGATTTTCTAAGTGCAAGCGAAAGCGATTTCCATGCTGGACAATTAGGTTTTTGAGACGACATTTGTCGAGCCAGATATCGAGTATTTCATCTTCGATTTTTAGATGTTTGCTCAGCTGATCTCGGTCCGCCACATCTCCATAGGCAGAAAGAGCATTGATCACTTTAAAATCTTCGCGATCTGCATTGGCTAAGATGCAATCCATAAAGCCGTGGGTTTTTTCCCAGGAAGAGGCGTTGAGCACCATCTCTCCATCAATCAAGCTCCAAAGAATTAGACCTTCGCAAGTCTTTTGTTGCGAACGCGTATATTTTACTTCCATGAGCAGATAGGGGTGAAACTCGACAGTGGGCTCTAAAAAACTATGATATTTATCTTTTAATAGCTCTTTTTTGTGTTTTTCCATGATCCATTCAGGAGAGAAGCGTGCTTCGAGCGTTTGGAACTTTCCGATGTTTAGCCTGTCCAAGAGCCAATTTCTTGCGTCTGAATAATGCAGCCAGGACCAAAAAAGCAGCAAACCTCCAGAAAAGGTTAAAAAAAGGGTAGAAAAAAAACGACCCATAGCAACCCCTAGAAATGTCAAGACACTCCATGGCGTAGTTTAAAAAATTTCTTTATTCTTTCATAGATAAAAGAAATTCTGTGTTGCTATTTGTTTTCTTGAGACGGCTCAAGAGTAAATTCATAGCATCGAGCGGCGTCAAATCGGCAAGAGCTTGTCGCAAGAGATAGATTTTTTCCAATTCTTCTGGATGATAGAGAAGCTCTTCTTTTCTCGTGCCGCTCTTGATCAGATCGATGGCTGGGTAGGTGCGTCTGTCGGCAAGTCTGCGGTCGAGCACCAGTTCCATATTGCCCGTGCCCTTAAACTCTTCGAAGATCACTTCGTCCATTCTCGATCCCGTGTCGATCAGAGCTGTTGCAATGATGGTAAGAGAGCCACCATGCTCAATGTTGCGCGCAGCCCCGAAGAAACGCTTGGGCTTGTGCAGAGCATTTGCATCGACACCGCCGGTGAGGATTTTTCCCGAATGGGGCTGCACGGTATTATAGGCGCGCGCTAGCCTTGTCAGAGAGTCGAGAAGGATCACTACGTCATGGCCACATTCCACTAAACGCTTTGCCTTTTCGATCACCATGTCGGCAATTTGTACGTGTCTTTCGGGCGGTTCGTCAAAGGTAGAGGAGACCACTTCGCCTTTCACGCTGCGAATCATGTCGGTCACCTCTTCAGGCCTTTCGTCGATCAGAAGAACGATCAAGAAGGCTTCGGGGTTGTTGTTCTCTATGGCATTTGCGATGTTTTGCAGTAAAACCGTTTTGCCCGACTTGGGAGGAGAGACAATGAGCGCTCTTTGCCCTTTGCCGATCGGAGCTGCCAAATCCAGCACACGAGTGGAAAATTTTTCTTTTCCAGTCTCCATGATGAGTCGTTTGTTGGGATAGAGCGGCGTTAGATTTTCAAAAAGGACGCGGTCTTTCAACTCGTCGGGAGTTTTCTCGTTAATAGTTTCCACCTTGAGAAGAGCAAAATATTTTTCTTTTTCTTTGGGAGAGCGAATGGAGCCCGAAAGAGTATCTCCCTTGCGCAAGTCGAATCTTCGGATCTGGGCGGGAGAAACGTAAATGTCTTCTGCAGAGGGAAGGTAGTTGTAATTGGGCGATCGCAAAAACCCAAAGCCGTCGGGAAGAATTTCCAAACACCCCTCTCCGTAGAGAACCTCGGCAGGATGGGTGGAAAGGGTTTTGACAATTTCAAAAACCATTTGCGATTTGGTCAGACCGCCAATATTGTGCAGCCCTATGGATTTTGCAAAGGTGTTGAGTTCCTCGATATTCATGCGTTGGAGAGAAGAGATTTTTGTGATGTTTTTAGGAGGAGGTGGTGGGGCTTCTTCTTGAGGGACTGCCTCTTCTTTAGGGGTTTCTTGCTCAAGATTTTTTTTATGCCGGACGAGAGGTGGGGGAATGATCTTGTTCTCTTCGTTCATAGTCATGGAACTCCTTTGGGTAAAAATGGGTTTTTAATAAGGACAGATAAACTCTTCATAAAACTTTGTGCCTTTCTTTTCAAATCTTTGAGGCTTCCGTTATTTTCAATGACAAAATGAGATTTTTTTTTCTTTTCCTCAATGGAAAGAAGGCGAGAAGTTCGTGCATTGTAATCTATGTTTTTGCAGAGGGATCTGCATGTTTCTTCGGCCCGAACGAGAGTCACAATGATGTCGTATTCCTTTTCTTTCTTTGTTTCAAACAACAGTGGAATCTCCACTACAAAGATGAAATCTTTTCCTTTGAGTCGCTCTTTTTGATAGCGCTGTTCAATTTCTTTGAAGGCATAAGGGTGGAGAAGTTTTTCAAGGGCGTTTAGTTTTTTTGGGTTGTTAAAAACCTCTGTTGCAACTTTTTTTCGGTCTATTTTCCTGCCCACTCGAACTTCTTTGCCGAGAAGATGGATTACCTGTCTGCCAAGAAGAGTCTGAGAGGAGCTCAGCAGATCATGGACAATCTGGTCTGCATCCACTACTATGGCGCCCATTTTTTTCAGAAAGCCGCAAAAAGTCGATTTTCCGGACGAAATACCGCCTGTAATGGCAATTTTTTTCGAATTTAACATTCTGCCCAATTTTTTCCTACTTCTATGTCTACTAGTAGCGGCACTTGTAAAGAAAATACATTTTCCATTTTTTCTTTAACCAGTTGTTGAAAAAAGGGAATCTCTTCATCTGGAAGCTCAAAGATCAACTCATCATGGATTTGTAGAATCATAAAACCTTTGCAACTTGTTTTTTGAAGGGATTTGTCGATTTCGATCATGGAAATTTTGATCAGATCGGCAGCGGTTCCCTGCAGGGGGGTGTTAATAGCTAGCCTTTGAGCCTGAGCTCTCACGGCTGGATTTTTATTGTGGATTTCTGGGATGGGCCTTCGCCTTCCCGTGATGGTTGTGGCAACGCCCGTTTTGGCAGCAATTTCTTTTAAGGATTCAAGGTAGTCGGAGATCTTTTGATAGCGTTGAAAATAGGTTTCGATGAAGTAGGCTGCCTCTTTTTGGGAAATATTGAGCTCTTGCGCAAGGCCAAAGGGCCCTTGCCCATAGAGAATGCCAAAATTTACCGTCTTGGCAATCTGTCGCATTTCTTGTGTCACCGCATCTTCTTTTACATTGAAGATAAGCGAAGCTGTATGGAGGTGGATATCCTGTCCTTCGCGAAAGGCTCTGATGAGTTCGGGATCTTCGCTAAAATGGGCGAGTAGCCTCAGTTCGATTTGCGAATAATCGGCAGATAGATAGCTCCATCCCTCTTTTTGCGGCCGAAAACCTTGGCGAATCTTTTTTCCCTCTTCGGATCGTACGGGAATGTTTTGCAAATTGGGATCTTGACAAGAGAGGCGGCCCGTTGCTGTCATCGACTGATTGAATGTTGCGTGGATGCGTCCCGTTTTTGGGTTGATCTGAAAGGGCAGTGTTTCTACATAAGTTGAAGAGAGTTTGCTCAAAGCGCGGTAGTTTAAAATTTTTTCCACAACGGGAGAGAGGTGCTTCATTTTTTCCAGAACATCTGCTGCAGTAGAGAGCTCTGCGCCTTTTTTTGTACGAGGGGAAGGCAGCTGCAAATCGTGGTAGAGCACTTCGCCTAGTTGCTTGGGAGAGTTGAGGTTGAACTCTTTGCCCACAATCTGAAAGATCTCTTGCTCTAACAACTTTAACTTGTGGGAAAATTCAGAGGAGAGCTTGGAAAAAATTTCCACATCGATGAAGATGCCTTTTCTCTCCATTTGCATGAGCACTGCGATGAGCGGCATTTCAATTTCATAGAACACCAAATGGAGAGATTTCTTTTCGATTTCTTTTTTGAAAAGATCATAGAGTCGTATGGTAAAATCCACGTCTTCCGAGCAGTATTCTGCCACCTTCTCTATGGCTACATCCTTCATAGAGATTTCGTTTTTTCCCTTCGAGATGAGATCTTCGATGGGGATTTTTTTATGCTGGAAATATTCCAAAGCAAGCCGATCCAGATTGTGTTGTCTATCCTGTGGCTGCAAAAGATAGGAGGCAATCAGGGTGTCAAAAGAAAGAGAAGAAATATGAATTCCTGCATTGCAAAGGACGTGGAGGTCATATTTGATATTGTGCCCATAGAATTGATGGCGAGTGCCTTCCAATAATTCTTTGAGAGAAGAGAGCACAAACTCTTTTGTGAGGGTCCCATTGCAAGGAATATAAAAAGCCTCTCCAGGAGTATGACCAATGCCAATGCCTACCAATTCCGCGTCCAAAGGGCGGATGGAAGTTGTCTCTGTGTCGATGCAGAGCTCTTGGATGGAGCTAAGCTGCCGCAAAAGTTCCAAAAAGGCCTCTTCGCTGTTGATGAGAGTGTAGATTTTTTTTTCTACTTGTATTGTTTTTGGAGTAGGTGTTTCTGTAGGCAGTTGGAGTTCGGATAAGAATTTTAAAAACTTCATTTCCTGAAAGAAGGATTGTAAGCGTGCAAGGTCTTTTTCTTTTATCTGAAAAAACTCCAAGTCATGAGGTATTTCCACTGCCGTATTCAAAGTGGCCAGCTCTTTGCTCATGAGCGCTATTGCTTTTTGTGCCAAAAAACTCTCTCTTTTCTTTTCACTTGCAATTTCTTCGGGATGTTCGAAAATTGCTTCCAAGCTTCCTAATTTTTGCAGAAGAAGGCTTGCTGTTTTGGGACCGAAACCTTCAATTCCGGGGATGTTGTCGGAGGCATCTCCGACGATGGCGAGATAATCGAGCATCTGTTTGGGCGCAACGCCGAAAAGCTCTTCGACTTTTTTCGCATCGATGATCAGATTTTCTTTTTGCGCATTGAGAACCAAAATCGATTCATCGACAAGCTGGTAGAGATCCTTGTCCGAGGTGCAAAGGACAGACTGCAGCTGCTTCTTTTTGCTCCAAATGGCAACTGTTGCCATGGTGTCGTCTGCTTCTACTTCTGATACGCACAGAACGGGAATCCCTGCCATTTCACAATAATCATAGGCCCTCTCAAACTGCAGCAGCAGATCTTCCGGAGCTCCTTTGCGATGCATTTTATACTCTGCATACACCTTTCTTCGAGACTCTTTATTTCCAGGGCCGTCGAAAACGGCAACCATGTATTTAGGAGAAAACTCTTTGCGCAATTTTTCGATAGATTGAATGAACCCATAAAGAGCATGGGTAGATTCTCCCTTATCGTTAGTCATGGGACGGATAGCGTAATAGCAGCGAAAGAGATAGTTGACCGCGTCAATGATAAAAATCTTTTCCATTACGCCTCTTTTTAGGACTCTACTTCAAGGTAAAGTCCGTTTGGGATCGTAGAGATAGAGAAAGGGCTCTTTAAGATCGCCGATGGGATCTAGTTGGAAGGCATGGGTGATCTTTCCCTGAAAGAGATTAAGAGGTACTTGTAAAAAATCTTTCAGGAAGCTGAATTTGGGATAGAGAGCCACAACTTGATATCCTTGTGTTTCATCGATCTTGGCTGTTTGCAACAGATGACTAAGTGCTTTTTCATAAGAGATGTTTGCCTCGTCGATAAAGCCTCGATTTTGAGCACTTTGAGGATCAAACACATGAGCTCCATATTCTTGGATGAGCTTTTCTCGGTCCAATAAGGGCCTGCCCAGACATACGATAGAGACAAATCGTTCGTACAAATACTTTTGAATTTTTTTCAGAGGCTCTTCTTCTCCAACAGTCCAGGGTCGCGTGGGGTTCATCATATCTTTGTCTTTTCCTTCGCTCAGGGTCAGAGTTTTGATTTCCCATTTCTTCAAAAGATCGGAGAAGTTGACATAGGGGCCCGAAAGCACGCCCACAGATCCGATGATGCTGACGGGGGAGCTGGAGATATAATCTGCTGCTGCAGCAATGTACATTCCTCCCGAAGCGCACAGGCCATCTACATAGGCATGAACAGGGAGGTGATATTTTTCTTTATAGGCCATGACTTGTCGGTAAATTGTATCGGAATCGGTGGATGTCCCTCCTGGAGAATCGATGTGCAACAAAATTCCCTTGATGCGGCCTTCCTTCAATGGTCCCTTTTGTGCATCCAGAAGCTGGCTTTCGATCTCTTCTGCAGTAAGAGTTGCCTTTCCGATGATTCCATGGATGTCGATGCGCAGGATGACCGGAACTGTGGGGGGCAAAAGATCATCTTTTCCGTCTACATTGGGCAAGAGTGTGATGGAATGGGGTTCTGATGGCTGCTGGTCGGAGGAAAACAGGTTTATAAAAAAAACGATTGGAATGATGGCAAAGAAAATTCCGAGGAGCGTGAAAAAAGCTTTAAAAAAAGCGCGCACAGAAGAGAAGAAAATCGATTCTCTTGGAAAAGTCATAGAAACTCTTGGTTGATTTTAGCTTGATTATAAAAATCTGCTTGTTTAAATCCCAGAGATCTTGTTGCGCACTTGATAGTTTGCTGGAAAAGAGCTGTGGAATATTCCACAGCTCTTTTGCCTTAAAAGAAAAGGCCGGTGGTCAAAAATTGCTGAACGCTTTCTTCTCCTGTTGGCCCTAGCACAGCTTCTCTCCAGATTTTGTCCTCTTGAAACAGCCTGGCATCGAGTTTTTGCAATGCTTGTACTTCTTCATATTCGACAGTTCCTTCTTTAGCATCCAATAGAAGAGGAAGGATGTATTGAAAATCACGGATTTCACTTTGTGGGGTTTTGAAATCAGAGTGCTGTCTTCTCTCTAAAATCAACTTCTTAAAGAATTCCGGATTTGTTTCCTTGAGAAGCTGAAAAAAAGATTTTACTTCATCGAGCCTCTCCGGATTGTTTGTTAGGAAGCGCTCAAAAAAAGCTTTTGCATTTGCGTATAGCAGATTGCCACGCACGTCTGATGTAAAAACTCTCGGTTGTACGGCAAGAAAGAAGTAGAGCTGCTTTGCTTTTTCGCAAGACTCTTTTGTTCCTTGCGAATCGTAAGCAAATGCCAAAGCAATTAGGTTGCGCACGCTTTGTTCGTAGTCTCCCTCCTGTAATCCTTTTTTGCTAAAAGTTTCAAACAAGAGCACTTCACTTGCTGCTCCATATTTTAACGTTAGAGCTCCTAGCATAGAAGATGCAAGTGCAACGCCTTGATTGCTCGCTTCTGTAAGGAAGAGTTTTGCTTTTTCAATGTTCCGATATTCTTCTGGAACCATTGCTACATCTTTTCGTGGATCTGTAAATCCTCTGCCTAGATCTCCTAAATAAAAAAGACCTAATTGGTAGGCAGCTTGTGCATGTTTTTCGTTAGCCGCTAATTCAAAATAGGTTTGGACCCTATCCCAATTTTTTTCATTTAGAGCAATAAGTCCCTTTTGGTAATAAACCTCACCAAGTTTTGTTCCGACATTATGACCACGTTTTTTTGCCTCTAATAAATGCTCTAAAGCATTTTCGTAGTCTTTCTGCTCTAAATAAAGGCATCCTTTTTGGAAATAGGCTTCACCGAGCTTTGGTTCGATTTGTTTGCAAAGCTCTTTATCTTTGATAAGCGACGCACGGCTTTCAGCAAAAAATAGAGAATCGACGGCGTCGTCATATTTTTTTTCTTCCAGAGAGAGGCAGCCCAATTCATAACTACTGAGAATTTTGTGAAGGGAATCACCATCTGCTTGTTCGTTTACTGTTTGGAAAAGTTTTTTTGCTGCTTCTCTGTCTTGATTTTTGAGCTCCATAGCTCGCTGATATTGTGCTTCGATCAAATCTTGCTGAACCTCTTTTTTTTGCGGCTCATTGAGCCTAGCATCGGTGAAATTGTCTATCGCATCTTGAAATCTATGCTCTTGCAAGGCAATTTTTCCAAGGATAGGAGCGACATCGGGATATTGCTCGAGGCATTGTTCCAAATGACCTTTTGCCTTTGCATTCTCTTTTTCATCGAAGAGAATTTTTCCTAATTCATAATGTGTTCGTGCGCATTCTTCAGCAATGCCAAGGCCATTTTTTAATGCATCTTCCAATAGCTCTTTTCTTTTTGCAGGTTCAGGGCAAGTAAGAGCTTCTTTGTATTGAAAATGGGCGAGTTTTTTCTTTGCGCTTGCAATTTGAACGAGTAAATCATCAGGACGTACACCTTGAGCGCTTTCTAATTCTTCTACGACCTTTTGCCATTGATTCGAAGTTGTCGTTTCATCGTTTTCGATGGGCCTCCGAAGGTTCAGTGCCCTCTGATAAGCTCTTTCTTTCTTGTGCTCTGGAAGAATCAGATCTGCAATCTTGTCAGATTTTGTGCCTCTTTCTAATGATAACTGATAGAGTTTCTTCATAAAAGTATCTCTTCGTGCGCCAGAGACATTTTCCAGTGATTGGGCATTGATTTGTGATTCTTGTGCTTGATTGAGCAGGGTGCAAATCTTCTTTGCGGTGGTTTCGGGGTGCAACCCTAACTTTCGCGTGAATCTTTGCCTCCAATTGAAAGTGACTCGTGATAAGACTACTGTTTGTCCCTTCTCATCTTTCGCTGCAGCTGCAGAGATATAATCTTTATTACAAAACAAAGCACATACTAAAGATTTTATAAACATTTTACATATCCATAAAGTTGTTTTTATTTGACAATAATTATAATTAAATATTTATTAATTGTAAATAAAAATAATAATAATCTGTAAAAAATAATTCGTTTTAAAAAAAATTGTAAACAAATAATTTAAAAAATTCTTTCGTTGTTCTTTGTAAGTGTGAATTTATTTTTTTAACAACTAAGTATTAGTAGTTTATGTTTTGACGTCAAAAGATGGTTGTCTGGATGAAAAAGAAAATTTTAAAAAGATTCAGAAGCGTGAAAAACTTTAAAGTTCTTGCCAATTCTATGTTGGCAGCGATGTGGAACTGGAAAAAGAGCTCTTTGTCTGGAAAAGTTCTATAAATGCCAAGAGGCTAAAGAGAAGAAAAAATCCATACACATACCAGGGAAATGCATAGTGAAACGCAAGGCCAAAAAGGACGCAGAACTGCAAGGCCGTTGCTACTTTTCCCCAGCGGATCGCATGGAAAACGTAGGATTTCCAGCGTTTGGCATAGAGAAGATAGAGGCCGAAGAAAAAGAGGCAAAAATCCCTAGAGACTACAATCAGGGCAGCTGCTAGAGAGATCTGCTTTTCTAAAAAAAAGATAGTTAAGACAAAATAGACAAAGAACTTGTCCATTGTAGGATCGAGAATAGCTCCTAGTTTCGAGGTTGTTTTCGAACGTCGCGCGAGATATCCATCGATACTATCTGTGCACATGGCAAGCAGAATAGAAAGTGCACGCATATACTCATTATCAAAGAGAAACAGAAAGGCAAGAGGGGCTCTCATTAAAGACAGAACGTTAGATAGAGTCCTCATCATAAAATCTTTTTTTTTGTTACAAAAAGGTTATTCTATTCGTTTTTTCTTTTTTTTTATAGGAAATAGGATATACCCAAAGAACTTGGAAAATCGATTTTTGAAGCTACGCGAAAATCCTCGCGGTTGGAAGATCGCAAACTACCCAATATTAATGAGTACGGGGTGGTTTACGATCCCCGAGTTTTTGGCATGCTCCAGAAACCGATTTTCCAAGTTCTTTGGGTATACTAAGAATTCTGCTCTTCGCGAACAAACTTCTCTTCTGGAGCAGCAGCAGAGGGCTCGCCTTCTGCCTCTTTTTGTGGGGCAAGAGCGTTGAACTGCTTTCCCAAAGAGATGCTGGATGCAATCCAGCCAATCACGATGAAAAAGAAGATGATTCCTACATAAGGAGTTGCAGCAGTAAGTGTCGAGAGTGCAATCAAGAGACTTTGATGGATGACCGATCCGCCCGATTTGCCGATTCTGGAAGCCACGCCATCGATGGCGGCTTTTCCTTTTCTCTTGCTCTCAGAGCTCAAGGGAATGAAGGCAATTTCTTTCGTTGCATCGAAAAGAGTGTATTTGGAAGCCCTCGCCATGCAGTTTTGCATGCTTCCGAAAAAGACGCAGAGAGCAAGCGGAGAGTAGTGTAAAAAGGAGGAAATGGAAGCGAGAAGAGAAGAGGATTGTAAAATCGAACAGAGGAAAAATGCGATGCCGGTTGCGAGCACTACGATAGGAGTAAACAGAGCCGAAAAGGTCCAGCCAAACTTGCGAAGAAAATTGCTAGAGACAAAAGTAGCAATGCTCGTTGCCAGTATTCCCATAAAAATCTGCACATGGCCCATATAGGCAAAGTAATCTGCAGGAAGAGGGTAGAGGCTTTTAACCTGATTTTTCCAGAGCACCTCGGTCAGATTGATGGTGATGTTATAGGCAAGAACAATGATGGCAATGCAGATGAGATATTTGGAGCCGGCAAGATAGGAAAAGTTTTTCTTTAATGAGAGTTTTTCCTTTTTAGGTGGTGGGATTGCTACATTATTTGTCATGCGTACAGCTGGAATAGGAAATACATTGGAATGGAGATGGCGGAAGATCAGCATGATTCCCGCTCCGATGATGAGGATAAGAATGGTGAGGTAAAAAATCGATTGGTCCCAGGCATTGTTTCCAAAGAAAAAATTTGGATTGTAGGGAGTGGAGGAGAGAAAGAGAGTGGTATTACCGGAAAAAATATTGGAAAAATTGGCGCCCACTCCTAAAAGGGGATAGAAGCGTTTGGCTTCCGGAACGGAAATCACATCGTTGGCAAATCCCCAGAAAAGAACGGTCAAAATAAAGGTTCCCCACATCTCTGACATGACGTAAAAAAGGGTCAACGTCCAGTTCTGCAAAAGAGCAATCAATCCTTTGCATCCTTGGGGTAAAATAGTGCTGAGCTTTTCTGCAAGTGAATGCAAGTGAATCGTTTCGCGTAAAGGATAGAGAACAAAGGTAAAGGCGGCAAAGAAAACCAAGAAAATACTAATCATCCAATAGACCACCTTATCACGGCTAAAGCGGTTGCAAAGGCCGGAGTAAATAAAGCTAAAAATAAATGCCGTGGGAAGCATGACCCATACTTTAATAAAAGGAAGGGCTTCAGCGCCGGAATCGGGTGCTGTGACAACGAGTGCATCTTTGACTGCCCGCAGCATGTTGTATACAAAGGCAATCAAAAAGAAAATCAACAACATGGGAATAAATTTTTTATATTCCCCACCATAAATTGGCCAGAAAAGGGAACGAAGAGCCCCGCTTTTTTGTTGCGTATTAGAGGACATAGGAGTCCTTTAGTTGTTGAAAAGAAAAGATTACACCTGCCACTGGCAAGAAGAATGTTTTTTTACGCACGCTTTTTTTGGGGCGAAACCTTCTTTGGGTGAATCCTAGATTATAGTGGAAGAAGCTTATTTTTCAAAGGTCTCTTTTTTCTTTCCCTATAGTCCATTTTTTTGAAAACAAGCGACTAATCTGTAATGAGATAAAAAACAAAACCTCCTTATTTTTTATTTGAAACATTGCTGAGTGCATCGATCCCTGGAAGATGGCCCTCTTCGATCAGTTCCAAAGAGGCTCCTCCACCTGTGGATAGGTGGGTAAAGCGGCCCGAGAGATCTAGTTTTGCAATAGAGGCCAGAGAGTCTCCTCCTCCGACAATTCTCGTGGATGAAAGAGAGGCGAGAGCTGTTGCGATGCTATCTGTTCCAGTGGAAAATTTTGGAAATTCATAGACCCCAAGAGGGCCATTCCAAAAAATCGTGGCAGCAGTTGGCAGCTCTTCTTTCCACACCTGGCAGGTTTTAGGACCAATGTCCAAACCCTGCCAATGTTCTGGCACTCCATCTTTTGTAGAAACGATCCTGGTTGTCGCATCATTTGTGAAAGAATCTGCGACCACAAGATCGACAGGAAGCCTGATTTTATCTTTGATTTGCTTTTCCTTGAAAAGTGCTTGTATTTTGGGAACAAGGGCTTGTTCGGAAAGCGAGGATCCAATGGGAATGTTTTGTGCTTGTAAAAAGGGAAAGACCATGCCTCCGCCGAGAAAGAGCCTATCTACTTTTTGCAACAGCTGCAATACAACACCCATTTTGGAAGAGAGTTTGGCGCCGCCGATGATCGCAAAAAAAGGATGCTTGGGCGTTTCTAACAAACCGCTTAAAAAAAAGATCTCTTTTTGCATCAAACATCCCGCAGCGGACTTATTTGGGAAATATTTGGGAACTTCAGTAATAGAAGAATGGGCTCTGTGAGCTGCCCCAAAAGCATCGTTGACATAGAAATCGGCGAGTTGGCTTAGTTTTTTTGCAAAAGAGGGATCTTGCTTGGGATCTTCTTCTGCAGGATAAAAACGTAAATTTTCGAGCAGAAGAATTTCTTTTGGCTTTAACTTTTGTGCTTTTTTTTCTGCCTCAGGTCCGATGCAATCTTCGGCAAAGAAGACCTCTTGGTGTAAAAGTTCGCCCAGATGTTTTGCGATGGGAGCTAAGGAAAAAGTTTTATCTTTTTTCCCCTCCGGCCTTCCCAAATGGCTCATCAGGATAAGCGCGGCTCCTTTTTCCAGAATTTTTTCAATAGAGGGAAGCGTTGCTCTGATGCGGCTATCATCAAGGATCTTTCCGAGCTTCATCGGAACGTTAAAATCTACGCGCATGAGAACTTTTTTCCCTTGCAGAGGAAGATCTTCCAGTTTGAGTTTTTGCACCATCTTGCACCTCCGAAAATGTTTCATCAATGTTATCAGCTAAGGACTCGAGAGCTGCGCTCTTCCCAGAAGGATTGCTCTTTGGAAACCCAGTTTTAGGTTTTCAAAGGGATCTCCTTCAAGAAACAAAATGCCCTTTTTCTAAGCCAATATCAACAAGATCATCAATTGTTTTGCTTATGGACTTGTGCATTTCTTTTGCCACTTTTGCAACACTATAGTGACGCTCGCTTGTTGTGCGATATGCGATGTTTCCCTTGAAGTCTGCTTTTTTGATAGGTTCCGGAACAGGTTCTCCATTTTTAAGATATAGTGCAACAGCGCCCTCTATTGCTTCTTTGATGAGTTGCATGCCTTCTTCGATGCTTTCTGCATCAGTACAAACACCGGGAAGCTCATTAACTCTAATAATGAAATACCGATGCCCATTGGACGTTTCTGTTTCAATGGTATATGTCCAATCAAGATTTAGATAATAACCTAGTTTCTTCTTAGTATTCATGGTCCCTCAATATTTCCTTTAAGTCCCTCATCTGGTACGGCAATAGCTGACTGCGCCGTTTAATCGACACGTTCTTAATGTAGCCATTTTTTCTAAATATGTGATGAGAGCCTCTAATTTTTAATTCAAAGCCTAGGTGAAAAAGAACGTTTTTGGCTTCTTCGTAAGAGGTGTTTTTTCCTTCTAAGATCTTCTGTATTAGCTTTTGCCACTGGCTCATATTCACATGATATCATTATTGATATCGCAGTGTCAAGAGGCTTTCCTTTCATTAGCAACTTCCTTTAAAAAAGAGAAGAGAAGGGATTTGCAGCCTGCTCGAAGCTCTTTCCCCGTTTGCGTTTGCGCAGTTCGACTTCAATGGAGAATCGCAAATCCTGATCAAAATCTTTTTTCAATGCCCAATGCAGATATTCAAGGGGGATTTCATCAAACCTTCTTCCTTTGTACTTTCCAAGAGGCATTGTCTTGATCTGTATGGGCTTTTCTAGGCGAGTAAGAAGCTCTTTAGTAGTTTTAAAAGGGGAGGAGAGATGTTTGAAAATTTCGATATTGACAATCACGTCGCTCATAGCGCGATGAGCGCCTTCTGGCTCGATATTGAAATGTTTTCTGAGCTGCTCAAGAGAGTTGGAAGGACTTTCTCCATAGAGCCTTGCCAGCCGCAGTGTGTCGATGGAGATGAGAGAAGGAAGAGAAGATGGAATCTGTGCGCGTTTTGCTTCTTCTGTTAAAAGAGCAATGTCAAAACCGATGCCGTGGCCTACAAGAATATGCTTGTCGATGAACTTAAGCAAAGCGGGGAGAATCTCTTGGACTTTTGGCTTGTTCTGGACCATGTCTTGAGAAATGTGGTGGATCTCCTGAGATGCTGCGGAAATAGTGCAACCCGGATCGATGAGGCTTTCCATTGAATCGAGAATCTCTTGAAAAGTGAATTTTACAGCAGCGATTTCAATGACGCGGTCCGACTCTGTGTCAAGCCCAGTAGCTTCGCAATCGATACAAACAAAGACATCGTGAGAAAGTAGGTTCATGTGCGCTTTCTTTCTATATCCAAACCCTGAGGAAAATTTGTTTGGCTATGTTTGTAAGAAAAATAATGGATCAAACAGAAAAAAGCGACAATTTTCGGCTCTCTTGATCTACATGCAAAATTTCTAAAACTAAAGATGCAAAGGGTAGCAGAGGGAGAATGCACTCTGCCCATTCGATCAAGCAGATTCCCGATTGAAAAAAATATTCGTCAAAACCCATAGCTAGAAACTCTTGCTGACTCTGGATACGATAGAGATCAAAATGATAAATGGGGGGATTGGTTTCTAAAACATGCAGGTAGGTAAAGGTGGGGCTCTGAATTTCCTCTGGCAAAAAGGAGGGAAAGAGGGCTTGGACAAGGCCCTTGATGAGCGTTGTTTTTCCAGCTCCCAGATCTCCGATCAGAGCGAGTATAGAATTGGGTTTGAGCAAGGGGGCAATAACACTTCCATGACGCAGAGTCTCTTCTGGCGAGGTAGAAACAAACTGATGTAGAGGGTGGAGCTCCCTATTTTTCTTCAGAAGTCCAACGCTGCACATGAGGTGCAAACTCCTCTATTTCTGCCAGGTCTTCCACAAATTTGGTGATTTTGTCTTCCGTGAGAAGATTTTGTAGAAAGTTTAAAAATTCCTCTTCGAGTTCAAAGCGATTTTGATTTTGTACTTCGAGAAGAGTCAAGGGTTTGATCTGATTTTTTTTAAAATCTTCTACAACAGCTTCTTTGCTATTGAACAATTTTCCCGTAATGGCGGAGGAGTAGACAATTTTATTGATCGTCTTTTTTTCTTTAGGAATATAGTTTTTGATCACTTCGGGGTCTTCAGAGACGTAGAAACGTTTGGCTTTCAGTCCGCCGACACGTTCTGTATTTTCTGGGCAGTTCGAGACCCAGTCATAGATGGCATCTTGCGGATTGGGGCAGGTGTTGTCTCCAAAAGCTTTGCCGGTAAAGGGACAGATGTAGATTCTTCTGGTCTGTTCGTTTACGGTCTGCTGCCCTAGCTGTATTTTTAATTCTGTCTCTCTCCAAAGTTTTCCCTCTTTTTCCAGGTGCTGTAGCAAATTGTCTAGATTTTGATAAATCTTCTTTTCTTTGGGAAAAAGTACAGGCGCCAGATGAAATTTGTTCTCGACGAAGCAGAGATAGGTGCTGACAAGGTCTGCCTTTTTATTTTTTTTGAGAAAGTCTAAAAGATTTTTTTTAATCTTATCTGTAATAGTAGAGCTCATCTGGTTCCTCAACAAGGTAGCTTAAATGAAACGAGTATTCAGCTTAACGACACTGAGGATTAATGATCAAGGGGTAGTTTGGGCTATTTTTACTCGAAAACCATAAAAGTTGTTTTTTACAACGCCCAAAAACTAACCGAAATCCTATACGACCCTAAAACAAGGGTCAATATAACGGTAAATCAAAGAAAAAAGAGAATTGCCCGGATCTATTTTTTCCGCTTGTTCCACAAGATCTTTTACTCTTGTTGGATTGCTTTTCCTAAAGGCTAAAATGCCTATGCACAAAAGAGCAATTTTTTTCTCGTTTTCTTCGTAGAGTTTTAAGAGCTTTTCGTAAAGAGAAGCATCATCAAGATCAAAAGCCAAAAGCTTTTCACCTACCCGAATAAAATCTTCTTTTTGATCCCTAGATTCATATTGTTCTACAGCTTGTTTATAAAAAGCTCGAGCTTCTTCTGGTTCTTTGGCTAGCAAAGCACATTCTCCCAAAAGCTCAAAAAGTTCAGGCCATTTTAACAAATCACTAAGAGAGCGAAGGGTTTCTTGGACGCCAACAATATCTTCTTCTTTAGCTTGGATTTTGGCGAGGTGAAGAAAAGCCAAAGGAGCCTGTCTTGGAAAATGTTCTTTTAAGATCTGTATAATGGGAAGATAGGCAGAACTTTGTTTAGTGAATTGAAGGACGTCAAAATATTTATCCAAAGCTTTTGTAAATTCTTTCTGCTCCATGTGCACACGCGCCTGAGATTGAAGGTCTAATACTTTGTCCGGCGCTTCTCCAACAAATGCTGTAGTCATTTGGGGGACGGAATATTTTTTTATGGCAGCTACCAGTGTCTCTTGCAACTTCAAATCGATACAAACGCCTCCCTGAATGAGGGCTTTACAAAGGGGGCATTCCTGCTTTTCGAAAGAAACTGCTTCAAAAATATGCCCGCATTTGAGTCTTACGGGATTTTGCAGAAGTTTTTTTGTCCATTGGCATTTATATTGAGTGCCTAAGGGAAGTTCTCTTTTTAAAACCTCTTCCTTGACCTGCTCCTCCAGTTTATTAAGGAATGGAGAAAGAGAAGAAAAAAGATCTGGGAAGGAAGGAGGCAAGAGAAATGGATGCCAAATATCCAAGTGAATTTTCTCCCTGCCAAGAACCTCATCCTGGAATCGAATCTGATCGAACATACCCTTCTGAACAGTCAAGCTTCGTATCGGTACTCCTTTCCTCAAATCCCATAACTGAAGAAAATCGCTATTCTTATCTTTTTCACTTCTACTCAAAATGCGCCCATCTTGAAGCCGGAAAAGGGAAAGGACAGGCCTTTTGCAGGGAATAGTCTTTAGACATTCTCCAGTTACAAGATTCCAAATTTTCAAAGCTCCATCTTCCGATCCACTCAACACCCTATCTTCGGATAGCTGAAGAACAGAAGTAACAGTTTTTTGATGGCCTTGCAAAGTTTGTAAACAATTTCCTCCTTTCAACTCCCAAACCTTTAAAGTATTGTCTTCTGAACCACTAACCACGGCTCCTTCTTGTAATTGTATGGCACAGGTGACAGAATCCAGGTGTCCGCGAAGGATTTGAACCATTTTACCATCTACTGGGTTCCAAATTCTTATATTAGGTTTTTTTTCTATCCAGGTAAGAATAGATCCATCTTGAAGAAGGAAGATTCCATTTAAATCACCTCCTCCTAAAATCTCTAGACGTTTGTTTGCTTCCCTATTCCAAATCTCTATGCTCGCTCTCTCATAAGAGGAAAAGACATAAGAGGAAAAGACAAAAGAACCGTCATCTAGTTGGATCATGGGAAAGTCTTCTTCTTCAGGAGAGAATTGAAAATTTTTGAAAGCTTCTGGTAGGGAGTTCCAAATTTTTAACATAGAAGAAGAAGCCTCATTGGGTACAACCTTTTCTAAAAAACGACACTGTTCTATTGAAGATGGTTCTTGTTGCTCAGGGGGCTCTGATCGTAAATATACAAGAGGCTTAGAGGGGTCTAGTGGTGAATCTACAACACGAAGGTGTTTTCCTGTACGTGGATCCCAAACGATTATTCTTTCTCCTTGCGCCGGATCGATCTGCTGGTTGACAATTGCTAAAGAACCATCCTTGAGTAAGCATGCCGTAACTAATAGCTCCGTAGTTTTAAAAGATTGTAAAAAAACATTAGCTTTAGGATCTAAAACTTTTAAGACCATGAAACTCTCATAAACTAAAAATCCCTCACGAAGCTCGACTCCTACCTGTAATTGTGCCTCATTTTCTAAAGCCCATCGCAGATCACTTTCTTGAGAGAGATCTAATATTTTGTAACGATCTTGATCCCAAGTTAATTCACAAAAATTTTCGAAATCTTGAATTTTTTTCTTATATTTTATCCATTCGATATCGACAGAAGGATAAATAAGTTGTCCTGTTTTTACGTTCCACCCTAAACCCTCACGGGATGTATCAACTAAAACCCCACTTTCGAGCTGCAAAAGAAAACCTCTGTTATATCCATTCCAAGTAGACAAACATTCCTCCATGTCAGAGCTCCATACTTCTAATGTACCGGGCGATCCAATCACAATGCGCCCATCTCGAAGCTGAAGAAGAGCATTTACCTGCCGATTCCAAGTTTTTACACCACCTTCTTTGCTTGGATCCCATTTCTGTAGAGTCTGGTTATGGCCAATGAGAAGAGAGCCATCCTGAAGAAGAATGCAATCAGTCACATCAGAAGGACACTGCATTTGTCGAACGCATTTACCAGAAACAACATTCCACAAAAAAACCCTTTTATCAAAAAAGCTGACCACCTTTTCTTTTGACATCCAAAAAGACTCTGCAATCAAGGATCGACCTAGTGCTTTTCCCGTTCTTAAATCAAAAATTGTGTGTTCACAAGGTTGATTTGCTTCAATTATAAAAATAGATAGATTGCTATCTTCACGCTGAGCAAGATAAAAATTTTTACATCCTAAATGGGTCTCTATCTCCTGTTCTTGTTCACATTTTCCATCTTTTAGATTCCAAACCCTATATTTCCCATCGTTTGAGATAGTTACAAATCGACCATCTTTTAAAGAAAGAATAGAAGAAGCAGGAGAAGAAAGACAAAGGCCATAAAGAAGATTTCCTGTGGAAGACCAAATCTTCAACTCTCCCTTCCAA
>JAJZPH010000010.1 GCA_021811265.1 bacterium
CGATCTCTTTGAAAATAGCACTTCCTCAGAAGATCAAAGAGGTGGAGGCGATTGTAGAAGAAAATCAAAGGCTCCAATATGAGATCGACCAGTTCGAAAGGCCCTCTCATCTATTCGAACTTGCTCAAAGAGCAGAGTTTTCTCATTTAAAACATCCACACGTTGGTGATATTCTAACTGTTGCAGAAGGAAACGCATTGCAAGATCAAAAAGAGGATCTGCGGCCATCTTCCTATTCGATTTCTGTGACGGTTGGAGCGAAGTAACCATGCACCCCAAGTGGCCCCATTATTCCTATGATCATCGAAGACTTGTCGTCATTTCTATTTTTCTTTTTTTCCTCTTTTGCCTTCTTATCATGCAATTTTACAAGGTGCAGATCATCGAAGGAGAAAAATGGGCAGAACTGGGAAGAGCACAGCATGAACATCTAGTCATCGAGCCTTTCATGCGAGGATCGTTTTTTTCCAATACCTCTGTGAAACAGGGCCATCCCGAAGATGAACAGCCCTTTGTCGTCGATGTGATGAAGTTTCATCTTTTTATTGATCCCGAGGCACTGCCCATCGCCCACAAAAATGAGGTGGCTCAGAAAATTTTTGCGTTTGCTCCTCTCACATCTTTGGAAGAAAAAAAGAAAATACTGCACTCCTTTTTTCGCAAAAGTAGAAGTCGAAAAATTCTCTCTTGGATGGACCGCAGCCTCAAAGAAAAAATTCTGCAGTGGTGGATCCCTTACGCAAAGAAAAACAAAATCGCTTCGAATGCCATCTATTTCGTGCAAGATTTTAAGCGCTCCTATCCCTTTTCTTCTCTCTTAGGACAACTTCTCCATACGGTACAACAAGAAAGAGATCAGGTGACCTTCCAAAACATCCCCACAGGAGGCCTAGAGCTCTATTTTCAAAAAATGCTCAGTGGAACTCTCGGAAAAAGAATCATTCTAAGTTCTCCAAGACACCCGTTGGATACGGGCAGAATCATCCAAGATCCTGAAAATGGAGCCGATATCTATTTAACGATCAACCATTACCTTCAGGCCATTGCAGAAGAAGAGCTAAAGAGTTTCATTGAAAAAATTCACGCTAAAGGCGGATGGGCCTTAATGATGGACCCTTATAGCGGCGAGATTTTATGTGCGGCGCAATATCCCTGTTTTGATTTGACCCAGTACCAGAAATATTTTAACAACCCCTTATTGGAAGAACATACCCGTGTCAAAGCTGTGACCGATGCCTTTGAACCGGGAAGCATTTTTAAACCCATTACCCTAGCTATCTGTTTTAAAGCCAATGAGGAGCTGATCGCATCGGGAAAAGCTCCGCTTTTTTCCCCGCAGGAAAAGATTGCAACTTCCAATGGCCGGGTTCCCGGACGCGCCACTCCTATCAAAGATACCCATATGCACAATTACCTTAATATGTATTTGGGATTGCAAAAGTCCTCCAATGTGTATATGACGAAACTGATCCAGCGCGTAATCGATCGCATGGGAGACGAATGGTATCGCAAGGCTCTGACCGATTGGATGGGATTTGGCGTTAGTACGAAGATTGAGCTGCCTGGAGAAAATCCTGGAAAAGTACCCACTCCTGGAAAGCTCCATCCCAACGGAAAACTGGAATGGTCACTATCTACTCCCTATTCTCTTGCTTGGGGACATAATATTTTAGTGAGCAGCGTCCAAATGATCAAAAATTATGCCATGATTGCCAATGGTGGTTGGGAAGTGCGCCCTACCCTGGTGCGAAAAATTGTCAAAAAGAAGAGAAGTGGAGAAGAAGAGGTTTTGTTCGAACATGCAATCAGCGTGCAAAAAAGAAGAAGAAT
This sequence comes from bacterium, assembly GCA_021811265.1. Classification (GTDB taxonomy): domain Bacteria; phylum Chlamydiota; class Chlamydiia; order Chlamydiales; family SM23-39; genus JAJZPH01. Next base: position 1,831 of record JAJZPH010000010.1, read on the forward strand.
TCTGTCTCAAGAGAGTGCAAAAGAGATTGTGAAGGCGATGAAATTTGTCACAAAAAGGGGAGGGACATCTCCTTGGGCGGATGTAGAGGGCTATAGCGAAGCGGGAAAAACGGGCACTTCGGAAAAAATTATCAATGGAGCCTACTCACACCAACACTACATCTCCTCCTTCATTGGGATGGCTCCAGCTGCGAATCCACGCTTTGTATTGATGGTTGTTGTGGATGAGCCAGAGGTAAAATTTATTCCCGGCATGGGGAAGTCTTATATGGGCGGTGTGTGTGCGGGTCCCATTTTTCGAGAAATTGCCAAGCGCTCTTTACAATATTTAGGTGTTGTTCCTGATGATCCTTTTGGGTATCCTATTGGTGATCCAAGAAGAGATTCCAAAAAAGCAGACTGGATGCAAGAGGTGGGTGAGATGAACGAACTCTATCGACATTGGAATGGGGGAGGGATGTGAACTTAAAAAAGCTTTTTAGCAGAACACCTGGCCTAAAATGGAAGGGAAGTAAAGAGGCTGAAATTTCAGGAGTGTGCAACGATTCGAAACGTGTTGCTCCCGGCAATCTTTTTATTGCTAAGAAAGGCCGTTGTGTTGATGCCACACGATTCGTTTCCGAGGCTGTTTCCAATGGTGCTGTTGCTGTTCTTACCGATTTCTACGATCCCTTTTTAGATAAAAAAATTGTCCAGATTATCCATCCAGATCCTGCGCACATCGAAGCTGAAATTTCGGCCCGCTACTATTCTTATCCGAGTCAGGAGCTTTTTCTCATCGGCATTACGGGCACTAGTGGAAAAACGACAACCACCTATCTGATTCGCCATCTTTTACAAAATCTGGGCACCTGTTGCGGAATGATTGGAACCGTGGAGGTCATGACGCATCAAAACTCTTACCCTTCTTCCATGACCACTTATGATGCGATGACCAATCAAAAATTTTTACGAGAGATGGTTTTAGCAGGATGCAAGGCCTGCGCTATGGAGGTCTCTTCCCACGGCCTGGATCAAGGAAGAACAGACTGCATTGACTTTGACATTGCTCTGTTTACCAATCTCACGCATGAGCATCTCGATTACCACAAAGACATTGCCCATTATTTATCTTCAAAACGAAAGCTTTTTTCTACCTTGCTGTCTGAGAAAAATGGAAAAAAATGTTGGGCCATTCTCAACGCCGACAGCTCCGTGAGCGAAAAAATTGCAAGCGAAACTCGCGGAAGTGTTTTCTTTTACGGAATGGAAAAAAAAGCCGATCTTCGTGCAAGTGATATTGAGACAGGTGTGGCCGGAACTAAGGCAACTCTGACGTGGAAAAATGAAAAAGAAGTGTTTTCCATTCCACTCATTGGCACTTACAATCTTTCCAATCTTCTCGCAGCAGTTTCTGTGGGACTTGTGAGGGGATCGACACTTTGTGAAATGAAAAATGCTTTTGTCCATTTTCCCCAAGTGCCCGGAAGACTCGAGCGTGTGGATCAAAAAAATCCATTTTCTGTTTTTGTCGATTATGCCCATAAAGTAGATGCTCTTTCTCAGGTATTGCAGGTATTGCGCAAGCTTTGTAAAAAAAGAATTTTAACTCTTTTTGGATGTGGAGGAAATCGAGATCGGGAAAAAAGGCCGCTCATGGCAAAAGTGGCAGAAGAGTTTTCAGACTTTGTTGTGGTTACGTCAGACAACCCAAGGTCCGAAGAGCCTCAAAAAATTGCAGATGAAATTCTAGCTGGCTTTGCATCGAACCGCTATCTTGTTGAACTGGATCGCAGAAAAGCAATAGAAAAAATTGTACGCATGGCGCAGAAAGATGACCTCATATTGATTGCCGGCAAAGGGCATGAAACCTATCAGATTTTTTCTCATAAACGTTGTGAGTTTGATGATCGGAAAGTAGCCAAGGAGATGTGCGATGCTCTTTATGCCGAAACGACTTGAAACATGGGTTTTTCTTGCATGGGCTCTTTTCTTGACCTTTTCTCAAACGCTTTTTTCTGAAGAGCACAGGGAAAAAGCTTCTCTGAAATCTTCACGTCCCCTGGTTGTTTTAGATCCAGGGCATGGGGGCTTTTTCATCGGAGCTAAGGGTCGAAAGCCCTCTTGTGAGGAAAAAAAACTCAATTTACTAACTGCAAAGCTTGTGAAAAAAGATTTGGAGAAGCTCGGATATCGCGTAGTCATGACGCGCACCTCGGACTTTTTTGTTCCACTCGAAAGGCGCGTTTTTATTGCGAATCATGCGCATGCAGAGCTTTTTGTCAGCATCCATTTTAACTCTTGTCCTAGCAAAGATGTGCATGGCATCGAGGTTTATTATACCGATTCTCTGGAAAATAAACGGCGCTCTCGCGATTCCAAACGGCTAGCGCTTGCCGTATTGGAAAAAACGGTGCTGAGAACAAATGCTCCATCCCGCGGTGTTCGATCGGCAAATCTTGTGGTGACACGCGAAACGGTGATCCCTGCGATTTTGGTCGAAGGAGGGTACATTACAAATACTGGCGAACGTAAATTGCTGCGTACGCGCGAATACTTGGAAAGAATTGCCTTTGGAATTGCCGAAGGGGTTCATCACTATTATCGTTCCTAAGGACTTTCGAGATCTCTCGGGGGAAAGCAGGTAGTGAGGATTGTGTCTTTGCAGCCAAGATAGTTGAAAAATCTGTAGATTTTCGCAGCAACTGCTTTTTTATCTTGGACCTTGGCAATTTCTTTCAAAAAGTCATCAAGAGCAAGAAAAAGCCCAGCAAGGCCGATGCTTGCAAGGCCGCCGCAAAAACCAGGTTTATGTTCCATGTGTTGGTAAATAAAAGAGAGAAGATCGGAAAGCTCCTCTTGGATTCTTTTTCTCTCTTCTTCGCTTTTTTCTCTAAGAGTGCAATAGAGAGACTCTCCTCCTAAGTTCTGTAAATACGAATGGAGAGACTGTAAATAGCCAAGAGCGTTTTCTACATCAAACTCAAGAACAGAATTTTGATCCATCTGCCCATTTGAGGAGGGCACCTCTGGTTGTGCAAAAATTTTTTCGGACGAAAAGGTAAGAGACAAAAAGAGCAGACAAAAGATGGTGATGCGCATATAAAAACTTAGTTTGCGTTGCTGTTGATGATGGTGTTGCAAATTTCAATCAGAAGATGAGCATTTGTGGAATCGGGGGAAGATGGCGAACTCAAAGAGAGGCTTATTTCGAAATTTGCCTTTGCAGAATCAATGCGTCCCGAGAGCATTTCTCTCAGTCCAGTAGCGAGATAGATGCCCGGGTGGTGCTGGTTGAGTTCCAGGGCTTTATTGATGTGCATGTCGAGGAAAGGAAGTAGAGGGGTCAATTCATTGTATACAGCCTCGCGGTTGCGGGGTGTTTCGAGCCCTTTGGCAAAATTTTCTTCCCAAATTTGTCGCTGCAAATCTATCAGTCGAAGAGTCGCCAAGGCTAGCTGATAGTGCGCATTGGCTTTTTGTTCATCGGACAATAGGAGAAACTCTTTGTCTAACGTTTTGTCGGCATTTTTGAGCTCTTCAATCACCTCTTGCGATAAAGGATTATCTATCTTGTGACAAAATAATGTTTGTATCTGTTCTTCGAGAGGAACTTCCTTTTTCGATTTGGGACTTTCTTTGAAAATGTTTATCGAGTCGAACCATTGAAAAATGGTTTGTAGATAGCTAGGCTCTGCAGAATCCGCAAAAGCTCTAATGTCTTTGAAAAAGAAGGCAAAAACAATCAGAGAACAGAGGCAAGCTTTTAGCAGGTTTTTTTGACAGGGTTTTCGCAGAAAATTATATGGCTGATTTCTCATAATCGTCCCGAGGAGGAAGTTTTAGCATGTCATCGCACATTGCGATCATCTTCCTGGTGTCTTGGATAAAGAGAGAGGGATTTGATGAGCAATAAATCGTAGATGTGGTGCCATTTTGGAATTTGCTCTGCTCTGAGTCGATGGCAAGACTTTCTTCAAAGCACTCCTTTGCTTCTTGCATGTCGCCGGAGAGCATATTGACCATTCCTAGAAGCATGTAGTAACAAGGATCATCATTTAACAAGAGAGAAATGCAAATATTTCTGCCCGCAAGGTCGATGAGGTCGAAAAATTCCGTTTCTGCGCTTTGCCGTTGATCGCTATTCCACTGCGGCCAAGCTTTCGCCCACTGAGGAAGTTTTTCTCCAATGAACTGTAGTGCGCGCAGGGCTTCTGCATAACGACCTTTTTCTTCGATGAAATCGTTGACCGATTGATAGATTACTTCTTCGAGAGGGGATAGTTGTCCTCCAACCTCGACTGCAGAGTCTGCCGAAAGAAGGAGCTGTTCATCTGATCCTTTTGCAATTGCTCTGGTTTGATCTTTGTTCTGTTGATCTTGTAAAGAACCTATGATCTTTTGAGAAAGGTCGATTATTTTCTTTTTGTTGGGATTTTGCAATAGACGTGCCAGGTCTCCTTCTTGTAGGCAATCGGCATAAAGAAGGCGGGTCGAGCACATAAGGCAACTAAAGAAAAGAATCAGAACAGATTTTTTGAGAGAAGAAAAACCTTTCATAGACCTTCCTGTAAAAAATAAAAAACATTTTATGAAGTAAAAAGAAAGATGGCAAGAAGAAAATACTGCTTATTAAAATGGCGTCCCCGACACGAGTTGAACGTGCGACCTGTCGCTTAGGAGGCGACCGCTCTATCCGCTGAGCTACGGGGACAAAAAGTAAGAACGAAAAGCTTTTCTACTCATTTGCCTTGAGGACTTCCATAAAGGCGCTTTGAGGAATTTCTACCTTGCCAATTTCCTTCATGCGCTTTTTGCCTTTTTTCTGCTTTTCCCAGAGTTTGCGCTTACGAGTAATATCGCCGCCGTAGCATTTGGCAGTGACATTTTTTGTAAGGGCGCTGATGGTTTCTCTGGCAATGATTTTTCCTCCGATTGCCGCTTGGATGGGAACTTTAAAGAGCTGCTGAGGAATCACCTCTTTGAGTTTTTTGCAGATGGCCCTTCCCTTGTTTTCCGCTTTTGATCGATGCACCATGCAGGAAAAGGCATCTACACTCTCTTCGTTCACTCGAATTTCTAGTTTGATGATGTCGCCCTCTTCATAGTTTTCAAACTCATAATCAAACGAACCATACCCACGGGTGATCGATTTGAGCTTGTCATTGAAATCGGTCAAAATCTCATTGAGAGGTAGACGATAGGTCAAAAGAAGGCGTTTGGAATCAAGCGATTCGGTTTTGAGTAAGTTACCCCTTTTCTCCAGGCATAAGCCCATCGCTGCTCCCAAATATTCAGACGGAATCATGATGTGGCTTTTTACCCAGGGCTCTTCAACCCGTTCAATGGAAGAAGGGTCTGGATAATGAGCTACGTTGTCGATTTCTTTTTTCGTTCCATCGCGCATCACGATGCGATAGACAACGCTAGGAGCTGTGGTGATGATGTCCAGCCCAAACTCTCTTCGCAAGCGTTCAAAGACGATTTCAAGATGCAAAAGACCTAAAAAACCACAACGAAAACCAAATCCTAATGCTTGGCTACTTTCTTGTTCGATGTAAAGAGCAGAGTCGTTCAATTGGAGTTTGTTGAGAGATTCGCGGAGGAGCTCATAGTCGGAAGAGTCGACAGGATAGATACTGGCAAAGACAACAGGAGAGATAACTTTAAAACCAGGCAAAGGAGAGGGAGATGGATTTTTGTGGAGCGTAACTGTATCGCCAATCTTTATATCCGAAGTGTTTTTCATGTTGGCGGTAAAGTAGCCCACCTCTCCTGGACGAAGCACTTCTACAGGTTTTTCGGTGGGAGAGAAGATGCCCACCTCTAGCACTTCGAAGGTTTTGCCAGAAGACATCATGCGAATTTGTGATTTTTTTCTAATCTCTCCGCTTATGATGCGCACATAGGCCATCGCTCCGCGATAAGGATCGTAATGAGAGTCGAAGACCAAAGCGCGCAAACAGTCATCTTCTGGTTCTTTGGGAGGGGGGATGTGCGTAATGATGCGTTCCAAAATCTCTTCTACTCCCTCTCCTGTCTTCCCAGACGCCAATACCAGGTTTTCTGTGCTGATTCCTAAAATGTCTTCGATCTGTTTTTTAGCCTCTTCAGGATGAGCGGATGGGAGATCGATTTTATTCAAAACGGGAAGAATTTCTAGATTTCTATCCATAGCCAACAGAACGTTGGCAAGTGTTTGTGCTTGCACGCCCTGAGTTGCATCGATGACAAGAAGGGCGCCCTCACAAGCGGCAAGGGATCTAGAAACCTCATAGGAAAAGTCTACGTGGCCTGGAGTATCGATAAAGTTGATTTGATAGATGGTCTGATTTTTTGCTTGGTAGAACATCGTGACAGGATGGGCTTTGATCGTAATGCCCCGTTCCCTCTCAAGATCCATGCTATCGAGGAACTGTTCGTGCATCTCCCTTTTTGGAACCGTGCTGGTAATCTCCAATAGCCGATCTGCTAAGGTGGACTTACCATGATCAATGTGCGCAATAATGGAAAAATTGCGTATGTTTTCTCTCGAATATGCAGCCATAAATACCTAAAAGTTAAAAGTATTATAGAGATTCTTCGAGATCTTATCAATGGTCCGTTCAATTGAAAAAAAAGAAGGCCCGGTATCTAGTGTGATACCGGGTCGGTATGAAATTAAACAACAGCCGAAGGCTCTGTTTTTTTTGCTTCTTCTGCTTTAGGTAAAGCAGCTGCATCGCTCTTGGATCCTTTTTCTGCCGTTTTGGCAAGAAAGAGTTTATTAAGAGAGCTTGCAGAAACGATCCAGAGAAAAATAATGGCAAAAAGGATCACTGCAATATAGGGAGTCATGGCAGCAATGGAGCCTAGGGCTAAAATGAGCCCCTGTTGAATCAACGAACCACCAGACTTTCCAAGACGAGCACCGACTACGTCGATGGCTGCTTTTCCTTTTACTTTTGACTCTTCATCCAAAGGAATGTAAGCCATTTCTTTGGTAGGATCGAAGAGTGAGTATTTGCAGGTTTTGCTCAAGATGTTTTGGACCGCGCCTACAATTACGGCCAGCATAAGTGGGCTGGTTCCTAGAGCGGCAATCATTCCCATCATCGAATCTTTGAAAAGAACAAATGAAAAGAAAGCCGTTCCTGTAAGCAAGAGAACTACGGGGGTCACAAGTGCGGCTGTTTTCCAGCCAAAGCGACGTATTGTGTTTCCTCCGACAAAAAGCATCATGAGAACTGCAATAAAGCCCGTACAGGTGGAGAATGCTCCCATAAATGCGGAGTAGTCGTTTGAGTTGGGATATTGCAATTTGAGCTGACTCTTCCAGGTAACTTCTACGATGTTGATGGAAATGCCATACGCAATCACGAGTATTGCAAGTAGTCCCAAATATTTGGACCTTGCAAGTTGCAAAAAGCTTTCTTTCATGGAAAGTTTTGGCTTTGATTTTTTGACTACTTTTTGCTGTGCGGGATCAAAGAATCTAGGATCTGTTAATACATTCTTTTGAATCCACCAATAGATGGCAATAATGCAGAGACCAGAGATGACCACCATGCTCATCAAATAATTTAAAGAGACACCCCAAGCATCGACTCCAGCGGGAATTTTTTGACGGATGTTAGAAGAGAAAATAATCGCAGGTCCAGAGAAAAGCAGCGCGAGGTTCGCGCCCAGTCCCAAAAGAGAGTAAAAACGCTTGGCTTCCACTACCTTCATGATATCGTTTGCAAATCCCCAGAAAAGAAGAGAGAGTACCACGCTTCCCCAAAGTTCTGAGAGGATGTAGAAAAGGGCATAGCTCCAGTTGCGAAAAATTGCAATGAATCCCATAAATCCTTGTGGCAGCAGTTGTTGGAGATAGTCGGCGAAGACAGTGGGATGAAGGTATTCTTTTGCGGGATAGATCACTAGCGCGAAGAGCGCAAAAAAGACCACAAAAGGGGCAATGGTTGCATAAAATAGTGCAGGTTTGCTGAGCTTGTTGCTTAACTTTGCATAAATCAGCATAAAAATGATTGCTGAAGGTAAAACTCCCCAAAATTTGATAAAGGGAATCGCTTCGGCTCCCGAGCCTGGTGCTGTTACGATGAGCGTATCTTTGGTGTCGCGCAAGATCGTATAGTTAAAAGATATGAAAAAGAACATTAGAAACATGGGAAGAAGTTTCTTTAGCTCATAACTATGAATGGGCCAAAGAAAGGATCGCCACTTTCCAAATTCAGATTGTGTTTGTGCAGACATTGTATCCTTCCTTTAATAAGGGATTAAGCTGAAAAGGATATTCTAATCCCAGACTTTGTAAAAAAACAAGAAAAAAAGGGACATAAAAAGAGAAGTTATACACAAATGCATTGAAAATTTGGTTTTTGCCACAACCAGCTTTTCAAGTGGTTTTTGTATAAAATGTTTTATACCAAAATAACTGCATTCTTTGTGTATAAAAACGCACAAAGCTGGTTTTTTTAAGTCTTTCATTAAGAAGAAAATGTGACCAAAAGAAGGAAAAAAACCCTCAGAGAATCTCGGAGGGTTTCGGCAAACTAATGATTTATACCGTCGGGCATTTGGGCAGCAGATGCGAGCTGCATTGCCTGGACAGATTCGACATATCCATTCCAGAGTTCCTGTTCGATTTTGTTATGGCGAATGGACTGGATCAGCTCTCTTTTATATCCTGCAAGAGATTTTTTGGGGCTCAAAATTCCAATAATTTCTTGATCGCCAGCAATTCTTGCGATATTCAACATTCTTTCGAGCTGGATGCGAGAAAACATGATCTGATCTCGGCGCTTGCGGGATCCTCTGGGAGCTCTTTGCTTGGGAGCCACAATGGTGGGTTTTTCCGCATTGATGATGAAGCGTTCAATCAGGTTCGAAAGTTCATCGGGCTGCTTTATCTTCATTTTTCTGAGCGTAAAATGGTGCATATAGCCACCAGAGGTCATTGGGAGATATTTGCACAATTCATTCTCTTTTCTTACTCCTAATTTTTTGATAGCCCTTGAAATGAAATCTTCGATTTCTTTTAGATTCTTGGTTGTTTTTTTGTTTAGGGTTTCGTTCATAATCCCTTCCTTTATTTAAAAGTTAGTTTTGATCTGTAATGAGAACTTGTTTGTCCCGATTCCTTTGCTAAAAGCTTTTTAATTTTGATCTGCACAAAGTTGCATCCTTTTTGTTATCCCGAAGTTTTGGGACATAAAGAGCTTTGAAAATAATCGCTACTTTTTTTGTAATAACATGATTATAGAACCGAAAATGTTTTTTGCAAAAGAAATTCTCTTATTTTTTATCCTTCGAAGGAAGTTTATACAGATACAAATACCGAAAAGAAATAAAACTATAGTTATACACAAAGAACTTGGAAAATCGGTTTTTGAAGCTACGCGAAAATTCTCGCGGTTGAAAAAACCGAGTTTTTGGCGTGCTCCAGAAACCGATTTTCCAAGTTCTTTGTGTATAAAAGTCGAAAAAAGCTGATCCTGATTGGACAGTTCCTAAGGGCAAGGACCATTAAAAAGAGGGGTCTATCTTCTGCGGTGAGTTGTTTTTTTTGGATACTCATGATAGCCTTTAAATCTCATGGGGAACTTTTATGAAAAAAAGCATTTGCGTATTTGGGAGCACCGGATCGGTTGGACAGACGACGTTAGATGTTGTGCGACAGATGAAAGATGCGTTTCAAATCTATGCACTGGCCGCAAAATCAAACATCGAAATCTTAAAAAAACAGATCGAAGAATTTTCTCCAAAAATAGTTGCTGTTTTTGATGAGGATAGGGCACGTGAGCTGAGAATTGCATTTCCCTATTTACCCATTGTTTCTGGAAAGGAAGGACTGGAGGAAATCGCCTGTGCAGATGAAGCAGAGCTTGTAGTCATGGCAATGAGCGGAATGGAAGGCTTACGCGCCACGCTGTCTGCAATTGGCGCGAAAAAGGTTCTTGCTATTGCCAATAAGGAAATTTTGGTGTCTGCTGGACGGATGGTAATGGATGAAGTGAAAAAACACGGAACTCTTTTATTGCCAGTGGATAGCGAGCATAGCGCTATTTTTCAATGCCTTCGCAAGGAAAATGCGAAAGTCAGACGTCTGATTTTGACAGCTTCTGGAGGTCCGTTTCGTGAGTATTCATCGGATCGTTTGAAAAAAGTTACATTAGAAGAAGCTTTATCTCATCCTACCTATCGCATGGGGAAAAAAATTACCGTTGATTCGTCGACGTTGATGAATAAAGGGCTCGAAGTGATTGAAGCACATTATCTTTTTGGAGTTGATGCCAATCAAATTGAGGTGGTGGTCCATCCCCAAAGCGTGATTCATAGCTTTGTGGAATTTATCGATGGTTCGATCTTATCTCAGGCATCGGAGCCCAACATGTTTTTTCCGCTACAGTATGCTCTGGCCTATCCCGAGCGCAGGGAAAACCACCTTCCTTCATTTGACTTTCATCGATATCCCAAACTTGAATTTTTTCCTCCCGATAGAGAAAAATTCCCCTGTCTTTCCTTGGCATATGAAGCATTGAAGGTAAAAAAGAGCATGCCCTGTGTTTTGAATGCAGCCAATGAAGTTTTAGTAGAGCGTTTTTTGCAGAAAAAAATTTCCTGGATCGACATCGGGCAGAAGTTAGAGAAAATCATCTCTTCCCATCGGGAAGTAGAGCTGGTAGATTTAGAGGTACTTTTTGAGGTAGATCAAGAAGCGAGAAGAGAAGCCATGCAAGCATGAGGGTAGACATTCCCTAGCAAAAAGGAGCACAATGATCAATCAATTTTTTTCCATTCTTCTGGCAATCATAGGCATTGGAGTTTTGATTTTTCTTCATGAGCTGGGCCATTATTTTATGGCTCTGAAAAGGGGAATGCGCGTAGAAACCTTTTCCATTGGTTTCGGCCGTCCGATTTATAGCTGGAATCGGGGAAATGTGAAATGGCAGATTGGCTCTTTGCCTTTTGGTGGCTTTGTCAAAATTGCCGGGATGCAAAAGGAAGGAGAGAAGGAGCCGGAGGAGATCGAGGGTGGTTTTTTCGCAAAAAAACCATTGGATCGCCTGATCGTTGCTTTGGCGGGTCCCTTTGCAAACATTCTATTTGCTTTTTTTGCTTTTACTCTTCTTTGGCTGCTTGGCGGCAGAGAAAGTCCACTTTCTTCCCACTCGCAATATATTGGCTGGGTTGACCCTTCTTCCGATTTGTATAAGAGCGGACTTCGACCTGGAGATCGTATTGTAAGTTATGACGGGCATCCATTTCGCGATTGGCACGACCTTCTATATACTTCTGCCTTGAAGCGTTCTGAGATTCGCATCGCTGCAGAAGAGATCTCTCGTTTCTCTCATCGCGTTGTTCTTTTGGACCAAAGTTTTCCAACCTATCAAGATGGACGCATGCTCGAGGGTATTAAAACCATTGGTCTTTTTGCCCCTGCTTCTTACCTATATTATGCAAGTCCCAACAACGGCTTGTCTTCTCTATCTCCCATCTATGATAGTGGCATTCAAGAAAAAGATCGTATTGTTTGGGCAGATGGCTCTCTTGTTTTTTCTGTGCAGCAGCTATCGCAGCTTATCAATGAACCTTCTCTTTTCTTGACTGTCCAAAGGAATAAAACGACCTTTCACACGCGCATCCCGCGCATGATGCTTTCTACACTCAACCTCTCTCCTAAGGAAAAGGTCGAAATCGATGATTGGCGTTATGATGCTTCATTAAGAAAACGGTTGGACGACCTCTATCTGATCCCCTATTTATTAAATGCAGAAGCTATAGTGGAGGCTCCTTTGACAAAGGAGTATGTGGGTTTTGATGCAAGAAATCCCTACACGATTCCACTTCTTAAAAATGATCGTATCCTGGCCGTCGATGGAGAAAAAATCTCTTCTCGCAAAGAGTTTTTGCAAAAGGCGCAGCAGCATCGGGTTTTGGTGATTGTTGAGCGCAAAGAGTATCCATCAGTCTTTTGGAAGAAAACCGATGCGTGTTTTGCTTCTTTTGTTTCCATGGATGACTTGAGAACTATTATTTCTTCCATTGGACGAAAAAATGGAGTTGCCACTGCCGGCTCTTTGCATTTGCTAAAACCCATTCTACCCACGACGCCTAAAGAGCTTGCAGAAAAAGGAGATGAAGAGACAGCAAAGCGTCTGCAGCTGATACAGAAAGAGGTGGAAGCTTTGGGCAGTAGCAGTCAAAAGCAGATGGCGATACAAGAGATGGGTAAAGAGCGATCCAGGCTTGTTTTGGGCCTTCCTTTGCAAGATTTAAAAGTTACATATAATCCATCACCGTTATCTTTATTTTACAAATCAGGTGCTGAGGTTTATAAAATCCTAAGCTCGCTTCTTCGAGGACAACTCCATCCTAAATGGTTGGTAGGGCCTCTTGGAATTGTGGAGATTGTCAAAAAAAGTTGGGACGAGGGAGTGAAAGAAACCCTCTACTGGTTTGGATTCATTAGCTTAAATTTGGGCTTTGTCAACCTTTTACCGCTCCCAGTTTTAGATGGGGGATATCTTCTTCTTTCCTTGATTGAAATCGTAAGCAGAAAGCGGCTGAAGCCAAAAACCCTGGATCGTCTGATCTTTCCATTTTTTGTGCTCTTAGTGCTTCTCTTTTTGTTCATCCTCTATCAGGACATCATGCGCATTTTTGGAAGATATTTGCATTTTTAAAATTAATCTTCTCACTATAAGCGACTTGTGTGTTTCGATCTATGGTCATTATTCTCACGAAAACGGTCTTAAGAGCCGTTTAATAAATTCGCTCTTAGGATGTTCTAAAACTTCGTTGAGTGTTCCAGTTTGTTCGATTTCCCCATTGATTAGGATGACAAGCTTGTCTGCTAAGAAAATGGCATCCTCATGATTGTGTGTTACAAGAATGATGGGGATTTTTAGCTTTTGAAACAGCTGCTTCAATTGATTCGCAACTTCATACTTTGTCACTTGGTCTATATTTGAAAGAGGTTCATCAAGTAGTAAAAGGGATGGATCTATGGCGAGCGCTCTTGCAAGGCCTACCCTTTGCCTTTCCCCTCCAGATAACTCATTGATCTTTCGTTTTTCAAATCCACTCAAGTTCACCAATTTGAGCATTTTCGGTGCTTTTTTTTCTCTTATATCTCTTGGAACACCTCTTACTTTCAGGCCAAAAGCGACATTTTCTTGAACATTCATATGAGGAAAAAGCCCATAGTCTTGAGGTAAATAGCCGATATTGCGATCTTCGATAGGCAGGCTGCTGATATCTTTGTCATTCAAAAAGACCTTTCCTTCAAATGGAGCAATAATCCCTAGGATGGTTAAAAGAAGGGTGGTTTTCCCACTTCCTGAGGGCCCCATCATTACCATTGTTTCCAAAGGGGGTACTTCGAGAGATAGTTTTTTAATAATGGATTTTCCACGATATCCGGAGCTTAAATTTTCTATTTTTAATTCAGCCATTTCTTAATGTCTCGTAAGCATTTTAAAGGTGACCAAAGAGAGAGTGGATGCTGTAGTCACCAGGATTGTCGCTGCCAATGCCCCTACAGTCAAAGTTTGAGCCTGAGTAGCGATAAATGTAGGGATAATTTCTGTCTTATAGGCGATAACCCCAGCGAAAATTAAGCTGCCCCCCAATTCACCCATCGCCCTCGACCAACATAGGGCAGAACCTGCAACGATATCTTTGAATGCAAGAGGCAAAAAAATCATTGTAAATACTTGGAAAGGATTTGCTCCTAGAGATCTGGCCGTCATATTCATTCCTGTTTGCCGGATTTCTCTAAATTTTCTACTGCTGAATGAAATAATAAAAGGAACGCAAACATAGATTTTTGCAATTACTAATGCTGAAAAAGTAAATGCTAAATTAACGTTGAAAAGAGACATCGGTCCCAACATTAAAAGATAGATCATCCCTTCAGCAACAGGTGGAAATGTTTGAGGAACATCAACAGATAGCACTTCAATGAGTTCTTTGCCCCGAAACTCTTTCATAGCAAATATATAACCAACGGATATGCCGAAAATAATTCCTAAAAAGACCGTAACGAAAGATGACAAAATGCTTAGCCATAAAGCGCTTAGAATTCGACTATCTTGCCAAGCTGCTACCACTCCTCTGAAAGAGCCTACGGCCGCAACATATTGATAGAGAAAAGTAAAAATCAACCAGCCAAGGCATAAAAATGCCAAAGCGTAGATAATGTAAATGCACTTATATGACCTCATAAAAGTAGGTCTTCTTTTTTCTCAGGGTATTATTATTTCTCGTAAATGAAAGAAAGAATATGAACAAGAAAAATAATGTCATCTACTGTCTTGGACAGTTCCTAAGATGAATTCAGGTTTTTCTTTTTAACCGCTTTTTTTACACATTAAAAATGTTTTCCTATTCCAATGCCTGCTTTGATACCTCCTGTTTCTCCTACATGATCCTCAGGACCGTGAAGGGGAAGAAAGAGATAGTCGGCAAAGAGATCTACATAGTTTGTGCGGAAGAAAAACCATTGCAGTTGTGATTTTGCAACTACTCCCCAGTCGTGAAAGGAAGAGTGGCTCTTCGAGCTACAGAGAGATTTTTCATGCGTCTGTAAAAAATAATATGCAGGACCGATTCCTAGAGAAAATTTCCAGCGAGCATGGAGAGAAAAGGAGTATTTCAAGCCTGCGCTTACAGTCGTCAGAAGAAGAGATGTATGCTGTCGGATTCCTAAAGTATGACCACTATCTGGATAACAACTGATATTGGCCCAGGAAAAAAGGCGAAAGACTATTCGTTGCGCTGTCTCGACTCCGTAGTCGATGCGAGCTCCTTTGTACATGGATCGGAGACGAGGAGATGTGGGGCGAAAGTAGGCAACGCGCAGCTCCGTTTCATTGCCAAAATCGTTTTTTATTTGGCTCTTTTTGGGCGCTTCTGTAAGAGGTGCTTGAGAGGGTATGGGTTTGGTGAGCACAGGTTCTGCGGAAAATAGGCTCAGGCTGCTACTTGTACAGAAGATGATGAGAAAAAGTTTGTGCAAAGGCATTGTTTTTCTTCTTAGTTGGAAACCATGGTGTAGGTGCTCGAAATGGCACCGCTTGCATCTATAGAAAAAATATAATAGGTCGCATGTTTGTCCTTTTGACAGTGTATGAGAGCCGAAGGATCTATTGCGGAGGCTTTGCTCACAAAAGTTTGCATCGTCGGGTCTAGGTAGACAAGATAGGCGACAGGGGTGGTTCCACTTGAGGGTGGAGAAATGTGAATTGTGTTTTCAAAGCAGCTATTAGAGGAGCCTTTTTGACATCTTTGTGTGATGGTAGCACTGGAAGGGGGAAGCAGAGGGAATAGGGTTAGAGGAAAAGAAAGGGTAGCTTGGGGGCCTCCATTTTGGTAGACCATCTGGCCAAAGTGGGTTTGTTGGGAAGATGTTCCTGCACTATTGGTGACCGTTAAGGTGACCGTGTAAGAACCTTGGTTGGAGTTAGAAGGGTATGTGTGGGATGCGGTAGGAGACGTTGTAGTAAAGAGGGGGCTTCCATCTCCAAAATCCCATACGTATTTGCTAATCGTTCCCGTGGGAGATAGCGAATCAGAAGCATCAAATAAGACCGTATCACTATTGGAAAAGGCAAATGTAGCATAGGCTACGGGCGATTGGTCAGGAGAAATGCCAGGGTTGGTGATATTGCCACCAATGGTTTTGGAAGTAGTCTCAAGTGTTTTGGTATCGAATATGGTGATCTTATCGCTAGAACTTCCATTTCCTGTATATCCCAAAAGACCATCGGGAGTAATCGAGATGCCATTCACGTAAGGAGGAGTGGAAATAGAGGAGGGTAAAAGAGTGGGAGGAGTTGTGGTCAGATCAATGAGCGAGATGTTGCCGCTGTGCGTATTGGTAATGTAGGCGGTCGTTCCATCTGGAGAGGAGAGAACTTGAGGGAAAAAATTGGGTTCGTTGAGATGGAGACCTGTTACCGTATAGAGGGGTCCTGCAGAGGAGAAATTAGGATAAAAAAGAGCGGCATTTAAAGTACTGTCGAGAACGATTTGTTGGTGATTATCTGCTGATTCGTTCACGGGAAAAGGAGCGATCCAAGAAGGGTTTTCGAGGGTAGTGTCTGTATATTGAACGATAGAGGAGGGAAGTTCAATAATAGAAATCGATTTGGAATTGAAGTTGGTCACATAGGCTGCTGTTGTGCTATTGGGAAGAAAACCCACAGAGGTAGGATTCGAGCCCACGGAAAAAGATTTTACAATTTGAGGATGTTGACGGTCTGTAATATCGAGTTGAAGGAGTGTGCCAGATCCATAAAAGACAATCAAAAGAGCGTTTCCTTTCCCTGGTGAGATGGCGCAGCCAATAGGTTGTGATAGGTTTTTGGGAAAATCGAATTGAATGGTATGGGATGCAGAGTTGTAAGCAGTATCGATGATGGTAAGGGTATTGCTTGTATAATTGACACAGTAAGCAAATTTACCGTCAGGGGTCAGGAAGACCGTTTCGCTACCAGATCCCGAGGGAATTGCGGCAATTTGCTCTTTAAGGGAGGCATTGAAAGCGTAGACTTTGCTTGCCTTTCCATAATTAAAGTCGGGTACGAAGGCAAGCCAAGAGTCTTGGAAAGTAAAATAGTCGTAAGGATGGTGAGAGGAAGATGGGCCTTGAGGAGAGGTTGCCGAAACACTTACAGTTCCTGGAGACGATGGAGGAAGAGCTCCTGCAGGAATGGTGATGAGACTATCGTCGATAATCGAAAAGGAAACGGAAAAATCTCCAAAATGGACACTGGTCACATCCGAAAAACCGGATCCTGTAATGGTAATATTGGGACTTGTGGCAGTTCTAGAAGGGCCGAAGGATTTTGGAAAAATCTCTGTAATTGTCGGGACTGCCATTGCGTGAAAGAAAGGGACTAGAAGGAAAAAAGTCAAAAACTTCAACATGCTCCTCCTTAAAACAAAAAGATGTATTAAAAGTTAAAAAACTTTTTTTCTTAAGTCAATAAAAAAGGAGGAGCAAAGGCTCCTCCTTTAAGAGTGGAAAAGGCATTCAAGAGTTTTTTTATTTTTTCTCTTCAGGTTCGATGATCTCTGCATCTGCCTCTTCCACGGTATCTTTTTTCTCTTGTGTGGGTTGAGGTCCTGGAGGAGCGTTAGAGGCTTTTTGTAGTTCCTCTCCTATTTTTTGCATGTGTGTTTGCAGCTCTTGCATTGCAGAGCGAACAAGAGGAGTCTCTTTGCTCTCGAGAGCTTTTTTGACCGCATCGATCTTGCTTTGAATGTCAGAGGATATCTGTGCAGGGAGTCGATCTTTATACTCTTTGAGAGATTTTTCAGCGCGAAAAACGAGAGCATCGGCTTCGTTTTGCACTTCAATCTCTTCTTTTTTCTTGCGATCCTCTTCTGCATGGATCTCGGCCTCTTTGATTTTCTCTTTAATCTCTTGATCATTGAGCCCCGATTTGGCTTCAATGCGGATCTTTTGTTCTTTGCCCGATTGCTTGTCTTTGGCAGAAACGTGCAAAATTCCATCCGCATCGATGTCAAAGGCAACCTCGATTTGTGGCATGCCTCGAGGAGCGGGAGGAATATCGCTCAAATCAAAGCGCCCAATTTCTTTGTTGTCTTTGGCCATGGGCCTTTCCCCCTGCAGAACGATGATGGTAACGGCAGGCTGATTGTCGCTGGCAGTCGAAAAGACCTGCTTTTTCTGCGTAGGTATTGTGGTATTCCTTTCAATAAGAGGCGTCATGACGCCGCCGAGCGTTTCAATTCCCAGAGTGAGGGGAACCACATCGAGAAGAAGAATATCTTTTACTTCTCCTCCAATGATGCCTCCCTGGATAGCGGCGCCAACGGCAACTGCCTCGTCAGGGTTTACGCCTTTATGGGGCTCCCTTCCGAAAATTTCTTGTGCCATGGCTTGCACTGCTGGCATGCGAGTCATTCCACCTACGAGAATTACCTCTTCGATTTGACCCGCAGTAAGCTTGGCATCTTTGAGGGCTTTTAAGCAGGGTTCTTTTGTGCGCTCAATGAGATCGTGGCAAAGGCTTTCTAACTTGGATCTCGAAAGGGTTAATGTCAGGTGTTTGGGACCAGACGCATCCATCGAGATGAAGGGTTGATTGATTTCCGAGGTCTGGGTGCCCGAAAGTTCGATTTTTGCCTTTTCTGCAGCATCGCGTAGGCGCTGGAGGGCCATCTTGTCTTTCGACAGATCGATGCCGTGTTCTTTTTTGAACTCATCCAAAAGGAAGTGAATGATGCGCTCATCAAAATCATCTCCTCCGAGGTGGGTATCTCCATTTGTTGAGAGAACTTCGAACACGCCATCGCCAATCTCAAGAATGGAAATATCAAAGGTTCCGCCGCCGAGGTCATAGACGGCGATTTTTTTGTTGTGTTGCTTGTCTAATCCATAGGCAAGAGCAGCAGCAGTTGGTTCTGGAATGATTCTCTTCACATCAAGCCCTGCGATGCGGCCTGCATCTTTGGTGGACTGCCTTTGGGAATCGTTAAAATAGGCAGGGACTGTGATGACGGCTTCTGTTACCTTTTCTCCAAGATAACTTTCCGCTGTTTCTTTCATTTTGATGAGGATCTGCGCAGCAGCTTCCTCGGGAGTAATTTTTTTGCCATCGACCTCAAAAACGGCGTCGCCATTAGCATTTTTTGTAACTTTATAAGGGACGGTTTTGATTTCTGAGAGAACTTCGTCATATTTTCTTCCAATGAAACGCTTGGTGGAAGAGAGCGTTCTTTCCGTGTTTGTCACCGCTTGGCGTTTTGCGGGAATTCCCACCAATCGTTCATTTCCTTTATAGGAAATCACAGATGGTGTGGTTCTCGACCCTTCGGCATTGGCAATGACTCTGGGCTCTCCACCCTCCATGATTGCTACACAGGAGTTGGTGGTTCCAAGATCGATACCAATAATTCTTTTCTTTTGCTTGCTCATAGTTGCTCCTTAAAATTATCTGTTTTGAGGGTTGTTGTTCTCTTCTTCCAATGTGGGAGAAAGAGTTGCTGCGGCGCTCTTTTTTGCTACTTTGACTCGTGCGGCTTTGATGGTTCTATGGCCGCTTTTATATCCTTTTGAAAACTCTTCTAGGATCGTGCCGTCAGGATGCTGGTCTGTTTCGACAATCTCCATGGCTTCGTGCAGGTGGGGATCGAAAGTAGTGCCTTGCGAATGGAATGCAAGGACGCCAAAGTTGTGCAAAATGTCACGAAATTGGGAAAGAATCATCTGAAATCCTGCAGCCCACTGCTTGACCTCTTCACTGCTTTTTTGCGTAGTTTGCAGAGCGTTTTCCAGTTGCTCTAGAGGGGCAAGAAAGTCGGCAATCGTATTTTCAACAGCAAGGCGGATGGTCTCTTCCTTCTCTTTTTGCAGTCGTTTTCTTGTATTTTCGATGTCGGCAAGAAGCCGCATGTATTTATCTTTGTACTCGTATAGCTCGTGGTGGAGATCTCTTTTGGATTCTTCTTTGATAGCATCTTGTGTTTCTGGGGATTGTTCTTCTTTTTTTTCTTCTGTCATGGTGTCGTCCTTTTTTTATTTTCGAGTAAAATAGAGGAGTTATTTTTGTGAGAAGGTTTGTGTGCTTCTAAAAGCTTGCAGGAAAGAGGGGAGTGGAACTGGATCTTAAATTTGTAGACATTTTTCGTCAGCGTTTCTGAGATATGATTGGCGAAGCAGTGCAGTATGCCGAAAAGCTCTTTATAAGGAAGTCGAAGAGGTCCCAGTAGAGCAACCGCTCCTACGGGAATTTGTCCGATAAAATAGGGAACCGTGAGTATGGAGCAGCTCGTTGCAAAAGGGGAAAAAGAGAAGAGCTCCTCTCCAATCCAGCATGAGAGGTTTCCTAATTTGCAACTTTCATTGAGAAGGGGGTGGATAAGAGATAGGTCTTCAAAGAGGTTGAGTACATGAGCAAACGAAGAGGGATCTTGAAATTCTGCATAGGAAAGTAACTTGGAAAGACCTGTTTGGTAGATCGTTTCGGCAGAGCTGCTAGAGCCTGTGAGATGCCGTACGATGAGTTCGTTGTAAATATACTGCGCAATTTTAGATAGATTGGCATCTTCAATTTTTGGATTTTCTTCCTTTCCCAGTTTCCAGAGGCAAAAGGCTTCGAGCTTATGGATCTGTTTTGGCAAGAGTTCTTTGGGAAGGTAGAGCGTTTCTGTTTGAATCAGGCCGAAGTCGGTGACAATGATGGCAAGTAGCTGCTTATTTCCCATATCCACGAGTTTGATTGTGCGGATGAAATCCTGGTCAAATATGGGCATGAGTAAAAAAGCGCCGCATTGCGTCATGTGGCTTAAGATCTCGGCCGATTCTTGCAAATAGGCAGAAAGCTCTTGTTTTTCGCTTTTTAAATGTTTGGACAGGAATTGTTCTGATTCCGAAGAAATAGAAAGTTCGTCGAGGCAATGGCTGGCATATTTCCGAAACGCAAGACTTGTGGGTATGCGGCCTCCTGAGGAGTGCTGCTGCTTTAACAGTCCGTTTTTTTCAAGCTTACTGAAATAATTGCGGATCGTCGCAGAGCTTAAAAACTCAAAACCATTTTCTTGCAGGGTGTGCGATCCTACAGGTTTATTACTTTTTAAGAAAAGTTCAATTAGGCCAAAAAGCAGAGCAATCTCTCGATCTTTTTTGGCCACTCTTTTGCTGACAATTTTTTTCAATTAGCACTCGCACTTTAAATTTGCTAACGCAATCTTATCATAAAAGGATTTTAGCAACAACGGTTTTTAGCAATCAGAATTGTCGATTGCTGATTTTCTGTGTATCTCTGTAATATTAAGTGATTTGTGATTACTGCTTTAGAAGCCGAAGGCTGTTGAGCCCTACGAGAAGGGTTCCTCCTTCATGCAGGATCACCGCAAGCCAAAGAGGAAGAGCGCCAATAAGGGAGGGTATAGAGGCAAGCGCAATCACAGTAATGGCAAGAAAAAGGTTTTCGAAGACGATTCTTTTCGTGCTTTTCGCTTTCTCGAGGAGCCAGGAAATGGGAAGCAAACGATCGCTCAATAAAACGACGTCAGAAGCATTGAGCGCAGTTGCACTGGCAATTTTTCCCATTGAAATTCCCACGGTAGCTCGTGCAAGGGCAGGAGCATCATTGATGCCGTCTCCCACCATGATAAGGCCTTCTTTTTGAGAGAATTTAGAGATTTTTTTCAATTTGTCTTCAGGTCGTAAAAGTGCAAAGATTTTTTTGATTTGAAGACAGGCACCTATTTTCAAGGCATTTTCTTCAATGTCTCCGGTGAGGATCATGGGTTCTAGATGGTGGTGCTCTTTGATCTCATCGATCAGTTTTTTCGTCTCTTTGCGCAGCGCGTCTTGGAAATGCAAAAGAAAGAGGGAAGAATCGATGAGAAGCAAAGAGAGAATATCTCCACTGGTTGCAGCTTTCTCGAGCGCTTTGTGCAGAGCTTCTTTTTGCGGGCCGGACAAAAACTCTTCGATAAAAGATTTCTTGCCAAGACGAACGTGGAAGAGATGGTCTTTTATCGCAATTTTTCCCTCTACGCCATCGCCTGGAAAGGTGACAAAATCTTGAGAGGGAAGAAGAGGAAGTTTTTTTTCTTTTGCAGCATTGCATAGAGAAAGCGCCACGGGATGTGTGCTTGCTTTCTCCACAGAAGCTCCCAGCTGGAGGGCGTTATCGGGAAGAAGGATGCTTTTTTCTACAGGCTCGATAGATGTAAAGGAGAGTTTTCCCTCCGTGAGCGTTCCTGTTTTGTCAAAAGCGATTTTTTTGCATGTGCATAAAGCATCAAGAATGGCACCACCTTTGATGATGATTCCCTTTTTTGCAGAAGAAGAAATAGCGCTCAGGTAAGCGGAGGGAATGGCGATAATCAATGCGCAAGGAGAGGCGGCGATCATAAAGGTGAGTGCGCGGTAGATCGATCCTTCGATGCCAAAGAAAGAAAAGGAAAAAAAGAAAGGAGCAAAAAGCGCAAAGGCAAGTGTTGCGAAAATCACAAAGAGCGAGTAGCTCTTTCCAAAGCGGAAAAAAAAGCGTTCCATTTTTGGCTTTTTTTCTTCGGCAGAGGCAATGAGTTTGATGATCTGTATAATGGCAGAACCGGTTCCCTCCTTTGTTGCAGAAATCGTCAGGCTTCCCTCGATATTGAGAGAGCCTCCTGGGATTTCGTCTCCCACATGTACTGCAATGGGCTGAGATTCGCCTGTCAGATGCGCGATGCTGATAGAAGAAGCGCCATCGCACACCTTACCATCTACTGGAACCATTTCTCCAGATTGTACGAAGAGCTTCATTCCCACTTCGATGTCTTGAATCGATTTTTCCACAACTGTCCCATCTTCCTGCAAGAGATTTGCACTAGATGGAATCGTGGCTTTGAGTGCGTGAATGCTTCCTCTTGTTTTATAAGAAACGGCATTTTCGAGAGCTCCCGCAAGAGCAAACAAAACCAGAAGGAGGGCTCCTTCAAAAGGGCTTCCAATTCCAAGTGCCAAAAAAGCAGAGAGTGTCATCAACAAGTCGAGGTTGATTTCCAGCTTTCTCAAATCCTCTACGGCATGGATTAAGGAGGGCAATCCCATCAAAAAATAGACAAAAGAGAGGAAAAAATAACCGGCAGGTTTATTGACATAAAAAATCCCAAAAGAAAATAGGAGAAGAAAGAGAGAAAAAAGAGAGTTTTTTAAAGGAAGGTGGTAGGCCCACTTGCGCGACCCTTTTTTTAAAAAGGGGCTGACGCTCTCCTCTTGCCCAAAGGCAAAAAACTCGTCAAAGATATAGGGCTTTGGGTTTCTTATGAGATCCATGTTTTGAGAAAGTAGGTCGAGCTGATGATTACAAGAGAAATTCCCTCATGCCAAAGAATGGACGCCGCTACCTTGTTTTTTGCAAAATATGCAGAAATGTAGGCGTATGTTCCCATAAGAAGAAGTCCCAGTGCAAATATGCCCCACGCGGGAAGGAAAAAAAAGGCAAGAAGCATCAAAAGCGAAGAGGCAAAAGCACCGAGAAAAGCTCCAATGCCGAGTGTCAGCGGATGGTCATAGCTTTCCAAAACAATGCCCATTTCTTCTTCGATCATCACCTGCAGAAGGCGATTATCGTTGGCCATAAGCACATCGACTACCTCATCCAAAAGTTTTCCAGATAAACCTTTTGCCTGGTAGATACGTAAGAGCTCTTTCCTTTCTTGGGGGCGATGATGTGTGATTTCCCATTCTTCTTTTTTGATGATCCTATGCAAGCGTTGGAGCTTTTCCCATCCCATGTAGGAAGAGAAGAGCATTTTCCATAAAAGCCATCCTCCCAAAAAGATCACAAGCGGGATGGGAAAAAAGAGCGATGGAAAGGCAAGGTAGAGAATCCAGAAAAGAAGAGTGCTTTCTTTGGCAGCCAAAAGGGCGTGGGTGTAGGGAGGGGGCATTTCCGATTCTAGAAAATCCGACGAGACGCTTTTTTTATGGAATTGCAAAAAGCGACCGATCTGGCTCCAAAGAGACTCTTTCATCTTATTCATTTTTTTTGCTCTAACCGACAGATCTCATTTTCCAGATATTTATGCAGCACGGTAGGAATGGTGACGCTGCCATCTTCTTTTTGGTTGTTTTCTAAAAGAGCTACCATCAACCGAGAAGTAGCCACACCCGAACCGTTCAACGTGTGTAGAAGTTCTGGCTTTTCTCCCTTTTTGCGGAAGCGGGTTTTGGAGCGTCTTGCCTGATAATCGGTGCAATTGGACACAGAAGAAACTTCATAATAGCGATTTTGTCCAGGAAGCCACACTTCGATATCTACAGTCTTTGCAGAAGCAAAAGACATATCTCCTGTACATAACAACATATTGCGATAGTGGAGGCCAAGGCCTTGCAATACCTCTTCGGCAGAGGCCATCATGAGGTCAAACACCTTTTCGCTCTCGTCGGGCTTTGCAAAACAAAAAAGCTCCACCTTATTGAATTGGTGCGTGCGGATCAATCCCCGCTCTTGCTTTCCCGCGGCTCCAGCTTCTCTGCGGAAGCAGGGAGTGTAGGAGACATATTTGATGGGGAGCTCTGACTCGTCGATAATCTCATCGGCGTGGAGTCCATTTAGCGCTACTTCTGCTGTGGGAATCAAAAAGAGGTTGTAATCTTCATCTTTGATTTTGTAGAGCTGGTTTTCGAATTTGGGAAGCTGTCCCGATCCAAACATGATTTCGGGCTTGACCAACAAAGGGGGCCAGATCTGAACAAATCCATTTTTTTTATGGATATCGAGCATGTAGTTTAAAATCGCCCATTCTAATCTAGCGCCAAGGTTGGTGTAGACGATCCATCCCGAGCCTGAAATTTTAGCGCCTCTTGCAAAATCGAATAGGTGCAGTTTTTCATTGAGCTCGACGTGATTTTTAAAAGGAAAGGAAAACTCGGTTTTTTCCCCAAAGGTTTTGATGCAGACATTGTCTTTTGCATCTGGTGCAACAGGGATCATGTCCATTGGCAGGTTGGGAAGCATGGCAAGCTCGAGATCTCTTTTGCTCTCCAATTCGGCGATCTCTCGATCGAGCAAGCCAATCTCTTCTGCAATCTTATCCATTTCTTGCATCAAAACGGAGGTGTCTTGTTTTGCTGCTTTTTTCTGACCGATTTCTTTCGATGATAGATTTCTTTTGGACTTGAGCTCTTCCGACCGCGTTTGTATCTTTCTTAGCGATTCATCGAGAGATAAAACCTTTTTTAGATCGATCTCAGGAACTTTTGTTTTTAGGCGTTTTTCCACCTCTTTTGGATCTTTGCGCATCAGTTTTATATCAATCATGATTTTACCCTCAACATGGTCGCTTTTTCTCTATATCAAATACTTATTGGAACAAAAAAGTCAATCTCTTAGGAACTGTCCAAGAATAAAATGAACTATTTGACTAGCGCGAAATCACCAGAAATCGACAATAAAAACTAAAATGTACACAAAGAATTAATTTCTCTACTTCATGCAACCGGCATCAAAGACTTTTCTCTGTCCTCGCGAGAGAGGAAGAACAGCTCGAAAAAATATCTTTAAAAAAATAGTTACAGCGGGAATTGCTCCCATTGAGTTTCTGCTTGCGGCACTCTGTTTTTTTTGTTACACTTCATCCTTTCCAGTAGGTGATTATGGCTCGTCCTCTTATTGCTAAATGCCCTTTAATTTTAAGATACCATCGTTTGATGGATGCCTTTGCTAAATCGGATGATGAAAGAGATTTTTATCTCGATAAGACCGAAGGGTTTCTTGTCTATGTCGATCTCGATAAGGGAGAAGAAGAGTTAAAAGCTCTTGAAGAAGAATTTTCAAAAAATAAAGAGCGCTACGCTCTTCTGCCCAAAATGACATTTTTCGAGATCAAAAAATTCATGGAAGGATTTGTGCAGGAAAAGGTCTATGACATTGATACTAAGGAAAAACTGCTCGACATCATCAGTTCGAAAGACCCTAGGGAGAATTTTTTGGAGTTCATTTACAACAAGTTCACAGAACTCGAAAAATGGCAATTGTATTATCAGGAGCGTTTTCGCATCCGCATTATCGAATGGCTCCGTTCCTTGGAGGTGAAATTTGTTTTTGAAGAGGATCTCGATATTCCAAGAGTTTTGATGGAAAAATTAAAAAAATCTCTGTTTGACGAAAAGGTTCCCAAAGATGTAGCAGCGGCGCGCGAGTCGCTCGCTTCTAAAGCAAAAACATATTATTCTAACGAAGCTTTGAACCCAAGACCCAAGAGGGGAAGACCTCCGAAACAGACGGCAAAAATAGCCGTAGAGCCGCAATTTACGGTGGACCTTTATTCAACGGTGCCCTTTGCCCTTAGAATGTTTCTCTATGTGCCCGACATTACCAGCGCTGCATCTGTTACTTTTTCTGCTAAATTCGAAACAGAGGAGCATTTGTTGGCTTCTCTTCGTGGCAGCAGCCGCATGAAGATCGATGAAAAACTCGAAGCGCTATCTCAGCGTTTGGAGTCTTTGCAGCATCTTTCCACTCGTTTGGCTGGCCAAGAATCTCTTTTGGGCATTGAAAAGATCAAAAAACCTTTTGCTGCTTTTGCAAGACCGAAAATTAGCGAAAAGAAAGAGATTTCGATCGAGCCTTCGAAAGGGGAGAAAGTGGAGATCGCCGTTGGTCAAATTTTGCCAAAGAAAAAGGGTCGCGCCATGAAAGAAGAGGAGCTGCCAAGGGCCCCCGTGCGTCGTTATGGAGGTATCAAGAAAGTAGCTCCGATCACTAAGCGCAAGGAAAAGAAATGAAAGTTGCTACTCCCCACGTTCTATTTCCTGCAAAGACAGAACTGGATCGGAAGAGAATTCTTTCAGTATGGAAAAGCCTGTTTCTCACGCGCACTGTCGATCGCAAGATGGGGATCTTGGCCAAGCAGAACAAGGGTGCTACTTTTTTTTTATCGACGGCGGGCCATGAACTGGTGGGCGCAGTATGTGCCTCTCTTCTTACTCCGGGTAAAGATTGGGCCCTGCCCTATTATCGCGATCGTGCTTTTCCCATTGGACTTGGTGCTTCTATCACCGACCTTATCGGCGCCTTTTTAACAAGAGAGGTAGCGCACCATTCGGGTGGCCGAATGATGCCCGATCATTTTTCCCATAAACCGCTGCGCATTCCCTGTCAGTCGAGCGTCGTGGGTTCTCAATACTTGCAGGCAGTAGGCCTTGCAAAAGGAATTTCCCTGCAGGGATTGGATGAGGTTGTCTATGTTTCTGGTGGCGATGGTTCTACATCGCAGGGAGACTTTCACGAAGCGCTCAATTTTGCCTGCATTCACTCTTTGCCTGTGATTTTTGTTGTGCAGGATAATCGATGGGCTATTTCGGTCTCCGCAGAAGAGCAGACAGCAGGGGGCTCGGTTGCAAAACGCGCCAGTGGATTTCACAATTTGGCCATCTTTGATGTCGATGGCTGTGATTATCTTTCTTTGGACCATGCAATGCGCTCATCTGTTGCCAAAGCGCGCAAAAAAGATGGTCCCTCTCTCATTGTCGCCAATGTTTCCAGGCTCTCTTCTCATACCGCTAGCGACGATCAAACCAAATATAAAGAGGCAACACTCATTGCGCGCGAGCAAAAAAGAGATCCTCTTCCTCTTTTTGAATCCTGGATGTTGGAAGAGAATCTTGTGCAGCAAGAAGATCTGTTGCAAATGAAAAAAGAGCTCAGCGAAGAGGTGGAGAGTGCCTCTTGTGCAGCAGAAGCCATCGCATTTCCCAAAAAAGAAGGAGTGCTGCAGCACATTTTCAAAGAAGAATCTGTGGTTTCTTCTCTTCGCGAGATTTCCGATTCTCCCATTGTGATGATGGATGCTTTGAATCGAGCTCTTGTAGAAGAGATGAAGAGGGATAAGCATGTTCTTATCTTTGGAGAAGATGTTGCTCACAAAAAAGGCGGTATTTTTGGCATTACGAGACAGCTGACGGAAAAGTTTGGAGAAGAGAGGTGCTTTAACACGCCTCTTGCAGAATCGACCATTGTGGGGTTGGCCATTGGCCTTGCATTTGATGGCGTGCACAAGCCGATTGCTGAGATTCAGTATACCGATTATGTGTGGCCCGCCCTCAACCAGCTAGCCAATGAAATGGCCTCTATCTATTATCGATCAAATGGAACGTGGAACTGTCCGATCGTTGTCCGCATGACCTGCGGGGGATATATTCAAGGAGGGCCTTACCATTCACAAAGTCTCGAATCACTCTTTGCTCATATTCCTGGCATAAAAATAGCCATTCCTAGCAATGCGTCCGATGCAAAAAGGCTGCTGAAAACAGCCATTCGCGACCCCAATCCTGTCATTTTTCTCGAGCACAAGGCCCTCTATCGACAGCATTTTTTCTCTGCAAGGAATGAGCCTTCCGAAGATGATCTTTTGGCTTTTGGCGAGGCAAATATTGTTGCAGAGGGAAGGGATATAACGCTTCTTGCTTGGGGCATGATGGTCCCGATGGCATTTGGCGTGGCGGAGCAGTTACGGAAAGAGGGCATTTCGGTAGAGCTCATCGATCTTAGGACCATTGTCCCTCTGGATATGGAAACAATTCTGGCCTCATGTCGCAAGACGGGCAAGGTGCTCATCCTGCACGAAGCTGCCAAAACCTGTGGTTTTGGTGCTGAGCTTTCTGCCAGGATTTTAGAAGAAGCCTTTACCGATCTCGATGCTCCCATCCAGCGGCTTTGTGGAAAAGATTGTCCTGTTCCCTATTGCAAAGATTTGGAAGAAGCAGTTCTTCCGCAGAAAAAAGACCTCGAAGAAGCGCTGCGCACGCTTTATCAATATTAACGCTGCGTTTTGGTTCAACTTATTTTTAGACGGTTCTTTACCTCTAATGCATAGAGACGAACATCCATCTTTACCTTTCTCGTTTTGTAGGCGGGAACTTCAGATTTTTTTAGCAAAGTGAAACTATATCCTTCTTTTTTTGCAATTTGCTTGATAAGTTGAATTCTTGCAATATTGCTGCTTCCAAGAAATATTTTTCCATTTTTTTTTAGATGCTTTTTTCCTTTATGTAAAAATTCTTCTAACGCCTCGTATCGGTAATCAAAAACAGAACTCCCCAGAGGATCCTCTTGTAAAGATCGTTCTTCAGAATAATTAAAAGGATGATTCCAAAAAATTGCATCGAAAAATTCATTTTCATTTATTGGGTCAAAAACATTTCCCTCTCGGATCGAAAAATCGAGTTTTAGCAATTGTCTATTGAGTTTAGCATTTTCTATGGCATTTGGATTAATGTCGGTTGCAACAACCGGAGAGGACCCATTTAGAGCAGCTAGAGCTGCAATAATACCAGTCCCAGTTCCTATTTCTAAAAAACTTAAATTTTTCACGTAAGGTATCAGCTTCTTGGCAAACCATTCGGTATCAGAGGAACAAGAGGGAGAGAACACATCTGGAAGAATAACAAACGAATAACCGAAAAGCTTTATTCGTGTCCCTGAAGCTTTCTTTAAGGAATCCAAGAAACCTAACGTAATTTTTTTCCAATATTTTTTTGAAGGCATATTTCATAACCTTTTAACAATAAAAATTTTCTGGTTCATACAAAACTCTCCAACTGCAACATTTTTCTTTAGCCAAGAAATAATTGAAGATTTATTTTCCTCGAACTCTTCTGGAAATAAATCAAAAAACAATCTTAAACGTTCGAACAAATCTTCATAAGTATCAAAAAAAACTTTTGTAGGGAGAGGAATCTCTACAACATGGTAATTCTTTATGATTGCATTCTTCAACAGGTCATAAGTAAATATAAGAGGCCGCTTGGTAATTTCTGAAAAAAATTTTTTTATTTTGCCGTAATCACTATCATTCCCATTTACTACGAAATAAGCACAACCGTTCTCATGTAGAAGATCTATTGATCTTTTAATTGATTTATTTAAATTCGAAAAATAATAAATTACATGGGAAAGAAGAATTCCATCGAACTTCCTTTTACAAGAAAAATCTTCGAAATCGGAATGAACAAATCTTACATTGTCGGGAAAAAAAATATTACTTTTTTTCTTTTCTACAATCCAGTATTCATCAAAAAAACCACCTAATTTATTAGCAAAAAAAGGGGAGGTTCCCATGCCAACCTCCAAAAAACTTGCATGGCGTTGTGTTTTATGTAATTCTAAAATTTTTTGAGCAAGAAGCTCTTTTTCATTGCTATTATAAAGAAGATCTTTATACCAATTTTCATAAAACTTAACCACACCTACCTCGCTTTAATGGAATTTTTCTATTATTTAACGCGAGTTTTGGATAAGGCACTCATGAAAAAGGGCTGAAATATCTGCCTTTTTCATAGAGCGGCATATCCAAAACTCGCGTTATTTAGACGAGCCTTTTCTTGTCCACGTCTGTGCTTATTTTTTTCCGATCCCCAACGCCTCGTTCCACATTGATCTACTTTTCCAGTAGCATCAAGCATGTGAAGAAATCATGCCCCGAGAATCTCTTGCGAGCAATTTGAGGACAGCTCATTATTATTGAATAATACATCATTTTTTTACAAAATGGTTATGCCATTAGATGACACTCTCCAAATTTGAGATGGATTTTTTAAAAAAAATAGTTCCTTTTCTAAAGAATCTGAAAGTAAAGTTTTTTAATAAACAGTTGCTTGTTAGTAACTTCAGAGAAATCGAATATGGTGACGTGGAAAATGTTTTCATCAACAATACAAGTCATAAAGATTTGTTGGTTCAGTTTGTGCGATCGAAAATTCTTCCACAACTCGTCTCAAAAAAATCGTTCCTAGACATTGGTGCGGGGCCAGGAGAAATCACAAAAATTCTGACTGCGTATTTTGATTCAACAACTGTTGTAGAGCCAAATCCTACCTATAGATCTGATTATAAAAGGCTTGGTTTTTTGACTCATATTAGAAACTTTCAAGATGAAAAACTTGAAAATAGTTTTGATTTTATTCTTTGTTCTCATGTTTTATATCATCTGGATCGCAAAGATTGGGCGTTCTTTTTGAACAAAATAAATCAGTCTCTTTCCTCCGGAGGAAAAGCACTTGTTGTTCTTGTTGCTCCTAGAGGCAGTTGGCATGACTTGCGAGCTTCTATTTGCTCTAGCTATTCTTGCAGTAGTGA
This sequence comes from bacterium, assembly GCA_021811265.1. GTDB lineage: Bacteria > Chlamydiota > Chlamydiia > Chlamydiales > SM23-39 > JAJZPH01. The sequence goes on from JAJZPH010000010.1 coordinate 32,409, forward strand.
GGCTGAAAAAGTTTTGAAGAAATTGAATATTTTTTATAGAACTTTTCCTGTTCGTAGTAGTTTTAAATCTTTTCGATATGAAGATTTTCATCGTGTGGTGTCTCTGTTTACAATTGATGATTGCTTTTTGCCAAAAAAATTCATTGAACTTTCTAGAGGGGAAAAACAAAATATTTATGGAAAAATTGAAGAGTTTATTTCAACTTGCAAGAAAGATAACGGAGTATATGAGCTTGTTTGTGAGGATGATTTTATTATCATCGATAAAAAGTGAACCGAAGAAAGTTCAAAAACCGGTAATTTAAGCTTTGGCTGGAACGTCGATCGGACTAAATTTATCTCTCATGCCCATACAGAGAAAAAAGTAAGCTTTTTTAGTAACGCAACCATGATAGAGATGGCAGTATTCATGAGCAGAAATAAGTTGAAAGGCGCAAATCTCTTCCTCTCAGATGAAAAGCTCCAGTTGATTACGGGACAAATCTTTGTAGGACAAGGTGTGTTGGTCGCTTACGAACTTGGTTTATTCAAATTAATTAGTAAAACCCCGTCATCAATTCAGGAAATTGCCAAAAAATTAGACTTAGGAGAGAGAGCAGCACAAGCGATAATTGCCTGCGCGGGTGCTTTGGGATTTGTTGAACATAGAAAAGGTCTTTATTTGTTAAGCAAACTGGGAAAGACGTATTTAGATGAAAAGAAGCCTGGAAGTTATGGAAAGGTGCTGGATTTGTTAATCAAACAAAACCAGATCATGAACTATGAATCTGTGAAAAAAGCGATATTGCTGGAACATGCGTTGATAAACAAAGGTAAGGGGTTGTTCAAAAGTTCGAAAGATCTTGGAACTTCGAAAGACTTCATTGACTCTTTACACTATAAGGCATTTAAACCTGCTTTTTTTTGGCCAAAACTCGTTGATTTAAAAGAAAATGAAAAGTTTGTGGACATCGGAGGAGGCTCTGGCATACATACCATAGCTGCGTGCTTGCATTGGTCAAAGCTTGCGGGAATAGTCTGTGATCGGCCATCTGTTATTTCTTTTACTAAAGAATATGTTAAAAATTTTGGTTTGAAAAATCGGATAAGGCTAGTCGGTCTTGACATGTGGAAAGACCCGTTTCCTAAAGGAGATGTTTATTTTTTTGGTGATGTTTTTCACGACTGGAGCAAGGAAAAATGCAGTTTTTTGGCGAGAAAAAGTTTTCAAAGTTTACCTGAGAATGGGAAAATCATTCTTCATGAAATGCTTTTTAACAAGAAAAAGACAGGCCCTTTTTTGACCGCGGCATATAACTTAAAAATGATGATCTGGACTGAAGGGCAACAATTCAGTCGCAGTGAAATTCTTGATCTCTTACAGAAGGTTGGATTTAAAAAAATTGAAATTAAAAAATCATTGGGCAACTGGTCACTAGTTGTGGGAACAAAATGAACAAGGCTGTTGATTTCCTGTCACGAGGAGTTTCATGTTTTGCAGTTTGCTTACTAGATAAGATGGAAATTTGGGAAAAATTAAAACAAGGTTTCAATTTTCATCACTTTGAGAAGCATTGTCATAATAATCGGTTTATTGCAGCAATAAATTCTACCCTTGGATCTCTATTGAGAGACAAAATCATCAAAAACGTCCGAGGTATTTATTACTTAACAAGCTTTGGCTATGCGATAGATAAACAACTAGGCCTTTTTTTAATGTTTTTTGATGGCTATCGTTTATTGATCGCTAATCAAGAAAAAATCCTGCGTGAGCATAAAAAATTTCCGGAAAAATATATAGATGGTCAAGCCATTGCTTATGCTTCGATTAAGTTCAGCCAAGAAACTTCGGAACCAATAATCTTGCAAGAAATTTCAAATCTGAACCCCAAAATGATTTGTGATCTTGGATGTGGATCCGGGTCTAATTTAATTCGAATTTGTGAGAAGCTAAAAATCAAAGGATTGGGGATAGATCGTAATGAATCTGCTCTAAAATTGGGTCGTTCTCTTCTTAAACATCCACAGCTTGTTGTTCTGAAAAGAGAAAATATCTTGTCTTCGAGGCACTCTTATCCAGATGTTGATATTCTTTTGCTTGATTATGTAATGCATGATTTTGTTCCCGAAGCAAAATGTGTCCAAATGCTTGACTCTATGTTAGATAAGTTTCCAAATTTGAAGTATTTCTTCATCACAGATATTGTAGCTCCTTCAAAGAAATTTCCATCTTCTTTGCCCGGATTTGACTATGTGCATGGATTATTAGGTATAAAAACCAGAACTCATCGAGAGAATGAAATCGTTTTTAAAAAGTCAAAGTATCTGGTTCATAAAGAAATTCCGATCAAAAAACTTCCTAATACTTTTTTTTGGATTTTGAAGCCGAAATCAAACATGGAAAGGAAAAAATTCTAATGAAAATGGCATTTTCTTTGTCCTTCTCACAAACCAATAACCCTTTAAAGAAAAAAATTTCATCAATATTCTTGGTTGCAATTTTATTTTTAACATCTATAGGACATTCTTCAGACGAAATAAGCTATTCTCAAGAAAACGCAAAAAAATACGCAAAATTTGGAATAGAGGGCACTAGCTGGTTGTCCTTCAGAGATATTCCGTTCTACGTAAAAAAATATGTTAAAGGCAAGAAAACTTTAGACCTTGGGTGTGGAGCCGGCAGATCAACACGTTTTCTAACAGCCCTTGGGCTAGATGTTGTAGGAGTAGATATTAGTGAACAGTACCTAAAAGAAGCCGTTTTCATCGATCCAAAAACTCATTTTTTTCTTTCAGAAAAAGGAAAAATACCCTCTATTGAAAATTCATATGATTTTGTTTTCTCAAGCTTTGTTCTCATTATGATCCCAACAAAAGAAGAGTTAAAAAATACTGTAAAAGAAGTGTGTCGCATCCTTAAAAAGGAAGGGATTTTTATTGTTATAACGGGAAGCGAAGAGATGCACTCTATAGATAAAAAATGGCTTTCTTACGAAACAAGTTTCCCAGAGAACAAAAACCCAAAGAGCGGAGACCGATTAAAAGTAATGATCAAAAAAGTGGGAGCAATATTTTATGACTATAATTGGCTGGAAGATGACTACTCAAAATTGTTTACTTCCAATGGATTTGAAATTTTAGAAACCCATCATCCGCTTGGTAAAGATAATGAAGGATATGCTTGGTCTTCAGAAAAAGAATGTTCTCCATACATTGTTTATGTTTTGAAAAAGAAATAGCCTACTGCCTTGCGCAGTAGGTAGTTGCCTTTTTCTTAACATGAAAAACTATAAATGGAGCATGCAATACGTACGACTGTCCAAGCCTTGAGCTTGTAGAGGCACTTTTGTTATAATTAGTCCTTTCTGCCTCGTTTTTAAAATGAGAAAGATCAACCTTTTCAACAAAAAATCCATTTTTTCTTAAAATTTCAACATAATATTCTTTAGAATAATAACGATTTGGTACTACAAGTTTTGGTAATTTTCTCCAAATTTTCTCTCCTTCATGCAATTCTTTTTCATTGGTTACAAGGGTAACTCTGCCATCCCTAATGTAAAAAGTTGCGCTCAACACGTCTTTAAGCTGCGACAGCTCTTCTGCAATAAGTTCTGGATCAGGGTTATTCGGAAGTTTTCTCAAGACTTCTTGAATGTGTAAAAAAATTTCCGAATCAGTCCTAGAACCATTAGAAAAAACGACATCCAAAGAAGCTGGAGCGCCGATAGTTGCTGTTCCATTGTTTTTTAAAGTACGCTGAAGTTCAAAAAAATGCTTTTCAAATGCTTCTAGAGGCAAGTTACACCCAACACATATACTAATTGCCTTGTCAAAAAAGTTATCTTTGTATGGAAGCTTGGCAACATCTCCTTTTACAAGAAAAATTTTATGAAACATTTTTGCGGCTTGTACTGCCTTTTTCGCGGCTTGAATCATACCATCTTGAATATCAATCGCATAAACCTCTCCTCCATGTTGAGCCGCATAAATAGACCATGGACCGGCGCCGCATCCTGCATCAAGAATTTTTTCGTTATTTAGATTTTCAATGTCATGCTTAAAATATGGATCTAGAAAAACACTTCCATCAGATCCATGATTGGATTCCGCATAAGCGACAATAGCTTTTTTTCCGTAGTCGGTTCCTTTATCTGTATGAGCAATGACACCAAAAAAGACTCCCAAAACAAAACGACCCCCCCAAAAAAACATAGAGCGCCTTCACATTTCTTAAAAAAAGATTACTGAAAAAATTATAATAATTGTATTAATAAAAGTCCTACACAGGAAAATGTTGATATATACACAAAGAACTTGGAAAATCGGTTTCTGGAGTACACCAAAACTGCCCCATATTTTATTAATATTGGGTAGTTTACGATTTTCCAACCGCGAGGATTTTCGCGTAGCTTCAAAAACTGATTTTCCAAGTTCTTTGTGTATAACCCAGCCCGGGATGTCTGTTTTCTATCTAAAATTTACTTGGAGAAAGAAAAAGGTGAGACTGTTATTGCTGGAAAACTTCCGACTATTTAGGCAACAACTTTTTGAGTCTTTTTTCGTAAACCCGAGGCAACCAGAGGTTAGGGTTTTTCGGACGTCTTTTTAGTGTTCTTGGATTTCAACTAAATAATTCCAGGGACTCGCATGATTGAAAACGCAGGTTTTCATTGTACTCATGAGAATATCCCTGGTTTCATTGCGATAAAAGCAGCACTTCAACTTACAACTAGCAATCCGTTAAAGAAAAAAATTGCCCCATGGGTTAAGATCTAAAAACTTCGGGGGGGAATTATGATTGGGTTTTGTCCTTTGGCTTCGGGATCGAAGGGAAATGCGCTCTATTTGGGAACTGACAAAACAAAGATCCTGATCGATGCGGGATTGAGTGGAAAGCAGATTCGGGAAAGATTGTTACAAATTGGAGTTGCTTTAGAGGAGATTGACGCGATTTTGATCACACATGAACATGGAGATCATATCGAGGGGTTGAAGATCTTATCTGCAAAGATGGGGATTTCTGTTTTTGCCAATATGGAAACTGCAAAGGGGATTTATCAGAGTTTACACTTTCTGCCTACTTTCAAGATTTTCTCTACAAACGAGTCCTTTTCTTTTCGCGATTTGACCATTTTTCCGTTTAGCGTACAGCACGATACACCCGATCCTGTGGGATTTGTCATTGAAGCTTGTGGAAAGAAAATTGGCATTTGTAGTGATCTGGGTTTTGTGACCAGTCTGTTAAAAAAAAATCTTTCCGGGCTTGATTATCTTTACATAGAGGCCAACCATGAACCTTCCATGGTCATGGCTTCCAATCGCTCGAGTTTGCATAAGCAGAGGGTTTTGGGAAGACAGGGACATCTGTCCAATGAAGAGAGCGCAGAGCTCATCGCATCTGTATGGCACCCAAAACTCAAACATGTCTATTTGGCCCATCTCTCGCAAGAGTGCAACTCAGAGATCGTTGCGAAAAAAAGAGTGGAAGAACTTTTGCATCAGCATGCGTTGCCTGTAAAGATCTCTATCGCTTATCAAGAGAAAATATCAGATCGTATCCGATTCGACGTCGAAGAGTGAGCTCAATATACGTCTTGGCTTGCTTCCCTCTTGCGGCCCTATAATTCCGTTGCTCTCTAATTCATCGATTAGAGAAGCTGCGCGTGCATAGCCAATTTTGAGCTTTCGTTGCAGATAGGTAGTAGAAGCGTTCTTTGAAGTAAGTACAATCTGCAACGCTTGATCGTATAGCTTATCTTTTCCTGTCTCTTTTTCTACGCTCTCAGGAAGAGGCATCTGGTCAAATGAGGGAATCAGGTATTCCGTAGGATTTTGTTCACAGACGTAGCGGATGGCTTTGTTAATCTCTTCATCGCGAATGTAGGCGCCTTGCGCGCGCAACATGTGGGAACTTCCAGGAGGCAAAAAGAGCAAATCTCCATTGCCTAAAAGAGATTCGGCTCCCGTTTCATCTAAGATGATTTGGGAGTTGATGCGGCTTGCTACTTTAAAGGCAATGCGGCAGGGAAAGTTGGCCTTGATGATGCCGGTGATCACTTCGCGGGAGGGTCTTTGTGTGGCTAGAATCAAGTGGATTCCGACGGCTCGTGCCATCTGGGCGATGCGGGCAATGGGAGTTTCTAGATCGCTGCTCGAGACCATCATGAGGTCGGCAAACTCATCGATGATAGCCACAATGAGGGGCATCTCTTTGGGGATTTCGATTCCAAGAGATTTTTCCTCATCTTCATTGATTTTGCGACTGTTAAAACCTGCAATGTTGCGCACACCCGTCCGTTTGAAGATTTCATAGCGCTTGTGCATCTCATTGACAAGCCAGTTCAGTGCTGCATAGGCGCCATATGCCTCTGTAATGACAGGAGCAATCATGTGGGGGAGATTGGTGTATTGGGTCAGCTCTACTTTTTTGGGGTCTACCATCATGAGCTTTACTTCATGGGGGGAAGCGTTCATGAGGATCGACATCACAATCGTATTGATACAGACCGATTTTCCAGACCCGGTGGCCCCGGCGATGAGGCAGTGGGGCATGCGTGTCAAATCGGCCACCACATGCTCGCCCGTGACTGTTTTGCCCAAGAGCAGGGGGATCGCAAAGTTTTTCTTGGTTTGCTGATAGTTCATCAGCATCTCTTTAAAACTAACCTCTTGGGGATAGGGAGAGGGAATTTCCACTCCTACCGCGGCTTTGCCGGGAATGGGAGCCAAGATGCGAGTAGATTTGGCTTGTAAGTTCAGGGCAATATCACTTTCAAGGGCTTTGATTTTCTGTACCTTCACTCCAATGGAAGGATGTACTTCAAAAGAGATAATAGTAGGGCCGCAATGGATATTGCCCACCTTTGCCTCGATGCCGAAACTTTTTAAGGTCTCTTCGAGGATTTCTGCCTGGTGCTTCAACTCCTTTTTTATCAAAGGCTGATCGATGGGTGGAGGATTGGCAAGAAGAGAAGAGGGAGGAAGTTTATAGGAATTTCTTTTTTTCAAGGAGCTTTCAGGATCGGGAGTTTTTTCACTCTTTAGAGTAGTGAGCTTGGGAAGAGACGTCTCTTTGATCAATGGTTTTTCTTCATATAACGACTCGTGTTTCTGAGCGAGTTTTGCAAGAGGCGTTTCTATTTGGAGAATCGAGCTTTTTTCTTTAAACAAGTCTTTCCTTGCGCTTTTCACATTTGGGATGGGCGTCGACTCTTTTCTTCTGGGGCAGAGACTTTGGAAGTAGAGTTGTATTTCTTTATATATTAGAGGTGTTTTTTCGATAAAAAAATGACCTAGTTCCCAAAAAAGGCAAAGAAGGGTTTTGCAGTTTGTCCAGATGCGAATCTCTGTGAGCAGAAGAAGGGAAAAGAGCATTGTCAAAGAAAAGATCAAACTAGAGCCCAAGGGTCCGATGACATGGTGAAGATTGACCAGAGGGAGGTCTTTATAGAGATAATACAGAGGAACGCCGCCCAGATTGTAGCGGACATGGACGGTAGGGTAGTGTTCGTAAATGGTTTCGGTATAAATGCTGGTTCCCAAAGTGGATGCCTGAAGAGGGTGGCTTTCGGCAAAGATGTTGAGCAAGATACAGGAAGAAAAAAGAAGAAGGACAAAATAGCCCGTCTTATAGGAAAGGGAAGAAAGAGAGTTGGAGAGGAGTTTGATTCCTGCCCATGCAATCCAAAAAGCTACCACAAAGCCGCCGAGGCCAAAAAGGTAGTAGACCATCCAGGCAAAAAAGTAGCCAATATAGCCGAGCCAATTGTGCGAGGGATTTCCTTGCACGAAGCTAATGAGAGAAAACCCCAATAAAAGAGCGCATGATAGGAGAAAGAGACCTTGGAATTCCGTTGTTTTTTTTTGTTTTTTTTGGGGTCGGGCCATGCAATTGTTTTTCCGCTAACCTACATAAAAATAGATAATCGATAATATCCCTGCCGTCAAGCAATACCAGCCAAAAGGTCTGATTTTTTTTCTCTCTTTTAGAGAGAAGATAAAACGGATCATAAAAAAGCCTACGAGAAATGAGACAAAAAACCCCAGGAAATAATGCAAGGGGCTGAAGAGAGAGGAGTTTTGCGATCGTAGAAGGTGCAGTGTTTCTAAAAAACTGCCTCCGGCAATGGTTGGAATGGAGAGCAAAAAGGAAAACAAAATGGCTTTTGGAAGGTCCCAGCCACAAAATGTTGCACAAGAAATGGTAAAACCGCTTCTCGAAAGGCCTGGAATGAGTGCCAAGCATTGTGAGCAGCCGATCCAAAAGGAGTCTTTGCTTTTTTTTGCAAACGAAAGGGGAGAGGGAGCTGTTTTCCTATAATAAGATGCTGTCACAAGCACAATGCCGGTAAGAGTCCATGAGATGCCCAAGAAACGCATGCTAGAGAATAGGGCTAGTTGATGAGAAAAAAGGAAATAGAAGGGGACCAGAGGCACAAGTGCTATCCAGAAAAGAAGAATTTCTTTGGGCCTTTGGGAAAAAAGCTGGAAAAGCTCTTTTCTTAAAAAGATCACCGTTGCCAGCATGGTTCCCAGGTTACAACAGAGCTCGAAGACTAGCAGGGCTTGGCTTGATTCTAGATGAAGTAGATATTTGCACCATTGCATATGGGCGGAAGAACTGATGGGCAAAAATTCTGTCAATCCTTGCACTAGGCCCAATAGAATGGATTCGAATAGAGACACGAAAATTTCCTTTGCGAATGCTCGAGGTCGTTTATTCTATTTGAGACAGCTCCTCAATCAATGGGGCGATCGACGGGGTTCGAACCCGCGACATTTGGAACCACAATCCAACGCTCTAACCAACTGAGCTACGATCGCCATAAGAAATGATTTACTATCATGCAAAACAGGGTGATAAAATGCAAGGGATCCTTCTGAGACGTTCCCCATGCGGCTATTAGAGAATTTTTTTGGTGATTTCGCGCTGGTCAAATAGTCCATTTTATTCTTGGACAGTTTCTTAACTTTAAAAGAGAACTACTGATTCGTCGGAAAGCGATAGGATGATGTACAGGGCCCCTAAACCTTTGCCGAGCGTTGCCAAATGCACTTCTGCTTGCTGCCAGATTTGTTTTAGTCTTTCTGCGCGATCATGACCGATAGACGTATATATTTGTTGCGTAATTTTGTAACCGACAATTGTCACCCCAAAACCCACAAATTTCCCCCATGTCCGTAAGAAGTGGGAATAGAGAAATTTTTCTTCATGTGGCAGTTGTGTTGTGACGGTAAGATCGGCGATAGCACCTCCGACAAAAGACCCAAGATTTACTGGAATAAAATGGCTTAAATTATTAATAATATTAGTTGTCATTTTGTTTATGCCTTAATTGTTTTTATTGTATTATATAATAAACATTAGTATATTTCAATAAGTTAATTGTAATTAACATTTCGTTGTAAAAAAATATTTGTAATTCATTGATTTTGAAAGCCTAAAACGGGGGAAAATATTTCTAAGATTGAGAGGGTGTCTATACACAAAGAGCTTCAAAACTCGCGTTAACAAAGTGAGGTCCTGTCGCTTTTGCGATGGCAAAAATAACCCACAAAAGCGACGAACTCTCATTTTTTAGACACCCTCTGAGGAAAAGAATATGGTTTGCTAGAGGAAAACAAAAAATTCTTTCTCTGATTTTTGCTTTTCCTTCCAGTAGATGAAGCCAAGGAATAAAAGCGACCAGTAGAGAATGAGAAATTCCATGGGAAATTGAGAGGAAAAGAGAGTTGCTTCAAAAGGGGCAGGCGGGTAGAGGACAAGGTCGATGGTTAACTTTGTCACAAAGGTGGTGATCCAGTAACAGAGGGGTGCAAGGAATGGGAGAAAAAGGTGCGCAAGGAGCGAAAAGATCAAAAAGAGAAGCGGAAGAAAACTCAAAAGGGGAAAAAAGAGGTTATAGAGAAGGCTCAAAAGGGGAAATTTGTGAAAATCGTAGAGGAGCAAGGGTAAGATCCAGAGATTGATTGCAAGGGAGAGGCTCAAAGCTTCTTTCAAGAGCGAGGAAGTTTTGTAGACCACCTGGTGAAAAAAGGTTGGCGCTTCTTCTCTTTTTTTAAAAACGGTGGAAAGAAGAGAGCTGAAAAGAGGAGTTCCTAAAATCAGAGCTCCGGTGCACAGAAAGCTAAGTTGAAAACCAATATCTTGAACGATAAAAGGATCGATTACAATGGCAACAAAAAGAGCGCATCCCAGTGCATTGAGAGAGTAGCTTTTTTTGGAAAAGATCTGGGCAAAAAGAAAGACCTGTACCATGAGATAGGCCCTTTGTATCGATGGCGCCGGGCCGATGAAAAGAAAATAGAGGTTCACAAAAAAAAGAAGGACGAAGAGAGACTTTCTTTTGGTGAGGAAACGGTGTAATACAAAGGAAAGAAGGTAAATCAGAAAGGCAAAATGGGAGCCCGAGATCGCCATTACATGTTGAAGGCCAAGGCGCGAAAAAGAAAATTTGAGCAAACGATCGTCCAAGTTTCCGGTGATAAGGCCATTCAGAAAAGCAAAAGATGGGGGGTGTGGGATTTTCTCTTCTAAAAAGCTTGCTATGGTTTTTTTTACCTTGTAGCGAATCTCTACCAGAGAAAAGGTTTTTTCTTTTTTCTTAAATCCCAATTTCTTGTCGAGCTTGAAAAAAAATGAAGTGGGACGCATGACTTTTAGCTCTCCCGACAACTGGTAGATGTGGTTTGCTGTGATTCTTGATCTCTCTGTTGGGTTTGTAAGAAAAAAAAATGCCGGAATGGAAGAAAGTGTTTCATTCGTTTCGGTGGTAAAGCGGATAAACTCTCCATGATATAGAAGTCGTTTTTGAAAAGAAGAGCATGGAGATATGGAGCGGATGTGAAAAAGCCCCGTCCCTTTTAGAGAGAGATTTTGGGGCAAGGGTGGGGGAAGAATGTGTGCGGTGTAGAGATATCCACACAGGGTGAGCAAGAAAGCGACAAGAAATTCTCTGCGAAAGAAAATGTAAGAGAAAAGAACAATGAGGGGAGACAATGAATGAGTGAGAGCAATGGATACCCCAATTAAAAGGCTTAAGCCAAAATAGAGGGCTGGATAGTGTTTCCAAAAATTCCAAAAAAGCGTTTTCATAAAGGAAACAAGTGTAGAGAAATTTTCTCATTTTTTTCTCTTTTAAAAAGATTTTTTTTCAATTAGGATTGCTTTGTGGAGTTTTTTGTTCGGGGGAACGGGTGGTTGGAAAAAGCGTTCGGGATTTTCATAAAACTTATGGAAAAGAGTTGGGTCTTGAGTTGGCTGCCGGGCGCAAAGGTTTGCATCGTAAAATCGTCAAAATGGTATGCCGGCCGGGTCTGGGCTTAGCTGGATTTGCAGAGGATCTTCCCAAGGGCTGTCTTGTGTGGGGAGGTGTCGAAGCATCCTATCTCATGCAGCTCTCCTCATCGTTGCAACTGGCGCGTTTCCGTCAGCTTCTGACGCAAAAGGTCTCAATGGTCATTTGCGACAAGGCCTGTTCTTTTCCTGCAAAGATCAGAGCCCTGTGTGATGAGAAAAAAATTGCTTTTTTTACCACCAGCTGTCCAATCGAAGAGCTTATTTCGAGAATCTTTCATATTTTCGAAGAACTGTGCGCTCCAGAAATCGTGCTCTCTGGGACCATGGTTGAAGTTTTTGGAGTGGGAATTTTGATTCAAGGAGAGTCATTCCATGGAAAGAGTGAATCGGCGCTGAGCCTATTGGAAAAGGGGCATAGGCTCGTTGCAGATGATCTTGTAATCATTCAGAGAAAAGGGTGGAAATATCTCATAGGGTCGTGCTTTGCGCTCGGCCGCTATCATATGCATATTCGCAATGTAGGTCTGATTCATGCAGCACATCTATTTGGCACAGGCGCTGTCAGAAAGAGCAAAAGAGTGGATCTGATCGTCTGTTTGGAAGATGGAAAAGAGAAGGGGGATCCAGACCCGCGAGGTTTCGAAGAAGAATTTGTAGAGCTTTTAGATGTCCGAGTCCCTATGTACCACCTCTCGACACACGTGGGAAACAACCTTCCCTTACTACTCGAGACACTCGCACTCAACTGGCGTTTGCAAGAGATGGGAAAGCGTACTGACAAAGAGTTTCAAAAAAAGCTCTTGTGCACCATGCGCCACAAAGATCGAACAGCGAGCAGGACGTGAAGATTATCAAACGCCTCACTATCCAAAACGAGCTTGGTCTGCATATGCGTCCCGCAGCATACATCTTAAAACTTTTGCACAGATCCAAATCTTCTGTTTATTTTACTCATAAGAATGAGACGGTCAATGCGCGATCGATCATCAATATTTTGATGATGGTGGCAAAGAAAAACGAGGAGATTGAGGTCAGCATCGAGGGAGAAGATGCCGTGGAGGTCATGAATCTTTTAGCAGAAGCTTTTGCAAATGCATTTGGAGAAAAGGATGGCGCCTCATAAGGAGATTCGCTTGAGGGGAGTTGCGCTGAGCTCGGGCATTGCCTTTGGCAGGGTGCATTTTCATGAAAAACCATCGAGCAGGAAGAAAAAAAATGGTTTGAAAAAAAATGAAACTGAAAGCGAAATCCTTCGCTATCACTTGGCTCTTCAAAAAAGCCAAAAAGAGGTAGAAGAAAAGCAACGATTCTGCCAAGAAAAGAGTTCTTCTCTTGTCCAAGAGCTTGTGCAAGCACAAGGTGAGCTAATTGTAGATCCGAATCTTGTAAAAAGCGTGGAAAACAAGATCCGCTTTTTCGGACAGAGAGCTGAAATGGCACTGCAGAGCGTGACAGAAGAGTATTGTGCCAAGTTTCATCAAATTCAAGATCCCTATTTCCAACAAAGAGCCCAAGATATTGTCGATGCCACTCGTCATGTCTTCAAACATTTGGAAGATCTTCCTCAGAAAAAACAAGAGGGTGCAACCTACGTTCTTTGTGCCGAAGAGATTTTTCCGTCCGACGCTATGCCACAAGAGGATAGTAAGATCGTGGCATTTGTCACTGCCTACGGTGGCTACAATTCCCATGCTGCGATTGTGGCCAGATCGAGGAGCCTGCCCTATGTTTCTGCAATTGATTTGACCCAAATTGAGAGTCGGTTCCATGGAGAAATAGTAGTGGATGGACTGTTAGGAGAGGTGATCTTGCACCCTTGTAAAAAAACCTTAAAAATGCTATGAAAAAAAACGCGCATCTTTGGAGAAAGAAAAGAAGAAGAAGGCTGTGCTTGATCCCTATTATCACATGAGCGATGGTCGGCAGATTGCATGTTATGTCAATATGGAAACCGAAAGAGACATCGACGCGGTGTTGCAACAAAAGGTTGCAGGAGTAGGTATTTTTCGCACCGAGTTTCTCTGTGTGGCGGAAAAAGGTGTTCCTTCAATGGAAAGGCAGGCGCAAATCTACACAGCCCTTGCAGAAAAATTATCTCCTCTGCCATTTGTGATCCGCCTCTTCGACTTTGGGGCAGATAAATGCGATCTTCTTTTTGGCAAGAAAAATCCATTTGGGAAAAAAGTTTCGGCCCGCGGAGTGGGATTTTTATTGCAACATCCCAAAATTCTGCAAGATCAGCTTTGTGCCATCATGCGCGCATCTTCTATAGGCAATGTACGTTTGCTGCTTCCCTTTGTTTCCTCATTAGAAGATGTTTGCATGGTCAAAAAAATGATCGATACAATCAAGCAGAAAACCAAAAAATTCTCTCTGGGCGCGATGATCGAGGTTCCAGCAGCAGCTCTTATGGCAGACCAGCTGGTGCAAGAAGTTGATTTTTTATCGATTGGGACCAATGATTTGGTGCACTATCTATTTGGGTTGGATCGAAATCAAGCCTCTGCTTTTTCCAAGGATATTGTTCCCAGCCTCAGGCGTGTGTTACAAATGGTAGTCTGCGCTGCGAAAGACGCGAAAAAACCTTTGATTCTCTGTGGAGAAATGGCAGCGCACAAAGAGCTTTTGCCCATCTTTTTAGAACTGGGAATAGAAAGTTTTTCTCTTTCCACCGCGCACCTTTCGGCTTTTAAGGAAAGGATGCAAGCTCTGCATGTTATAGAGAGAGCGAAGAGCTCTATGCTAAGCCCGCAAAGGGTGAGGAGCCGCTAGTTTTTGCTTCGATTTTTGCAAAAGCGTCTTTGTAAGCCGCTACGATCAGATCTTGCAGGCCCTCTATATCATTGGGATCAACACACTCTTTTTGGATTTTTACATGTTTCATTTCTTTGGCTCCACTCAGAGTGATTGTCACAAGTCCGCCGCCGGCGCTGCCCACCTCTTCCATTTTCTTTAACTCTTCCTGCATCTGACCAAATTGATCTTGCATCAATCTGGCCTGTTTTTTCATTTTGGAAAAACCGCTTCCCATTGCTTACCTCCCTCTATCTATTTCAAGAGAACCTTCTAGTTCTATGCTGGCAAATCGCATTACGGTATCATAGTGGCTCTGCGGCTTGCCTGGCAGAACTTTTTTTTCCTCATTTGTTTTTACTGATTGCTCTATAGGCGGTAGGGGCTTTTCTGTTTCTGCTGGGTTTTTTGTTTTCGGTGCGAGAGAAAAGGGAATTTTTTCCAAAAGAGGTGCTGGCGATCGAGAAGCTTCCGCTATCACTTTTTTTTCGGGAGGTAGTTTTAGATCGGGCTTTTCTTCTCTATCTGTTTTGTCAATCTCATGAGAGGTGGTGTTTTTCTCGCAGGCCGTATGCTTGTTGGGTGTAGAAGATTCTTCGAGAGGTGGTGTTGCATTATGAGGAGGGAGGTGGTGGCTTTCTTTTTCTGGAAGTTCGGCAGAAGCTTTTTTTTCTAGTGTAACGAGCCTGCGAACAAGAGAGGGAAGAGAGATGCGTTCTTTCATGCGAATGAGCTCTAATAGCAGAACTTCGAGAGAGGCTCTTTTAAAAACGCTACGCTGGAGAGTTTGTAGGGAATACATCAAAGTGTCCATAATGGCAAGAAGCTCTTCTTGCGTGTAGAGAGACTCTTTTTTTTGATATTCCGCTTTGAGAGTGTCGGAAAGTGGAAGAAGAGAGACGTTCCCTAATTTGATGAGCAACATTCTTCGAAAATGTTCGATAAGCTCTTCGACAAAATAAAAGAAATCTTTTCCTGTTGTGACAAGAGAATTGACGCACGTAAATGCAAAGGAGAGGTTTTTTTCTTGAATGGCCGTGTCTAACTGGAAGAAGGATTCATAGGGAGTGGCTCCCAGAGTCTGGTGGATGATTTTTGTAGAGATGGGCCCTTCTTCA
Source organism: bacterium (assembly GCA_021811265.1). Lineage (GTDB taxonomy): Bacteria > Chlamydiota > Chlamydiia > Chlamydiales > SM23-39 > JAJZPH01. Next base: position 47,598 of record JAJZPH010000010.1, read on the forward strand.
AAACAGAAGATCTGGTCGAGCAGGGACTCCGCATCGCGCAAAGAACCATCGGAAAAACGTGCGATCAAGTGGAGTGCTTCTTCTTCCACTTCGCGAGAAAAGTTGTGCGCAATGGCAGATAGTTTTTTGACAATGTTTTCGTGAGAAATTTGCGTGAGGTCAAATCGCTGGCAGCGGCTGACGATGGTGGGAAGCACCTTATGTGCTTCTGTGGTGGCGAAAAAGAATTTGACGGAAGGGGGTGGCTCTTCTAATGTCTTCAAAAGAGCATTAAAAGCTTCTTTTGTGAGCATGTGCACTTCGTCGATAATGTAGATTTTGTAGCCATGAGAAGGTGCATAGGTGATGGTTTCATTGATTTGGCGCATGTCGTCGATGCCACGGTTGGAAGCTCCGTCGATTTCAATCACGTCCATGGATCTGGAGGCTGCAATCTCTCTGCAGGAAACACACTCGTTACAAGGCTCTATTTTTTCATCGAGGTTTTGGCAGTTGAGCGCTTTGGCAAAAAGGCGTGCAAGAGTGGTTTTGCCAGTGCCCCTCGAGCCCGAAAAGAGGTACGCGTGGGCAGTTCTTTTGAGTCGTATGGAGTTTTTTAGCGTGGTGACAATGGCTTCTTGTCCCACGACCTCATGAAACTTTTGTGGGCGGAACTTTCTCGTGAATGCTTGGTAGAATTCGGTCACTGTTTCTCCACAATTTTTATCCCATTTTTAGACAAAAACCCATTATACTCAAGTTTCTTGAAAGAATCTGGCGACAATTGCTTCGATGGGATTTGAAAAATGCCACCGCTGTGTTATTGGAAAAACTGCAGCAATAAACGGGTTAATGCTGTGTCGGGGTGAACACGGATGCTCTGATGATCTTTTAGCAAGCACAGCACTATGCCATCCGCTCTTTCGATGGAAAAGTTGCAATGGGATGGATCGCAGCCATTTTCTTGTGCCGTGTGAACAAATGTGGGATTGCGACGTAGCTGAGCTACAAGAGAGGAACTCTTTGTTTCTTCTTTGTTTTTAGGCGGGGATGTGTCTGTGTGCTGGTACAAACTTAATAATTTGCAGAGGTCGTGGGATGTGGCAATTGCAACGAAGAGGTTAGGAGGTGCGGAAAGCACAAATGGTGGGTCGGTTTTTTCCATCGCTCTTCGAGACAGCCACTCGGCAAATTGGGGGCTGATGGGAACAAAACATTGAGGGTTTTGCCCCTCGGAAGTTTTTTTGCGATAAGATTCAACGCCTGATGAAGGGGATTGAACGCTAGAGGTCATTAAAAATTTCCTTTTTTATTAACGCGAGTTTTGGATAAGGCACTCATGAAAAAGGGCTATCTTTCAGCGATTTAACAACCAAAATTGGGAAAATGAGGGCGCCTTCGACCTCTATTTTCCCAATTTTGGTTGTTAAATCATCTGA
>JAJZPH010000039.1 GCA_021811265.1 bacterium
ATTTAACAACCAAAATTGGGAAAATAGAGGTCGAAAGCGCCCTCATTTTCCCAATTTTGGTTGTTAAATCGCTGAAAGATAGCCCTTTTTCATGAGTGCCTTATCCAAAGCTCGCGTTTTTTATTAGACGGTCTTTGCAAGATGTTTCCGCGCAAAAAAAGCAGCTCCCAGTAAGGGGGCTTTTTCATTGAGAATGATCTGAACGGGGATATGGCGTAAAAACTTTGCAAAACGTCCTTTGTCATGAAATGAAGAAACAAAGTCACTTTGTTTTATGATCTGTGCAATCTGAGGTGCTATTCCTCCTGCAAGATAAACGCCTCCAAGGGCCCAAAACTTTAGTGCAAGATTTCCGGCCTCTCTTCCATAAAGAGAGCAAAACCATAGCACAGCCTCTTCACAAAGAGCATCTTTTTTTCCCCCCGCATGTTGCAAAATCGCCTCGCTGAGATCCTCTTTGTCTAATTTTTTTAAAGATCTTTGCGCCTCTCTTTTTTTCTCTTTCAATAAGAAGGAAAAAAGAGAGACTATTCCCGATCGAGAAACCACACTCTCGTAAGAAACGTGTTCCCGTTTTTTTTTCAAATCGCAAAAAAGCCTCCACTCCCTTTCGTCATGGGGAGAAAAATCTGCATGTCCCCCTTCACTGGCAAAGGGAAAAAACTCCTTTTCCTTCCAAACAAGGCCCGCTTCTCCAAGGCCCGTTCCCGCTGCAATCAGCGCTGCATTGCCCAAACGATTGTTTTTTCCTTTCTGAAGGACAAAAAAATCTTTTTCCTCTAGCATGCAAATTCCATAGGCGGTAGCTTCCAGATCATTGAGCAGATCAACCCTGCGGGCGTTCAAGATTTTTTGTATTTTTTTTGCATCCATTCTCCACGGTAGATTGGTCGTCTCCATCTTCTCGCCAACAACAGGACCTGCAACACCTATGCAAGCTTGCGAAATTTTTTTCTTCGTCTTTCTGAGGAATGTTTCTAAGAGATCCTCGAAAGATGAAAAATTTCTACTTAGAAAAAATTCTTCTTCGCACAGCTCTATTTTTCCTCTCATAGAAACTATTGCTAATCGAACTTTAGTCCCTCCAATATCGCCAACAAGAATCATTCTCTTCCTCTTTTTTAAATCGGATCTGGATCAAAATGAGAGCTTCTCATCTCTTAAGCTCTTTACTTGACGTTTCATAGCTCAAACAGACAATTGAAGCAAATTGAGAATCAATTTTCACTATCTTTTCAAATCCCTGCAATTTATTATACATTCGTCATCGTGCAACATAAAATAACGGATAAGAAAGGAGCGGCTTCATGTCAAGCGACCATTCGGAAAAAAAGAAAGCCTTGCAATTGGCTATTTCTCACATCCAAAAGCAATTCGGAGAAGGGTCTATCATGTCTTTGGGACAACATCCTGACAATCGGGGGGTGGACATCATCAAAACGGGCGCCGTTTCATTGGACATCGCTTTGGGAATTGGCGGAGTTCCCCGGGGAAGGATTGTTGAAATTTACGGGCCTGAATCCTCTGGAAAATCCACTCTTGCTCTTCACATTGTCGCCAATGCACAAAAAACAGGTGGCTTGGCTGCCTACATCGATGCGGAGCATGCTCTTGATCCTTCTTATGCAGCAAGAATCGGAGTCAATATCGACGAGTTGATGCTTTCGCAGCCCGACAGTGGAGAAGATGCTCTGAACATTGCGGAGATTCTGGCCAGGTCCAATGCAGTTGACGTCATTGTGATCGACTCGGTCGCAGCTTTAGTTCCTAAATCTGAACTCGAAGGAGAAATCGGAGATTCTTTCATGGGCCTTCAAGCAAGAATGATGTCGCAAGCCCTGCGCAAACTAACTTCGACTTTGGCCAAGAGCAAAACTTGCGCTATTTTTATCAACCAGATCAGAGAAAAAATCGGCATTATGTTTGGCAACCCTGAAACGACAACAGGAGGAAGGGCGCTCAAATTCTACGCTTCTACACGCCTGGAAATTCGTAGGGTCTCTTCAATCAAGGCTGCAGATAACAAAGAGGTTGGAAATCGCGTTCGAGTCAAAGTTGTAAAAAATAAAATGGCCCCTCCTTTTCAATCGGCAGAATTTGACATTCTTTTCGATGAAGGAATTTCGCATATCGGGACTTTAATCGACATAGGCGCAGAGTATGGCATTCTAGAAAAGAAAGGAACCTGGTTTAGCTACAAGGGCAATCGTTTGGGCCAAGGCAGAGACGCCGCACGGCTGGAACTAAAAGGACATCCCGAACTAGCATGCGAAATCGAAAAAGAAATCCTTGCCAAAGCCAAAGAGAAGCGCCCTCAGGAAAAAGCAGAAACGGTGGAAGAAGCAAGCGTCTGAATACCTTCAAACAATCGTTGCTTTTGTTTCGGAATAACAGTTTCGGAGCAAAAGTGCGATTTCTTGAAAGGTTGTTGTAAAAAGGCCCAGCTCCTTCAATGAAGAGACAAAAGCATCGACCTCGCCCTGAACGAGAGTATATGCTTTTTTCTTTCCCAGAAAAGCCGCCATATTTTTTAAATTCTTTCTCCTGATGTCTTCTTCCAGATCTTGCAAATCATCAGCTACCTGAAATGCCATCCCTAAATGAAAAGCAGCTTTCTTGATGCGCTTTGAAAAGCTAAGATCTCCTCCGCCAAAAATCCACCCCAGAAGAAAAGCAATCTCAAAAAGGGTAATTGTCTTTTGGTAGATGATCTTGCAAATCTTGTGGAAGGTGGGTTTTGATAGGTTTAAATCAAGGAACTGACCCCCGGTAGCCCCGGTGATCCCTGAAGCCTTTGATGCTTCATTTAAGGCCAAAACAAGTCGTTTTCCAAAAGAGTCATCTTTAATTAGCTGTGCATTTTTTACAATTTTTTCATAGCCCATGGAAATAAGAGAATAGCTTGCAAGAAGCGCCGTATTTTCTCCAAAGGCACGATGAAGAGAGGGCTTTTCTCTTCGCACCTCCTCGTTATCCATGCAGGGAAGGTCGTCTGCGATCAAAGAGGCTGTGTGGAAAAATTCAACGGCCAACGCAGAGGGCATTGCGTTCCAATTTTTCCCGATAGCTTCCGCTATACTCAAGACAAGAAGGGGCCGCAAGCGCTTTCCTCCACCCGCAATCGAGTAAAAACATGCATCTTTTAGCAAGCTTTTTCCCTTAAAGGAACGAAAATGCTCCTGCATTTCCTCTTCGATCCTTTCTTTCAATCTTTCAAGCAAAGGAAGTGTCATGGAGTTTCTCTTTTGGGAATGATCTGGAAAGATTCTTCTTTTTTTACAACGGAATTGGGGGGAATGAATCCTTTTAAAGAAAGCAGGGGATAGCAAAAACTATTTTTTCCCACAAAAGTTGCGGGACTCAAAACACTGTTGCATCCAATCTGCACTCCATCTCCAATAATCGCTCCCATTTTATTCGTCCCGCTTTTGATTTTTTTGCCTTTCAAGGAGATGAGGATCTCTTTTCCGTCGAGACGAAAATTGGCGCACTTCACACCCGCCCCTAAGTTTACGTGGTGTCCCAAAATCGAGTTTCCGATGTAGGAAAAATGCGCAGCATGTACGTGGGACAGAAGAATCGATTGCTTCACTTCGGTACCATGGCCAATCACACAATGGTCTCCTATCAATACATGGTCCCTAAGATAAGCAGAAGAACGAATGCGGCAATGCTCCCCAATGACACAGGGTCCTTGGATATAGGCGCCGGGTTCAACAATGGTTCCCTTCCCAATGGAAATTAAAGAAATGTCTTCCAAATACACGGAAGGGGGAAGAGACACCTCGATCTTCCCAAGAGCACGTGTTGCAAAATACTCTGTGAGAGAAAGTAAGGGAGAGAAAACCGCCTCTTTCTTTTTCCAAAGAAGAGAAAAATGGCAATTTTCTAGAGAAAAATAGTGGGAAATATCCAGCTCCTGATCCATACTTTCCCTTTGTTTTAGAAAAGAGTAGTGTACAGGAGAATTGCTTATCTTAGGAAGAAAAAGTGAACAATTCCGCAAGCCCTCAAAAAATATATTTATAACGAATATCTTCTTCTTCTATCTGTGTGGAGTTGTTGATAACCCAGCCTTTTTGAAAGGAAGGATTTCTTGTTGATAAGTTGTTAACAAATTGTTGAGATGTCCAAGATATGCACAAAAAAAATTTTTTCGACAAATCTATGAACAACAAATGTGCAAAAAACAAAGACCCGTGTCCTCATCTCTTGCATTGCAGCGGTTGCGATCCTAATGCGCTTATAGTGCCGCCGCCTATCTGGCAGGAGGTCTCCTCCTATTTTGAAAAGAACAATTGCTCTATTTCTTTGATTTCTCAAGAACTTTCTGCTTGGAGGCTGCGCGCAAAGCTTGCCGTGCGGCAAGAAAGAAGAGAGTTGAAGATCGGCCTTTTTCAAAGAAACACACACCATATAGTAGACATACCCGACTGCAGAGCGCACCACCCGCTGATCAATAGCGCTCTTGTGCAAATAAAACAGGAGATGAATCTGCTCGGAGTTTTGGGCTACGAGGAAAAGAAAAGAAAAGGAGATGTGCGCTATCTTCAATTGACCGTTGAAAGAAGTTCGCAAAAAGTACAGCTGGTTCTTGTTGCTAATGCTTCTTCTCTTGAAAACAAAATGGAGCTGCTTGCGCATAAACTTTTCGAAAAAAATAGTCTGTGGCACTCCATCTGGGTAAATCTACAGCCCCTTGCGACCAATACCATTTTTGGAGAAAAATGGCACCACTTGCTGGGCCCAGTATTTCTTTACGAAGAGGTGGGGAAAGAAACAATTGCCTTTCATCCTGCTGCGTTTTTTCAAGCACATTTTTCTCTTTTTGAAAAAATTGTGGAGTCGATCCAAAAAAACATGAAAAAAACACATGCGATTGTGGAGTTCTATGCAGGCGTTGGGGTGATTGGAAAATGTGTAAAGAATAAAGCAACACATCTCTTTCTTGTAGAAGAAAATCCTTTTGCAAAAACCTCTTTTTTGGCTGCTTTAAAAAAAGAAGAAGAGCATTTGTTTACCTATTGTTCCTGCGATGTGGATCAACAAGTTTTTCTCTGCTCGCAAGCAGAAGCCATTATTGTCGATCCTCCGCGCCAAGGAATATCTCCTTCCTTAATGAAAGCAATCGGCCAAAAAAAAGAAGGGCAGCTGATCTATTTAAGCTGCTCTTTTTCTTCTCTAAAAAAAGATATCGAACAGTTAATGCTACAAGGATGGTGCCTGGAAAGGGCGGAAGGCTACCTTCTTTTTCCCGGGGCCAATCACGTAGAAATTTTAGTTTTTCTGAAAAAATAATCAGTTAAGCGTTTGATTGTCACATAATTACAAAAAATGCCTTGTAAAATCGTACTCAGGGTCTTTTCGACTGGTAAGAGAAGCATACAAAGAAATTGAAAAATCGTTTTTGTAGCATGTCCAAAAATCAATAAATGGTTACGATCAAAGCCATGAAAGCCCTTCTCCTTTTCATGATTTCGATTTTCTGCTTTGCGATGAATCACGATTATCCGCATGAAAGCATGGAGATGCATGGCATGTATGGATCCTACCCAATGGGAGAAGACGCAACAGGGACGAGCTGGGTGCCAGCCTCCACCCGAATGCCAGGAATTCATTGGATGCCAGATCAATGGCTTTTGATGTCTCACGGACTTCTCATGGCAATTTATGACGACCAGGGAGGGCCCCGAGGTGGAAAGAAATTTTTCAGCGAAAACATGTTCATGGTCACTGCGCAAAAGGACTTTGGAGATAGTACCTTTGCTTTGCGCAATATGATCAGCATTGAGCCTGCGACGATTGGCTGTAAAGGATATCCGTTGCTCTTACAGACCGGAGAAACTTGCAATGGGGTTACCTCTCTGATCGATCGTCAGCATCCTCACGATTTTCTGATGGAACTTGCTGCTGTCTATACGTATTGCTTTTCACGTGAGCATTCTCTTTTCGCTTATTTCGGGTATCCAGGAGAACCCGCTCTTGGGCCGCCTGCCTACATCCACCGTTTCTCATCTTTTTTCAATCCGGAAGCACCCATCACTCACCACTGGCTTGATTCAACTCACATCGTTTTTGGTGTAGTAACTGTTGGGCATGTCCATGATTGGCTGAAGATTGATGCATCCATTTTTACCGGAAGAGAGCCGAATCAGCACCGATGGAATTTTGATCCGCCTCGATTTGATTCCTATTCAGCGCGCCTTTCCATTAATCCAACGGAAAATATTGCTGCTCAAGTCAGTTATGGCTGGATTAGAAGCCCTGAACAGTTAGAGTCCAATGTCAACACACAGCGAACCACTGCATCTATTAGCTACAACAAAGCTTGGGAAGCTAATAATTGGCAAATTACAACTGCTTGGGGGCTCAATAGCAATTCTCCCGGACATAATCTCAATGCTTACCTTCTAGAATCGGCCATCGAGATCAACAATAGGCACGTCTTCTTTGGAAGAGCCGAATACGCTGCCAAGGATAGGTTGTTTGTTCCTCCAAATCCCAATGCTACAAAAGTATTCGACATAGGGAAGTTAGATCTTGGCTATCTCTTTGAAATTCCTCTCGTCCCCTACACTCTATGGGGAGTCGGGTTCGTAGGCAGTGCCTCTTTTGTTCCACATTCCATCAAATCCGCATATGGTGGAACACCTCTTTCCTATATGGCATTCTTAAGAATTGAACTCAAAGACAGAGGAAGTTCGCAGAACTAGGCCTTTCAGGCATTCAGGATATGACAAGGAATCTCTAATTTGTCCATCACCTGAGAGAAAATCGAGTGACTGTAAAGATGTGGAGTAACTCATTCATAACAAAAGAATCTGGGTGAGAGGATTTGAACCTCCGACCCCTTACACCCCATGCAAGTGCGCTAGCCAAGCTGCGCTACACCCAGATAAAAAAGAAAATTATTTTAGAGAGAGAGGATCTTTCTGTCAATTCCTTTCCTCTCCTCCTTTAGTTAGTTGCTTCTTGTCTGGAAACTGCAAAAGGCCTATCATTAAATTATTTATTGACGCAGCCAGATGGAGTGTAAAATTTTTTCTAATCGGACTGCTAAAACAACAAGTTTGTTCAATGCTGTGCTCATAGCGACGAATTTAATAAATAATTCGCTTAAGGCATTGATAGCTTGGAATAGCTTTGCTGAGGATCAGGTATTTAAAGAACAATTTTCAACACAACTAGTACAGTTTAACAAAAGTTTTTAAAATAATTTTTTTGTTGCTAAACTCTTCCCAAATTTCAGAGAATCTTGGGAGGTTTTATGGGACGCACAACAAAATATTACGTAAGTTTGACGGCTAAGGAGCTGCAGTACCTGCTAAAAAATAGTTCCTCTGGCCAATGGAAACCGAGGTCATATGCCCAAACACGGAAGCTGGCTAAACATGGCGGAAATAGAATTTAGTGCGCTATCAAGACAGTGTCTCAACAGAAGAATCCCGACTCAAGAAAAGCTAGCGCAAGAAGTTAAAACTTGGGAGCGTGCCAGGAACGAGGCAACGATTCGCTGTGATTGGCAGTTTACGACGAGTGATGTAAGGATAAAGCTCAAAAAACTCTATCCGACCATATGATAAAAAATTATTTTAAAAACTTTTGTTAAACTGTACTAGTGTGATCGAAGAATTCAAGCCATTAATTTTGATAACATTATGCGAATATGTCGATAAAAGATTTTTCAAAAAATTTAGAAAAAAATGCGTCTCCTCGAAAAATTGGGGTATGAATACATAATTATTAGTGAAAAACTAAAAGATAACGTAGCAAGAGAAAAGCACTTTTTCTTTTTTCACAAAGAAAAGCATGAAAATCTGAAACGAAATTTTTAAGCATAAAACTAATTACAGAGGATTGTGATGAAAAAGCCAACAATAGAAGATTTAGTTAAACGCTTAAATTTAAAGCCACTGTGGAGCAATGATTATTTAATAGAATTCTATCGATCTGACCTGGTCTTACAAAGAAAAATTATTGGGCAGAGTTTTGATGGAGATAGGCCTTTGTTTAATTGGGCCTATTATTTAATTCCAGAAAATGTATTGTGTCCTTTTCATTTACACCTTTCAGATGAAAGTTGGCAATATTGCATGGGTGGTCCATTAGAATTGTTCATTATTCATCCCAAAGATGGTCGTCTCGAAAAAGTTTTAATTGGTCAAGATATTCTCAAGGGGCAAAAGTTTATACACATTGTCCAAAAAGATGTTTGGTTTGCTGCCAAAACGAAAAAAAATGCTGGATATACACTCATTACCCACATCGTTTCTCCAGCATTTTTTCCACAGGATAAAGTAAAGGGGCACTATGACGAATTAATAAAGAAATTTCCACAACATAAAGACTTAATTAAAGAATTCGCTTGGCCTAGAGACTGGAAAGAATCTTTATAAAATATTAAATTGTTTTTGATATCTTATTAAAGTCTTTTGATAGATGTTTTTTTTCAAAAATCGCTGAACCGTTGCTGTTGAATATTGTCCAGTTTGGTATTGAAATTTTGGAGTTTTTTTATTTAATATCTTTAATATCAATTTGCAAACATCGGATTTTTTTTCCCACATCAATTTCCTATTTTTAAGACGAGGATAAGGGCTACATTTAAAATTTTTTGATTGTAATATTTGCATGTTGGTGGGCAATGGATTCGGCTGTATAATTGAAACATAAATGTTCCATTTTTTTAACAAAACCGCCCACTCAAATGCTACTGTTTCAAGTGCAGATTTTGAGGCGGCATAAACACCTAAGTAAGGCCAATGGTCAACGCTAACAATGCTGCTAATAAAAATTAAGTTTGAATGGGATTTTTTCTTTAATAGAGGGAGTAGTTTTTTTGTTAAATATATTGGGCCGAAAAAATTAACATCAAAAATATTTCGACATTCTTGTTCCTCGAGAATATCAGCAGGAGCTAAGTAAGCAACTCCTGCGTTATGAATTACTACATCGATTAAAGTCTTTGTTGCTAAAAAAAAATCTATTAAATCGTCAATTGATTTATGACTTGTTAAGTCGAGATAAAATACTTTTAAATTTTTGTGATGAAAAACACTTCGGACATTTCTTGTTGTTCCAATAACAGAAAAACCATTTTTTAGAAAAAAACTTTTCAAGCTTCTCCCCAGCCCTCGATTTACTCCAGTGATTAGTATTGTTTTCATTTGATGTTTTTTTTATGAATTTCTTAATGTACGAAAACTAAAAAATATTTAAAATGTAAAATACAAAACTTTATAAATATTTTCAAGTTCTTGACGTAACAAATTTACAAGTGTTTGTTAATAAAGAGCTTGTGTAGTTACGACTTTGTCTTCAAGACATTAATTTTTTTTACAAATTTTTCTTGTCTTTAAGAAATTTTCCTTATATCATATCCTTTAGTCAATTTTGTTAGATCTTAAAGGAGTGTTAATGGCACATAGATCTGTGAAAGTGCAAGAGGTTTCGTCAGAGGATGCTGAAGAATTCTCTTATTACAAAAAACCTCCTAAAGAAATTCTTCGAGATATTGAGCAACTCAATTTTTCTAATAATGAAAAAATTATTGAAATCAAGCATATCAAAATGATTTTGAGTCCTCATGTTTATCCAAGTGATCGATTTAGGACTACCAATTTTCTTTTGGAATCACTTGAACCATTTTTAAAAGACGCTAGGGTTTGTGATATGGGTTGTGGTCTTGGAGTTGTTGGCCTTTACGCAATTGTTAAGGGCGCTAAAAAAGTAGTCCAAGCAGACATCAATGCTTTTGCAGTCGACAATGCAAAAAGAAACAGGAACCTACATAAAAGTACTGATAAAAAACGAG
>JAJZPH010000040.1 GCA_021811265.1 bacterium
TCTTGCTTTATCGAATTCCTTAGTTGTTTCATAACCTTCAGTCTCGTCCCAGCTCACAGCCAAATTTGTTTCATGTTTGTAATGAGCATATTCTTGAGCTGGCTCTCTCACAAATCTTACAAGCCTATTGGAAAGAAAAGCGCCGGCGACACGATGTCCTTCATGTAGTGCGACTGTTAATGCTCCATAAGACCATGCTTTTGCTGTAGCCCACTTTGATACTCCATGGGATGTTGTTGCTTCTGTTGCCATAAAAAAATCTCCTAATTTTTTAGTTAGGTTTTTGGGTGTTTTTCGGGATTCGATTGTATCGAAGGAAAAAGATTTGGTCAACCGAAATGTTTTTTTTGTTTTTTTGTCGTGTGGGTAAAAAAGCAAGGGTTGGAAAATCAAATTTTTTGAAAAAGTTTATCTTCACGTGTGCAAAAAAAATTTTAACTTTGCAGAGAGTCTTTGAAAGAATTTTTTTAGCTTCGGTAGCAGTTCTTATTTTGATAATGATGCGCTATCGATGGCAAGGCCCATTGCATGAAGGCCATTGTCAACAAAGAGGACGTTGCCAGTGATCGCAGAGGAAAGAGGAGAGAGGAGAAATGCAGCGGTGTCGGCCACTTCAGAAGCGTCGAGTTCCTTTATAAGAGGAGCGTTGGCTTTGGAATAGGCAATCGACTGGTCGATGATTCCAATGGCTTTGGCAGCTCTGCTACGAAGAGGTCCTGCAGAAATGCAGTTAACGCGAATGTTCCACTTCCTGCCAGCTTCCCAAGCAAGTGTGCGTGTATCGCTCTCTAGCGCTGCTTTTGCAGAACTCATTCCGCCGCCATATCCTGGAATCGCGCGAGTAGAAGCAATGTAGCTGAGAGTAAGAGCAGATCCATTTTGCAGTATGGGGCCAAAATGAGAGAGAAGACTTACAAAGGAATAAGAAGAAGCACTAAGCGCCGCAAGGTAGCCGTGTCGCGAGGTATCTAAGAGATTTTTTGTCACTTCAGGTGCATTGGCAAGAGCATGGACGAGTATGTCGATGGAGCCGAAATCTTTTTTTACCTGCTCGGCAACTTCAGAAATGGTGTAGCTAGATGCTTCTGCATAGCGCTTGTTTGTTTTGATGTCGGGCGGAATGTCGTCGGGCGTGTCAAAAGAGGCGTCTAATGAGTAGACTTTGCGATAGCTCCAAAGAGAGCCATTCTCGAGCTTGCGCGACTCGTCGAACTTGCCCATTTCCCAAGAGGTGGTGAAGATTTTGACAATGGGCGTCCAAGTGCCAATGAGAATATCAGCACCGGCTTCGGCCAGAGCTTTTGCAATGGCAAAGCCAAAACCACGATCATCGCCAATTCCTGCGATAAATGCCTTTTTCCCTTTTAAAGAAAAGCGTGACATATACAACCTCTTTTACAAATATCATCTAGACTATCACGAAAAAGAACAAACCATCAACGGATTTTTCTTAAGAGGAAATCTCTGGCTGCTTTTTACTTTTGCGCTCTTTTCCAACCTTCGGCGGTTAAGATTTTATGTGAGGAGGAGGGTGGTTTTTTGCTCTCTTCTTTTTTTGGAGCGGCTGCCTTTTTTTCCACATGTTTTTTTTCGGGCTTCTTTTTTTTGGATGAAAAAAACTTTACCTTTCGAAACATGTTCGCATCTCTTTTTGTTGCAATATTAAATAGGTTTTTTCAATAATTCTAACAGGTGTAACATTTCCTTCCACATGAAATTTCAAGAGTTTTCCTCAGTGCGAGCTCTTCTCGCAAAAGAACTATCGCCAGTTCTTCTCGTCATTGCTCGTGAAGATTACGAGAGAGCAAAGATTTTTGAAGAGATCTTTGCCATTGCTCAAAAAAAAGGAAGATTTCAGTTCTACAAATTCTCTTGTGAAGAGGTGTCCAGAGCTATCCTTGCTCTATCGAGCGGCTCTCTTTTTGCAGAAAATCCATTTGTGGTCATCGATACAGACCGTGCGTTAAAAAAAGAAGAGGAAAAGAGTATTGCTGCTTATCTCAAAAACCCCAATGCCCGTGCCTGTCTTTTGTTGGGGGCTGGGGAAAAAAAGGGCTTTTCTCTTTATGAAGAGATCGATGCGCGAGGAGTCATTTTTGATTTGGGAGGAGAGAGGGCGAAAGATCGCGAAAAAAGACTTTTGCAAATCGTTTTGTCCAAGTGCGCAGCTCTCAATAAACAAATGCAGCCCGAAGCTGCTAGGCTTTTTTTTGCAAAGACAGGAGTCGATCTTGCTGTGGTAGAAAGCGAGCTGGAAAAGCTCTTTTGTTTTGTGGGAGAAAAAGAGAGAATCGAAACGGGCGATGTGGAGTTGATTACCTCGTTTTCTGATACGAGAAATCTGTGGGATTTGGCAGAAGATTTTGTCTGGAAAAAAAAACTCATTTTTTCTGTGGACAGCTCTCTTTTCTATCCACTTCTCAGTGCCATTCGCTACCAGCTCGAGTTGGGGCTACGTTTTGCAGCTGGCGAAGAGAAAACAAATGAGCCTTCATTCTTTTATAAAAAAGAGGAAGAAAAGCGCAAGAGTGCCCAAGAGAGAGGATGTGCATTTTTTAAGCGATTTTTGCGGCTTTTGTATACCATCGATCTTTTGTCTAAAATGCAGGTAAGCTCGGTGGATCTGCTCTTCTCCTACCTTCACCTAAAAATGTTCGAGAAGAAAGGATAAGTATGAAAGGCTCTCTTTTTCTTTTGCCCAATCTTTTGGCCGAAGGGTTGCCATGGGATGATTTTTTTCCAAAAAAAGTTGCTGAGATCGTTGCCTCTCTACAGGGCCTTATCGTAGAAAGCGAGAAGGGCGGTTGGCGCTTTTTGCGTCATTTTTTTTCACAGGAAAAAATCGCTTCTTTCCCCATACGCCTTCTCAATGAACATACAAGAGAGGAGCTGCTCGAAGAGCTGATCGCACCCTTGTTAAAAGGAGAGAGGTGGGGGCTTATCTCTGACGCAGGTCTTCCCTGTATCGCGGATCCAGGAGCCCAGCTGGTTTTTGCCGCAAGGAAGAGAGGAGTTTTCATCGAAGCTTTTCCAGGGCCCTCTTCCATTGTACATGCGTTGATGTTGTCGGGCTTCTCAGGTCAAAGTTTTTGCTTTCATGGATATCTACCCATAGAAAAAGAATCTTTTAGGGCCAAACTGCTCTCATTTGAAAAAAACATGTCCACAACCCATCTTTGGATGGAAACTCCTTACCGCGTCCAATCAAGGCTGCAAGAGATGGTAGGTTTTTTGCAGGAGAAGACTCTTTTATGCCTCTCTTGCGACTTGGCGCTTGCTTCACAAGAAGTAATTGTGGCAACGATTCGGGAGTGGAAAAAAAGAGACCTTTCTTCTTTTCATAAGCGTCTTGCAATTTTTTTGATGGGGCAAGTTCCAAAGAGTTTGGAAACAAAGAAATAGCAAGGGTAGCTGCTTCTTAACGCGAGTTTTGGATAAGGCACTCATGAAAAAGGGCTATCTTTCAGCGATTTAACAACCAAAATTGGGAAAATGAGGGCGCCTTCGATCTCTATTTTCCCAATTTTGGTTGTTAAATCATCTGAAATATCTGCCTTTTTCATAGAGCGGCATATCCAAACTCGCGTTTCTTAGCTTTCGTCAGTATAGAGAAGGTCTGCGGCGACGGTGTCGTAAAAAAGCAGTCCCTTTTTGGAAAGGCGATAGGCATCTTCTTTTTTTTCTAAAAGCTCTTTTTTTTCTAGTTGTTGTAAAATCTGCAGAGTTTCATTGGGGAGCTTTCCGTGTTTTTCTTGAAAGAGGTTGATCATGACTCCTTGTATTAGACGCAATTCGACAGCCAAAAGCTCAGTGACATTTTTTGGATAAAAAAGAGTTTCTTCAAAAGAAATGGGAAGTTTCTTTTCTTGCAGTGATTGGCAATAGTGCTCTAAGTGTGGAGTATTTTGAAATCTTTTGCCATTTACATAACTAAAGGCGGACGGTCCCAGCCCAAAAAATGGCCGTCCAATCCAGTAGCCCGTGTTATGGCGTGAATAAAATCCCTTTTTTGCAAAGGCGGAAATTTCATAGCGCTCAAGAGAGATGGAGGAAAAAAAGTCCACTGCTACCTCCCACATCTCTATGCTCAAAGAGTCTTTGGGCAGGAGGGGAAAAAGCCTTTTCTTTCTTCTATAAAACAAGGTGTTTAGTTCAAAGACCAGGTTGTAGAGCGAAAGGTGTGTAATGGGCAGATCTTTGATCATGGCAAGTGTTTGCTCCCAGCTTTCCATCGTTTGGCCGGGAATGTCGAACATAAGATCGATCGAAAGATTATCAAACCCTGCATCATCTGCCCAGTGGATTGCCCGGAGGGCGCTTTTTGCAGAGTGACGGCGTCCGAGAATGGTAAGTAGATGATCATCGAAAGATTGCACGCCGAGGCTAAGCCGGTTGATGCCAAGGTTGCGAAAAGTGCGCAAAGAACTTTTTGTGATGCTTTCTGGGTTGGCTTCGAGAGTAATTTCACAAGAGGAATCAATCGAACCGATCCAATCTAAAATCTGCTCGAGATCTTTTTCTAAAAGCGCAGGAGTTCCTCCGCCAAAATAGATCGAAACGATCTTGTTGCCTATCTCTTCTTTGATCAGATCCCACTCGATGTGCAGATAGTTCAGAAATTTATTTTTTAGCTCGCTTGTATAGGGTAGGGAATAAAAATGGCAGTAGGGACATTTTTTCTTGCAAAAAGGGATATGAAAGTAGAGGCTTTTACCAGTTATCTGAGTCGGGATCTTCCCAGACGCCTCTTTTCCAGCGATTGCTATCGGAGAATGGGTCTTCAGCTTCTTCACTTTCTTCTTCACTTGGTGCTTCTTCCTGGGGAGGAGCCTCTTCCAGAGTAGCTGTTTCTTCTTCTGAGGTGAGGCTTTCTTCAAAGTTATCTGTTTCTAGCTCGAGGCCTACATCGGTATCGATCCCCATTTCCATTTCGGGCAGCGTTTGTGGTTCGGCATAGGGCTGTTTGGTGGTTCCTCGCTTAGGCGGTGTGAATTCTTCACCCTCGCCGCTTTCTTTCATGAAGCGGAGTCTTTCTTTTTCCTCTTCGATCTTGGCTTTGATGAGGCGGATTTCCTCGTTATGCTTGATGCTGTCTTTTTTTGGAACAAGTCCCAGCTTTTTCCACTGTTCGAGATCTTCCAACTCTGTTTCCAATTTTTTCAAACGTTCGCTTTTCATGAAAAAACCGCCCTCTTCCTTTTATGTCAAAAACAATAGCTAAAAAGCGCCATTTTTCTGAAGTTTTTTTTAACAAGCAAGGAAAATGGCTCTTTTGTCTATCTACAGGAATGTGAATTTTTTGCACACATTTTTTATACTCAAAGAACTTGAAAATCGGTTTCTGGAGTGCGCCAAAAACTCGGGGTTAGAAGGTCGTAAATTATCCCATATTTCGTTAATATTGGGTAGTTTGCGATCTTCTAACCGCGAGGATTTTCGCTTAAGCTCTAGAAGCCGATTTTCAAGTTCTTTGGGTATAGAAAATTAGAAAGTAATCTTGACCGTTCCCTTTTTGATCTTGCACTTACAAGCAAGCCTTTCGTCTCCCATTTCTCCGAGAAAATCTTTTTCTTCTTGCGTATAGTCGGAAAGATTTTCCATACCAGAAGTAATCTGGATCACACAGGCTCCGCAAATTCCTTCGCCGCAAGGGATGGGAACGCCCGCCTTTTCACATACCTCTCTGATGGGGGAGCCATCTGGTAGGTCATACTCTTCATTTAGATTTTCAAAAATGATTTTTGCCATACAAAATCCTCCATTCTTGCGCGCTTAAGCACGCGGTGCAACTAGAAATTATTATTCAGGGATTTTGTTAAACTTCAAGAAGGATTGTGGGAACGTTTTTTGAGAATTTCTTCGATATTTGCTTTGAGAGACTGGATTCCCTCTGGAAGTCCGCACTCTTTGAGCATCTGGTTGACGTTTGAACATTCCGTTTCCAGAAAATCGATTTTGCTCTCCAAAGAAGCAATTGCTTGCAATAATTTTTTCATGAGAAATAGGTCAAATAAATAGGTTTTTCGCATCTATTATAATGGTTCTATTTTCCTCGAGCAAGCTTTAAAAAAATGAGGTGATAGAGAGATATACACAAAGAACTTGGAAAATCGGTTTCTGGAGCACGCCAAAAACTCGGGGATCGCAAACTACCCCATATTTCATTAATATTGGGTAGCTTGCGACCTTTCAACCGCGAGGATTTTCGCATAGCTTCAAAAACCGATTTTCCAAGTTCTTTGTGTATAGTTCTGACAGACTAAAAAGCGGGAGTAAAGAATTGATCCCATTTTTCGTGGATTTTATCACGAAGTGCTCGATGTACATCTGCATAGGTGGGGTTTTGCTCATAACCTTCTAAAAGTTTTTGCACTTCCGTTAAGATAAAAAGTTGTTTGCAAAAATCGTCTTCCAGAGGTTGTTTTGCTTGGATTTTCTCGAGAAGGTCCAATTGCATTGTCAAAAGGTCCCTTTTTGGCGCACTTTGCTCTTCTCTCAGTTGAGAGCGGAGAGAGTCCATTTTTTTTTCTCGCTCAGCAGGAGGAAGCGTTTTGAGTGCTTGGAGCTTTTCTCGATTTTTTGCAAAATCTTCGCAAAGGAGCAGCTTGAGAGAGGCAATCCTTCTACGATTTCTCAGATCTTCTCTTGTCCATCTATCTGATGATTCTGGGCTTGTCCACCATAGGACAAGAGTATCGAGGGATTCTGGAGCTTTTTTTGCGTTTAAAGGGGTAAGGTTTTCGAGAGAGGGAAGAGAAAGGGTGGGGATTTGTTCTGAGGGAGGAGAATATTTCAATGTCATCTCGGGCTTGCATTTTCCTAAAACTCTTTGCGCAAAGCGATCTGCGCGTTGAAAAGCATAAGCATCTGTATGAGAAGAACTTGCTTGTAAAATTTGAGAAACCTGCCACGATTTTTCTGTATGGTTTTTGTCTTTAATTGCAATAGCGCCATCGGCAATAGAGATCAAAATAGATTCGGGCTGAAAAAAGAGAGATTGTAGCTCTTGATTTTGTAGATATTCTTCCACATGTGTTGCTGTAAAAATTACATCATTCATTAATGTGGCAAGATCGATGGTAGGTAGGGGGTAGCTCTCGGGAAGAGAGAGTGGGCTTCCGTCGCTTGCCCGCAAACGTAGATTTAGATCGTAGTTGCCCTGTTGCAGATGAATCGTTCCTACAGTGTAATTTCCTGCGGGTGGCTGCGGAATGTCTGTTGTTGTCATAAGAAACACTCTTATTTTGTTATTATTAAGAGTTATTATAACATAACTATTAATTTTTTTAAATAATAAAATTACTGATATTGTGTCTGATTGTAAATAAGCAACCTATATGTAAATCGTTGGCTTTTAAATAAATTTTTAAAATTATATTAAATAATTGACAATTATGTAATTAATGTTTATAATAGTTTTTAATAATATTTTAAAAACAAAAAGAATTTTTATGACCGTTAATGTCGCCTATATGCTTATGGAGCCAAGTGCAGCGGGCAGTTCACGCATGGGTGGTAGTGCCAATATTGTAGCAGAGAAAATTTTTGGCCAAGGACTCAAAATAATTTTATCTACGCTTTCGAATCTCTCTACCTGGATTGGCCTTACCAAAGGGCCCGACTCTCTTATCGTATCTGGATTGAAAGTAGGCGTTGCCACGCCTTTTTCCATATTTAATGGGTGCATACAAACCTACAAAGGAGTAAGTAGTTGCTATGCGGCTACTCAAATTGGAGATAGAGAGGGAATAGCCTTAGATGGAGCGCCTTCTGCTCTGCAAGGCTTTTTCACAACAGCATCCACCGTTTCTTCGGTTGCCTGTCGATGGCTTTCTTCGATCAAGGGGCTAGAAGCCGCAACTAGCATAAGCGAAGCAATTGTAAGCCCCATTCTCCTAGCGGTAAGCACGATCAATCTGCTGGTTATATTTGTAAAATTAAAAAATGTTTTAGGTTTTGAAGATGCCCTCTATGAAAGTATTGGAGTGCAAAAGCAGCTATCTACAAAAAGAGATTCGGCTGTTGTATTGAGTGAGGGTGACAAAAGTTCTTTGTTGCATTTTTTTAAGACCCAGTTAGATCCGACGGAAAAAGAAACTCAAACGATCTACCTGGACGTCTCGAGCGCAAAAAATCAAGCACGTCTTAGAAAATTATGCAAAAAAGCAGACCCAAAAATGACAGAAGAGGCGGTAGAGAAAAAGCTGCGCGTGATGATGTCACAAGATTTGCAAAAGAGACTAAAAAATGCGCAAAAAGTAAAAAAAGAGGCGTTTGAGAGAAGAGCGAGTGGAGAGTGTCGAGAGATCATTGAGAAAAACCTGGAATTTTGGGAAAAAGATGTCAATGGTAAGGCAGATTCTGAAGAAGGAATGACGTTGAGCCAAGCTTTTCAAAAGACCCAGGAAACACTTCTGCGCAATAAAGCAATTCTTTGCGTAAAAATTGCTCTTGCGGTTGTAAGCATTAGCATTGCGATATTGCTGATGATCTGCCCGGGTGCTTTCTGCTCTATAGGAATCGTCTTTCTAGTTCTCGGAATCATTGGCCTTGCGCTCGATGTGAGCGGTTTTGATTTGTGGAAAAAGATAAAATCCTCCCACGAAGCTCAGGTGGCCGAATCCGATGAGAAAATCTTTCTACCCCAATACTCTTATCTTTCTCAAGGCACAGACGAGATTCCGCAATGGGCGCGCACCTGCATGCACTAAGGGTCTGAGAAGAAATAAGAGCTGTTTTTGGTCTGTGCTTCTTGTTCTATACTCCCTTCTATGGCATAAGCAAATTCAGAAACCATCCAGAAATAACAGTTGCAATTTCACTTGTAAGAAATTACCTAAAATTGATGATTTGACATGGTCAAACCATAGCTGTTTTTTGGACGATTTCTTAGGAGATTTTCCATGGATCGCTTGCTACAAACCTTTGTTTCTTATCTGGTCGCTGAGAGGGGATTTTCTTCCCATACAATAGAGGCCTACGGGAAGGATGTACGTTATTTTTTGGAGTTTGTAAAAGAAAAGAGACTCTTGCTGGAAGGACTGAAAAAAGA
>JAJZPH010000041.1 GCA_021811265.1 bacterium
TCTATAAAAAAATATTGGTTTTTGTCATTTAAAACTATCATGAGGAGAAAGTGATGACCACAACTATTCACGACTTTCAAGAAAGGCTCGATACAATCCCTAAAGAGCGGACGAAATTAAGTGATGGCCTTGCAGTTCATAATTTCCTCAAAGAAATAGACGAAAAAGTTGAATCGCTGAGCGAGCAAGCTTTGAAGACAAAACAAGAACAAAAAGACATCGCCTTTTTGAAGCAGTTAAAAATCAAAGCTCTTGCCTACAAAGATAGATGGTATACTTGCGCACACAGGTGGCTCGAAGCAGGATACCAATCTAGCTTTATCGAAAGCGATCCGGATGGAGTAATCTTTTTTGGAGAATCCGATTTTCGTTCGATTCAGCAGTTCAAGGATCCAAAGTCACAATTAACAAAAGTAGATATGGATCTTCGTTTTCAAAATGGAAAAATACTATTCAAAGTAGAAAACCAGTGGCAACTCTATTCGGAAATTAAGGAACAAATCAAATATGATCCTATCAATCATAAGTTTATCGGTTGGACCTATGTACACCCCGATGGATTTGTGCAGGTCGATTCTACAGAATGGACTACCCTTCGCCCTTATGGACAGCTTTCTCAAGAGGCGCACGAAGAACTCAAAACAGTGGCAAGCCAATGTGGGCCATCGCCTATCGAGCCGACCGCCCCCAAAATTGATCCTAGCAAGCCCTGTGTTCTTCAAGTCATGGTTATCCACGAAGATTTGCCTCCTCATCCATTTTTTAAAAATGCTGACAAAATGGCGGCCCGTCATTGTCAGGTTCGCTTAGTTGACGAAAAAGGACAGGTGTATTGTTTCGGCCTTTGGGCAGACAAAGAGAATTTAGAAGCAATTTTTCCTAACAATTCTTTTACTCTCCAAACGGGAACTTTCCGCCTCAGCATACCCGACTCTTTTGAAAACAAGGCTTTTAGCTCTGACACCATTTCCATCCCTTTATCTTTGGAAAAATTTCAAGAAATTAAGACCAAGGCAGAACAGATCAACCAAACAGGAATTTTCTATTGTTTGACAAACCGCAATTGTTGCCGACTGGCACAAAAAATTCTAAAATTGGCCGACATCGAAATCGATACGCGCATCTCCCTATTTCAACTCCTTCTCGGCTACTTGCCCGATGCTATCGACATTCCCTATATCGGGCGCCCCCTCAGTAGGCTTTCCAGCATCGTTTCCTCTGTTTATTCCAAAATGCACTTTTGCCTTTCTCTTGCTCCCACACCCATAAAAGAAGGATGCCTCTTTACTAAAAAGATTGTCTGCTTTGTTCCAAAAAAGATTTTCACAGCACTCTGTGCGCTGATTTTGCTTGCTTTAGGAGGCTCTCGAGGAAGTTCTCTGTTATCAGTGACTGGCCGTTCTGCATCTCAGCCTCCAAAGAAGAAACGACTGATCCACTCCCTGTGGGATCTTTTTAATGAAAAGACTTTGCGTATACACCACCCTTCCATTCTTCGGGCCTGGATGCAAAAACAAGGAAGTTACCAATTCTTTGAGCATCATGGGTTTTGTGTGGTAAAGCCGTAACCCTTAAAAACTCTTAAGATATCTTAGATGCAAGGAAAAGGATTCAAACTGTTTTCCAATGAAAACATCCCCATCTGAAAAACATGCGTATACGTTCTCGGGTATTGACTCGTACACGTCGGTTTTCTAAATCCAAAACCTCTCGAACCTTTACCATGACATCTTTGCAATCTTGCAGTAATCTTCGATGCTCTCTTTTCTCATTTTCTAAAAAATACTGGCTTTGTTGCGTACCATCTGTAAATCTGATCGGTTCTAGTTGCTCTATAAGTTCTTTTTTCAACTTATCTGAATGCACATAGTCGTGAAATTGACGATAAGACTCTTCTACTTGTTCTTGTCTGGGATTTGTTTTAGGGTCGATTCCCAAAATCCAATAGGCACCTGGTAGATCCAGTGGCATCGCATTAATGATAGGATGTTTTTTTGCATCTCGCAGAGGAGGACGAACGATCACTTCTCCGATATCCATGCTTATCAGCACAATATCTAGTCCAATAGAGGCCGCTGTTCCATATCCAGGAATGCAACTAGCAGCTCCTGATGCAAGCTCTCCCACACCTCTCCAAAATTGGCCTTGAGAAAACCGGTAAAATGCAAGCATGGTGCTTATAGCAATGCTAAAGATGGGAATTCGTTTTGCAACCTCATGACCTGCCGTTTCCGCCACCTCTTTTGCCGCCTCTTCCACAATAGCTTTGCTGTATCTTTCTCCCGCTACTTCTACTACTTTTCTAGTGGCCGCTTCGGTTGTTATTGCAATATCTACTAAAAAGTTCCATTTGCTTACTAGTTTTATACCACCACTGCTTATTGTAGACGCAGTGCTATGTAATCGATTTGTGATAAGACGGTAAGCAACTGCCACTATTCTTGAATGCAAACTTATGTACCGAGTGCTCAAATCCTTATCTTCTTCTCCTATCCAGGGTTTATCGTCAGGGCCAAAACTGTAAGATACTCCTGCAGAAAGTATATCTGTTATGATCGCACCAACCCTCCTAATGGGATCGAATTGATAAGCAAAAGCAAATGATTCAACAGCTAGATGGCCAATGTGATAATGGCCTAATGTATTCAGTGCTCGAAGAGGTAAATTAAAAACAGCAACCCATGCTGAAGAAACTTTTCCCAACATACATGCGATGTTGATCGCAATGTTGATCGAAGGAAGAATCACATCCCTGGATTTCCAGCCTCTTTCTACACATCGATAAATTACTTCCTTTGCGTGTTCTAATGCATTAACACACACACCTGTAGAAAAAACGTGCAAGAAATTTCACAGATACGATTTCTCTTTCAGAGAAAAGGGGTGGAGCGGTTTTTCTTTTTCTTGTTTTTTAAAGTAAGAAGGAAAATGGAGCAATGCTTCTCTTTTCCCATCGGAAACCTTCAAATTTTCACAATCTGTTTCCACAAAGCCAGACGCGTAAAACTTGCAGGTGCAGGGGTGGAGAAGGGGCGGAGTGCAAAAAAGAGGTTCGAATACCCTCTCTTTTTTCCCTAAAAATAGTTCTGCCCAAGCTGACTCACAAAAAAAGTGGCATTTCATTTGATGCTTCTCTTTTTCTTCTTGGATCCTCATCGTGATGTCAACCTGATGGGTAATGGACATCTCACGGCAAAAAGTAAAAAGATCGCGCACATTCTTGCAATTGCTTTCAAACCGGCGAAAAGCAGTCACCTGGTAGATGTAAACTCCTCCAAATGATCCAACCAGCACAACCAATGTAAAAACAATCAGAATCTCAAAAAGTGAAAAAAAAACTTTTCTTTTGAGCCAGCTATACACAAAGAACTTGGAAAATCGGTTTCTGGAGCACGCCAAAAACTCGGGAATGGAAGATCGCAAACTATCCCATATTTCATTAATATTGTGTAGCTTGCGATCTTTCAACCGCGAGGATTTTCGCATAGTTTCAAAAACCGATTTTCCAAGTTCTTTGTGTATATAACAACTCGAGCTTTTGTCATTCTTCTTCTGCTTCAGACTCTTTATCCTCTTGCTTTTCCCCATGATCTTTCATGTATTTGTCATATTTCTTAGAAGTAATACGAAAATCGGCCTCTCCTTTAACTATCTTAATTTCAAAAGGAACATTCCAACCATCCACAAGCAAATCCTCGGGTTTTTTTGCCAAGCTCATCTCCTTTAAGTATTTCAAGGGCTCTTTGGCAACCATTTGTACGGTAGCCTTTCCTTCTGCCACGTATAGGAGAAGAAGCTCGCGCAGCTGCTCTTTTGCTTGGACTGTTTTAAATGCTCTTCCTTTATCTAGACTGCCTTTTAGATTGTATCCTATCGAACCTCCAATGATGGAAATGAGAAGAATCACGATCATGATTTCCAAAATAGAAAGGGAAAAGTTTCGCCTTTCGACAAAATTCCTATCTCTTTTGCAACGATGTGTCGAGGGAATTGTTTTTTTTACTTTTTTTTCTCGAACAACCATAAAATCCTCCTAGTTTTATATAGCAAAGGAACTTACATCTGTTAATGGTATGATTACTGACAAAACAATGGTTCCTACAATCGCTCCTAATATTATAAGGAGAAGAGGCTGGAGAAAGGTGGTGATTTGTGCGAGACTTTTTTCCAGCTCTTCTTCATACAGATCGGCGATGCGCCGCAACATGCTGTGCAGATCTCCTGTCTTCTCGGCAACTGCCACCATGCGACATACCCATCTTGGAACCAAGGAACTTTTTTCTAAATGAAGGCTTAATAGCCATCCCTCTCCTACTCGTTTTTCTGCCTCTTTCATCTGTTGATGCAAAAGAGAATACCCCATCACATTTTGCGAAAGCTGCAGAGCATCTAAAAGGGGAACCCCTCCCTGCAGAAGGACCGATAAAGACCTAAAATAGCGAATAAATCCCACGGTAAGCATCAATCCTTTCACAAAAGGAATGCGGAAAAAAAAATTTTTCGCCTCTTCTTTGACTTTTCTTACAAAGAAGAAAAGGGGGAAACAAGACAACAAGACAACAAAAAAAGCTCCAATCTCCCATTTATGGGAAAGAGCACAACGCGAACAAAAAAGGATAGCTTGCGTCAAGGGATGCAAAGATCTTCCTTCAAACAGTTCAAAAAGCGAGGGCAAAACAATAAAAAGAAGAATGAAAACAACAAGCAGGCTAAAACCAAAAAGAAATGCTGGATACAAGAGCGCGGAAAGCAGTTGTGTTTTGAGTTTTTCTGATTTCTCGAGAAGAGCTGCCATCTCTTCTAGCGTTTGCTCGAGCCTTCCCGTTTTTTCTGCATTGGCCACCATGGCGCAATAGAGGAAATCAAAATTTTTCGCATGGGATCTGAGTGCTTCGGAAAAAAAGTGGCCGGCCTTGAGCTGTTCGACAAGGTCGAGAAGAAAAGGTTGTAGACGCGTGGATCTATATTTCTCTTCCAAAGAAAGCAGTGCTTCATATAGAGGGAGTCCCGCTGCCAAAAGCTTTGCTGTTTGGCTGGTAAAGGCAAGGATTTCTTTCTTTTTCAACGAAGGCTGTTTTTTTGCATCGTCGAGCAGTTTGAGAGATAATATAAAGATTTTTCTTTCTGCAAGCAGAAGGTGGGCCTCCTTTTCACTCGCAGCGTGCAACAATCCCTCCAATTTTTTTCCATTCTCTTCGATAGTTGTATAAGAAAAAAGAGGCATCTGCTTCTACCTTTGCACATGTGTGACTCGAAGAACTTCGCTCAGAGTCGTGATTCCAGAACGCACCAGCATGGCGCCTGAGTGAAAAAGATCTTCCATGCCTTCGGCAAGAGCAATCTCTTTGAGCTCTTCTGCCTGGGGACTTTTGAGAACCTGCTTTTTGATAGCAGAGGTCATCTCCATGAGCTCATACACCCCATGCCTTTCTTTAAATCCCGTCTGCAAACACTCGCTGCACCCTCTTTCATAAAAAAAAGAAGTTTTTGTGCTCTCTTTTTTTGACACTCCGAGCAGTTTTAGCTCTTCCGCTGTAGGAGTATATGCGATCCGGCATACAGGACAGAGTTTCCGTACAAGCCTTTGTGCCAAAACAGCAACGATAGAAGAGGTAAGAAGGTAGGGCTCTATGCCCATATCAATCAGACGGACAATTGCAGAAGGAGCGTCGTTGGTATGCAGAGTGCTTAAAACCAGGTGGCCGGTCAGAGCAGCTTGTATTGCCATGTCTGCAGTCTCACGATCGCGAATCTCGCCTACCATGATCACATCGGGGTCTTGTCTTAAGATGTTGCGCAATCCATTAGCAAAGGTAAATGAAATTTTGGGATTGACTGCAATTTGGGCAATGCCTGGAATTTTGCATTCGACAGGATCTTCGATCGTAATGATGTTTTTTTCAGAAGAGTGCATTTCATGCAGTGCGCTATATAGGGTGGTAGTCTTTCCACTACCTGTGGGGCCTGTCACCAGAACAATCCCTTCGGAAAAGCGAATCTGCCTGCGAAAGGATTCCAAAAGCTTTTCCTCCATCCCCAAATGGCTCAGCCCAAAAAGAACATTGCTTGTATCCAATATACGTAGCACTGCCCTCTCGCCGTAAATTACCGGAATGGTGCTGACGCGAAAATCAATCTCCCTCCCTCCCATCTTCAATTTCATTCTTCCATCTTGAGGCAATCGCGTTTCCGCAATATCGAGTTTGGACAAAACCTTGAGCCTGGTCAGAATTTGCTGCTGGTGTTCTTTTAAAAATCCATGCCTTTGCAGTAGCATGCCATCCACGCGGTAACGCACTTGCAGCCCATCGACTTTTGGTTCAAAATGGATATCGGAAGCCCTCTCTTGAATCGCCTCAATGAGAATGGCATTGAGCATGCAAATAACAGGACTCTCTTCCTTTTTTTCTAAAAGGTCATATCCCTCGCTCTCCTGTGCTTTTTCTTCTCCATTTTTTCTCGATACGGAAAGGATCCGTTTGGTCTCTTCCTGATTTTGATGATAGCATCGTTGCAGAGCCTGCTCTAAAGCAGTTTGCGAGCAGCAAACCACCTGAATTTCTTTTTTAAAAAGAAGTCTAAGTTCATCGAGTGGTTCGAAATGCAAAGGATCAACGACAGCTACCCAAAGATTTTTTTCATCCTCTTGTACTGGAAGAAGCTGGTGCTGTTTTGCAAAGGAATAGTCAATTTTGGCGTAAGAGTTGCGCACATAGGGAAAATCAAACAAATCGCGCTCGGCCCCTCCGAGCAGCTTTTCCTCTAGACTCGATCCCATAAAAGCCTCAAACTTTTTTCGAACAGCTTTTTCTTTTGCACATCTTTTGCTTCTTTCAGGTTTTCGAAAAATTCGGGAAGGTCTCCTGGCCTTTTTTGTAACAATTCTTCTCTTTGCTTTTTCTGCTCTTCTTTGGCATTTCCCACGATGTGCGGAGTGATGAAGATAAACATTTCCGTCGTGGTGTTGCTCATCTTGCTAGATCCAAACAGTTTTCCAATTCCTGGAATTTCTCCTAAAAAGGGAATTTTTTCCTTTGACTCTTCCATCGAATTTTTTCTAAGACCACCTAAAATAATGGTTTCGCCATCTGCTACGCAGACTTCATTTTCAATGTGCCTCTTTGTAACGGGAGGACGGTCATCTTCCGAAGCATGCATCGATTCGAAAGAAACGTTGGTCTGGAGAGTAATGAACCCCTTTCTATCTTCCTCTTCGGACATGTGGATGGTGGGCAAAAGAGAAATCATGATTCCAAACTGGGCACGTGTATAGGATTTTTCAAACAAGTTTTTTTGCACCGTCTCAACGGGGACGGCACCATTGTTGATGGAAATCTCCTCTACAATGGAAATGGTAGCAGGAGTTTGGTTGACTGCTAATACAGAAGGATTAGCATTGATGCGCAAATCTTCCTGTGCCATCAAAAAACTGGCCAACAGGTCAAAAGAAGGAAGAGTCCCTTTCGAACGGCTGAGAATGAAATCTAAAATACCCTTTTTGGCACTTTTCGAAGAGGTGTCAAAGGCAAGAGAGGTTTCCTTGACATTACGTGCCGCTCCAATTTTCAAGAGATTGATTCCCGTTTGATTACGATCCAGCAATTTTTTTTCGATCAGCATCACGTCAATTTGTACCATTTTCTTGGGAACATCCAACTTTTCTAAAAGCATTTGAATCTTCGACAAATCCTCTTTACGTACCACCATGAAAAGAGAGCCCGTCTTGGAATCGACGACAATGCTTCCTTTCAAAAATCCTTTATGCGGCTCAATTTTTGCAGGCTGCACAAATGCAGGAGGCGATGGGATAGAAGAGCTTTTCTGCCCCTCTTTTTCTTCTGGAAAAGGAGATTTTTCACCATCATGTGTTCCTATCTTGCTAAAAGAGGAATAAAGACTCTCTAAAACGTGGGCCAATTCTTCCGGAGAGGAGTGTTTGCATAGATAATAAAAAATGGTCATTTCACTACTTTCTTCCAACCCCTCTTCGAGCTCCTGCAAAACTTTTTCCGCTTTTTCCACCAAAGCTCTTCCCCCTACCAAGACCAGAGAAGTTCCCGACGGAAGGGATAGGATGGAGAGCTCCTCGATTTGTGCGGCATTGGAGGGAAGTGGCCGGCTTCTAGAAGGGTTTTCCTGAAAAAAGTTTTTCAAAATTTTTTCTGCTTCAAGAGCGGGAATTTTTTTTAAGGAAACATTGCGCACAATTTTTTCCATCTCTTTTCCCCAAACAACGCGGTAGATCTCCAAGAGCTTTTCAATTGTTTCCTTTGTGGCAATGAGAACAACTCTACTTCCCACAGCCTGGACCGTTGTCTGTTTGGGATCGGAAAAACGCTCGAAAAATGCTTGTACGCCTCGCACCTGTTCTAAAGGCGCAGAAAAAACATAAAAAACCCAGGAAGCAGGAGAAAGATGGTGCAAATCCTCAGGAGAACGAGCGACGGCATCGATATTCATCAGGTCGTGTTTGAGAATAAACACCTGCCGCAAAAAAGACCCCAGTTTTTTGATTCCAATTCCATTATGCAGAAGAATCAGCTCAATCATCTCATCCCAATTGGATTTTGGAATGGGGATATTCGAGCACATGTGAATCTTGATAGAACCGAGCTCAAAGGGAATAATGTAGAGAAAATCAGTAGAACCATACTCCATAATCAACTGGGAAAGTGTGGTCTCTCCCTGGTCCCAATAGCCATAGGGCTCTTCCATCTCTTCTTTTTTTTCTATGAAAGCAGAACGCCATTTCTTTTCCTTCTCTTCAATTTGTGCACGCAAATTGCGGATGTTTCCAAGGAGCATTGTGTACTCCTTTTCTTCTGCCTTCTCTGCAAAAAGAGCGGCCGCTTTTTTATGCTCTTCTGCCATCTCGCTGCGCAAAAGTCGCAACTCCTCATTTAAAGAACTGGCTTTTTCTTCAGAAATGCTCTTCTCTTCCGGGCGAATCGACAT
>JAJZPH010000011.1 GCA_021811265.1 bacterium
TCGAGGTATTTACCGCAATGATAGGAACATAGTGGGCATCATAGTTTTCGAAAGCAGGGCCTCCTTGTAGCTTGTCCCTATCTGAAGGAGTATCTGGGCCTTCTTCCTCTATCACGGGATAGGGAGAGCGCATGCTGACCCATGCAAGAAGTAGATGTCCCGAACTATAAAGGAGTATCTGGGCCTTCTTCCTCTATCACGGGATAGGGAGAGCGCATGCTGACCCATGCAAGAAGTAGATGTCCCGAACTATAAATGTCCGCTGCATAGCGAGCGCTATTCGTAAAATAAATTCCACTGCCAAAAAAACCAACATCTGTAGAAGGTCCTCTATCTCCTCCCGTTAGATAATCATGTTTGCCAAAGTAGGCAAATCCAGTATCGCAAATGGATTGGACCTTTTCTTGATTGCTTCCATGCCAATAGGGAAAAACAAAGGCATGCGATAAAACTTCTTTGCGAAAGCCTGCACGCATCACAGCAACAGGAGAAAAGGCATTTGCAGATTCTCTCCACCGAGCCATCGCTTGTGTACGACTGCCCGTGGGGTCTTTCTCTGGCCACTTAGGAGAAAAGAAAGGATTTTGCGCCTCGCCATTCATGGTTACCAAAGAAGCTTCAAACTGCTCGGTTTGCAAAGGATTGTGAATACAAAAGACCCGTTTGATGGAGTAGGTTAAGGAAGCATATTGGAAAAAGTAGGAAGTCACAAAATCCCATTCAGGATCGGATGGAAGAACTTCACATTCATGATGAAGGTTCTTTTGTGCTGAAGGAGCACGTACTCTTTGAAAAAGAGACTCGCTGAGCAGCCAAGGAGAAAAAAGGTTTTGTACTTTGCCTCGTAAATTTACAAAGAAGGAGCTGGACATAGACCTCCTTTCAAGAAATTTTTATTAAAAACGATATGCTCGTGCACATTGCGAATCAAGAAAAAATAAAACGTTAAAACGCGAGCAATCTTGCAAGATTAGAAGATGATCGCACAATGCTGTCAACTTAAGGGTTCGAGAGCTGCAGAAAACCCTACCTTATAATTCTTCGTCATGGTATCTGGAGTTTAAAGATTATTTGCAGTTTTTCGAAAGAGAGAGGGTCGATGGATCAAGAAGTGAAAAAAAATTTTCTCGCACTCAAGGAAAGAGCCAAACAAGAGCTTGCTAAAAGAGAAAGCCCGGAAAAGATCGTGATTCAGATTGGGAGTGCAACGTGCGAAAATGCTTCGGGAGCCAACGTTGTCTACGAAGAGTTTCGCAAACATATTTTGGCTGCAGGAAAAAAGGAGATTGAGCTCAAACGGGTAGGGTGCACGGGCCGCTGTAGCTTGGAGCCGATCGTCACCATTTTTACTCCTCAAAATCGATACACAACTTATCGCAAAGTGGATCGGGAAGCTGTTCATGAGATTTTCGTCTCCCATATTTTGGGCAACAAAATTTGCACGCAATATCTTTTAGAAGCTGAACTCACCGAGGAAGAGAAAAAAGAAAAACTCAAGCAGTCGGTCAAACAAAAAGAGCTTTGCCAAGTTTCTATCATGCGCAAATATTGCGAAATTTATGGGGATCTGCCCTTCTACTGCTCGCAAACAAGAGTAGCTCTTCGCAATTGTGGGATTATCGATCCCGAAAACATGCATGACTATATCAACGCCAACGGATTTCAGGCCCTGGCTTTGATTTTGGAAAAAAATGATCCCGAATGGGTGATCGCCGAGGTGGGTGCGTCGAAGCTAAGAGGAAGAGGGGGCGCTGGTTTTCCGACAGCGAAAAAATGGACTTTTGCTAGGGCAAACAAGGAAAAAGAGCGCTACATGATCTGTAACGCCGATGAGGGAGATCCGGGAGCTTTCATGGATCGGAGCATGCTCGAGTCGGATCCTTTTAGCGTGATCGAAGGAATGATGATTGCTGGCTTTGCCATTGGAGCTGAAAAAGGCTTTTTCTACATTCGAGCAGAATATCCCCTTGCTGTAGAGCGCATCGAAAAAGCGATTCAAATCTGCCGCAAAGAGGGGATTCTCGGGAAAAAAATTTTTGGTTCCGATTTCAATTATGATCTCGAAGTGAGGCTGGGAGCGGGCGCCTTTGTGTGTGGAGAAGAAACTGCTTTGATCCACTCCATTGAAGGAAGAAGAGGACAGCCGCGCGTACGTCCTCCTTTTCCCGCATCAGAAGGACTGTGGGGAAAGCCTACGATTATTAACAACGTAGAAACTCTGGCCAACCTTTCCGTAATTCTTTCAATTGGAGGCAAAAAATTCGCCGAAATTGGTACGGAAAAGAGCGGGGGAACCAAGGTTTTTGCCATGTCGGGAAAGATCAAGCATACAGGCCTTGTCGAAGTTCCCATGGGAGCCACACTGCATGAAATTGTCTTCGATATTGGAGGAGGAACGGTTTCTGGAAAAAAATTAAAAGCGGTGCAAACGGGAGGACCTGCTGGCGGATGCATTCCTGCCTCTTTGATGGACACTCTTGTGGATTATGAAACTTTGGGCTCTGTGGGATCGATCATGGGGAGCGGTGGCCTCATTGTATTGGATGAGGATGATTGCATGGTGCAAGTGGCACGATTTTTTATGGAATTCTGTCAAGACGAGTCTTGTGGCAAATGCACTCCCTGCCGCGAGGGAACTGTGCGTATTTTAGAAATTTTGGACCGCATTATTGCGGGGAAGGGAACATTAGAAGATATTGAAAAGCTCGAACGGCTGGCTCTTCTGATGAAAAAGGCATCGTTGTGCGGACTTGGAAGAGCTGCCTGCAATCCCATTTTGAGCACATTAAAATATTTTCGCGACGAATATGAAGCACATGTGGTACACAAAATGTGCCCAGCGAAAAAATGTAAGCAGCTGATTCATTATGAGATTGACTCTGCAAAGTGCGTGGGTTGCATGATGTGTGCAAAAAATTGTCCGGTAAGCTGCATTTCGGGGGAGAGAAAAAAGACACATCTGATCGACCAAACCCGCTGCATTCAATGCGGAAAATGTTTTGAAGTGTGTCGTTTTCATGCGGTCAAAAAACTATAAAGAACTACCATTTTTTTAAGGAATGTAGGTATGGCAGAAACAAAAGAAATTACGTTGACTATCAACGACATCGAGGTCAAAGTTCCAAAAGGGACGACGATCATGCATGCGGCAGAAAAAATCGGCATCCACATTCCTAGGCTTTGCTACCATCCGCGTCTCAGTTTGGAAGGGTCTTGCAGAGTCTGCATTGTCAAGGTGAAGGGCTTTGATTACTTTATGACCTCTTGCAGTACTCTGGCAGAAGAGGGCATGGTAGTGCAGACCCACTCACCCGAAATTCGACAGGCAAGGCGCGATATCGTTGAACTGCTGCTGGACAACCATCCCAAAGATTGCCAAACCTGCGAACGCGATGGCCACTGCGAACTGCAAAATCTTGCCTATGATCATGGAGTAAGAGAAAGGTTTTTTGAAGGAAAGCGCAAAAATTACCCCATCGAGGCATCGAGCAAATCGGTCGTACGCGATGCCAATAAGTGCGTGCTTTGCCGGCGCTGCGTGCGTGTGTGCAGCGAGGTGCAGGGAGTCAATAATTTAAGTCAGCAATACCGGGGTTTTCATACAGTTGTCACCCCTGCTCATGGTGCGAACATGGATGATTCCGTGTGCATTCAGTGTGGGCAGTGCATCAACGCCTGTCCGACAGCTTCCTTTCAGGAAAAAAAACACACCGAGGCTGTGTGGGCGGCGCTCGCAGATCCTAAAAAACTCCTCGTTGTGCAGGCGGCACCTTCGATTCGCGCAGCCATTGGCGAGGATTTTGGCATGAATCCGGGAACGCCTTGCACCGGCAAGATGGTGACGGCATTGCGCCTGCTTGGATTTCATGCGATTTTTGACACTAGTTATACGGCCGATTTGACCATAATGGAAGAGGCGCACGAACTTCTCTACAGAATTAAGAAGAATGAACGACTTCCCTTGATTACTTCCTGTTCTCCTGGGTGGGTCAATTTTATGGAAAAATTCTATCCTGAGCTGATCCCTCATGCTTCTAGTTGCAGATCCCCTATGAGCATGATGTCGGCTCTGATCAAAACCTATTATGCAGAGAAAATGGGCAGAAATCCTCGTGACATCTTTGTCGTTGCGATTATGCCCTGTGTTGCCAAAAAGTTTGAGATGGACCGCCCCGAGCACTATCTAGATGGAATCAAATTGACCGATGCAGTGCTCACAACCAGAGAGCTGGGGTGGATGATCAAAAGTTATGGAATTGATTTTAACAACCTTCCCGATAGCAATTTTGATTCTCCGCTGGGAGAAGCCTCTGGTGCTGGTGTTATTTTTGGAACTACAGGGGGAGTGATGGAGGCAGCATTGCGCACTGCTGCCGAAGAGATTACAGGAAAGGCATTGACAGATGTGGAGTTTAAAGAGGTGCGTGCGGTGGAAGGCTTGAGAGAAAAAAGTCTTACCGTGGGAGATATGACTCTACATATTGGAGTTGCCAATGGTCTTGTCAATGCCAAAACCTTGCTCAACAAAGTATTGCAGTCAGAGAAGAAGTTTCATGTAATTGAGATCATGGCATGTCCTGGAGGTTGCATAGGAGGAGGGGGACAACCCTATCCTCGCAAGGGATACACCATTCTCGATCCCAAACTCTTTGCAAAACGAGCAGAAGCGCTCTATGCGATTGACAATAAAAAAAGCTTGCGCACTTCGCATGACAATCCATTGATTCAGAAGCTCTACAAAGAGCTTCTTCAAGAGCCGGGCAGCGAGATTGCGCATAAACTGCTCCACACGCATTATCATCAAAAATTTCCCAAGGGGATCCGATGAACCAAAAAGATGACATTCTCGAAAAGAGCAAAAAAGAGCTTCCACAAGAGGTTTTGTCTTTCATTGCATCTACCAAAAAAGAAGCCCATCCTGAGAGCCAGTTGATTGCGGTATTGCAAAAAACGCAGCAGCATTTTGGTTATTTAACTTCTGCTCAGCTGGATGCTATTGCGCAGGTGATGCAGATCCCCACTGCAAAGGTGACGGGTGTTGCGACTTTTTACCACCTCTTTCGCTTAAAATCGATTGGGAAATTTGTCATTAGTGTATGTACGGGAACCGCTTGCCATGTTCGTGGTGCAGATAATGTTTCTAAAAAGCTTAAAGATGAGCTCGGCATTGATTTTGGCGAGACGACCAATGATGGACTTTTTACCTTGGACGCAACTCGCTGCTTGGGGATGTGTGCTCTTGCTCCTGTCATCAAGATAGGAGAGGATGTCTATTCTCAGGTAACACCCGAACAGATTCCTGCCATATTGAAGAAATATTTTGAAAAAAAATAGCTTGTAACGCAGAGATCCATATTAAGAAGCTTTGCTCCTTATACACAAAGAACTTGGAAAATCGGTTTCTGGAGCATGCCAAAAACTCAGGGTTGAAAGATCGCAAACTACCCCATATTTCATTAATATTGGGCAGTTTACGATCTTCCAACCGCGAGGCTTTTCGCATAGCTTCAAAACCCGATTTTCCAAGTTCTTTGTGTATAACAGGCTCTTTGTTGGAATTTATATGCATTGGCAACTAGACTGGATCTATTTTCTTCATACATTGAGACATCCTCTTCTTGATGGATGGTTTCTCTTTTTCAATCTATTTGATCGACAAGAATTTTTCTTTGTCATGATTCCACTTCTTTGGCTTGGCATCTCTTGGAAATGGGGTGTGCGTTTTTTCTACCTTTTTGGAATCAGCGCGCTTGTGAATCTTTTGCTCAAGATGATTTTTATGACGCCGCGACCCTTTCAGTTGGATCCAAGTGTTGCTCTTATTTATGTGCCTGGTTTTGGATTTCCAAGCGGAGGGGCACAAACTGCAATTTTGGTTGCAGGACTAATTCTCAAGGAATGGAAAAGGGGGTTTTGGAGCTGGTTTGTTGCTATCAACTTCTTTTTCTGGGTGAGCCTTTCTCGTCTCTATTTGGGAGTGCATTTTCCGATGGATATTCTGGGTGGCTGGATGGTAGGGCTTTTCCTCTTGATTTTATACTATAAGACCGAGCGCAAAATCGAACGCTGGGTAGAAAAGAAACCTCCCTTTTCTCTCTTCTTGCGCGTGTCGTTCTTTTCACTGGCATTGCCTCTTTTTTTTCACGAACCCACCGTCTATCTTTTGTCTGGTGGATCAGTTGGAGTAGTCCTATCGCTCTTTCTTGCCTCTCGCTCGCATCTCTTGCTTGATCCAAAAAATTGGAAAGAGGGGTGCATGCGTGCGCTTATAGGAATTGCAGGTGTCTTTTTTTTCTCCTTTCTTTTGCAGCCTTTGTTCAAGGTGAGCGCTGTTTTTCTTATTTTAATCCCAGTGGTTTTTAGTCTATGGATTGGATGGGTTTCTCCCTGGATTTGGAAAAAGATAAGTTCGCTACATTAAGAAATCGATTTTTGGCCGATTTGGCGCGGTGAAATAGTTCATTTTATTCTTGGACAGGTTCCTAAAGAGCAATTGTGAGCTGCTTGGATATAGAAAGACCGCTGCGTCCAGCGGCCTTGAAAAAATTAATAATGGATTTTCTCAGCCTTCTTCGGAGACCGAACGCACTTTGACAGCTTCGGGTCCTTTTTTTCCGTTGGCTACTTCAAATTCAACAATTTCGCCCGGCTCTAGCGTGCGGTTGAGATTTTCGATGTTGGTGTTGTGAACAAAAATATCTTTTTTTTCTCCATCGGGAACGACGAAGCCGTAGCCTTTACGCTCATCGAACCATTTGACTGTTCCTCTCTGTTTCATGAAAAAAACTCTCCTTCGAGGGTTGATATGCGAGACAAGATAGCAAATGTTACTTTTTGCAGTCAATTGTGAATGCATTCTTCGAGGAGATTGTTCTTGCAGCTAAATTCCCCAGTTGCTATGAGCCAATGTGGAGGGACGGATGTTTTTTTTAAAAGGGTTAATCATTGGTTTTTCTCTCACTGCTCCGATTGGGCCCATCAGCATGCTGTGTGCCTATCGAACCATTCAAAGGGGATTTTCTTCAGGGCTTTTTTCGGGGCTTGGGGCAGCTGCTGCCTATGCTATCTGCGGTATTGTTTCAGCATTGGTGATTCCTCTATTTATAGATATGCTCATCCAGATCCAATACTGGCTCAAATTGTTTGGAGGCATTTTTCTCATCAATTTAGGAGCGTTGATTTTTCTAAACAAGCCCGCAAAAACCACTACTTTCTCGCACGAACACAATTTATTTTTTGACTTTTCCACATCGTTCTTATTTACCGTGTCCAATCCTTTTTCTCTTCTCTCTTACCTTGTTGTTTTTGCAGGGTTTGGTCTTACTTTAGAGTGGAGAGAAATGCTCAAGGGATCCTATTTGCTTTTTGGAATTTTTGTGGGTTCTTCTCTTTGGTGGTTTTTGCTTGCAGAAAGCATTTCGCATTTTAAAACCTATTTTACAAAAAAGGCGATTTTTTGGATCAATCGCATCACGGGTCTTGCTATATTTTGCTTTGGAATATTTGCTATTTTGACTCTCAATATGGCATAATTTTTGCAACATCGCAGAGTCAAACTTTTTCATGCAGCTAAAAGTTATTTTGAAACAAAAAAGAGATGAGTTTGTTCGCAGTTTTCATCCCTGGATATTTTCTGGTGCGATCGACTATTTTCCGAAGAGCCAACCTGGAGAGCTTCTTCCCGTCTTTTCTCACGATGGAGATGCCCTTGGTTGGGGCTACTTCAATGAAAAATGCTCTTTGATGGGGCGCATGGTGAGCTTTGGGACACAGGACCCCTACGATGCGATCAAAGAGTCGATTGCAAAAGCTCTTCTTTTGAGAAAAAAAATTTTTGCAAATCAGCCAACCAACAGTTTTCGTCTGATCCATGGAGAAGGAGATTTCCTTCCCGGGCTGGTCGTAGATCTTTATGACAAGATTCTTGTAGTGCAGATCACAACGTTCGGGATGGAGCGGCTCAAAGAATTTGTTATTCGTACATTGAAAGAACACCTGCCCGAGATTTCAGGAATTTACGAAAAGTCTGATCTTCCCGTGCGCGAACTCGAAGGATTAGAGAGAAAAGAGGGGCTTTTGTGGGGAAGCGTTCCCCATGAGGTTGCCATTATGGAAAAGGGCATTTGCTTCCTTGTGGATATTTCCCATGGGCAAAAGACGGGTTTTTTTCTCGATCAAAGGGAGATGCGCTCTTTTGTCAGGGAGATTTCTTTTCAAAAAAGAGTGGTGAATGGCTTTGCCTACACGGGAGCTTTTTCCGTCGCCGCAGCTCTTGGCGGCGCGCAAAGAGTAGATTCGGTGGACATTTCTCAGCCGGCCCTTGATCTTGCGAAAAAAAACTTTTCTTTGAATAAGATTGCCATCGACAGCCATGGCTTTTATTGCGAAGATCTCTTTGACTTTTTAGAGAAAAGAACTCTTGACTGCGACCTTCTCATCCTCGACCCTCCAGCTTTTGCAAAAAAGCGTGAGGATCTTTCTTCTGCATTGAAAGGATATCGTCGTTTACACCAATTGGCCTTTGCCAAAATGCCCAAAGAGAGCTTGCTTTTGACCTCGAGCTGCTCCTATCATCTATCGGAAGAGCTCTTTCTTTCCCTTCTCTTCCAAACGGCCAAAGAGATGAAGCGAAAGGTAAAAATTCTCTCCTCTCACCATCAGGCCTTGGACCATCCCATGAGCCTCTTTCATAAAGAGGGGAAATATCTCAAAAGCTTTTTGTTGGCGTTAGGCTGATTGAAAACCTTTTCAAATGTGCCCAGAATAGGACTCGAACCTACACACCTTGCGGTACCAGAACCTAAATCTGGCGTGTCTCCCAATTCCACCATCTGGGCAAGAATTGGTTAAATTTAAGGTGTTGCATGATTTTTCTTCAAGCAAATCAATGCAAAAGCTATTCCCACCATACTTCTTCAAGGATCTTGAAGGGGTACGGAGGGAATAGCTCACAAAAAAGTTGTCTAGGCAAATGAGCCTGCCTTAGTTGATTCCATTTCTTCGTTTAAACTGGTATATAACGAGATGGGTCAAGTAAAAGGTGATTGAAGTGCCAATTGAAAACCATTCTGAGGTCAGAGTTGTTTCCTACCATCGCATCCACACTAGAGGGATCGCTTTCATTGCCACTAAAAGCAAAAGCATCCTCTGGATTCAGCAAAAAACGGGTATAGGTACTAGGATCGATTTGTCTTCCACCGACACTTGTTGTAAGAGAGAAATCACAAACATCTCGATTCTCTTGCCAGACAATCTCCACCTTCCTTTCACCAGCAGCTTGCAAAAGGTCTTTAGGAATCTCGTCCAATTTGTAGTAGGGAAACTCTATTACAGATCCTGGAGGGAAAGATCCTTCTTTGATCAATTGGATATAGGATTGAATTAAAGCCTCAATGATATATTTTCTGAGCGAGGTCTGAAATTGTTTTTGAATTCCCAAAGAGGCAAAGAAACCCGCTCCTATAGCGGTGGCTTTTAGGTAAAGCGGAGCTGATGATTTTTGCAGCACCACGTATATGGCCGGAAGAACGAGATCTTTTAGATAAAGATGGGTGGATTGTCGCAAGGCCCTCATGAGGAAAAACTCTCCGTTTCGCAGACGAACACATTGAGCTTGTACAGATGCTGGGTCATCCTCGTGAGCCATCACTTTGTCTGATGGAGGTTTCTCTCCTCGAAACTGTGCAATCTGAACTTGTTTTTCTTTCTTTTCCCAATCACCTTGCAACTCTTGAAAAGAAGGAATGATTCCTCCCGCATACCATTCGGGAAAGAGGGGTCTTCTTTGAGTTGTATTTGATCGTTTTACAATAAAATCGGCAACGTCTAATTCCTCAGACATGCCATATTTTTCAAATTGCTGTGCAGCTGCACTAACCACATGCACAAAAACTGGTTTCTCGAGTCTTTCTCGGGGCCCGTTATAACCTCCTTTTGCAGTAAGAGTTACTCGTCCTACTTTTACCATTGAGTAACGCTTTCTCCTGCGCTCTTCGTCTGTTAGTAAATGATAAGAAGGGTCTCTCAGACGAAGCAAATCTCGGTCTCCATTTGTACTACGGACAGCAGTCTTAGTTAAAAGCTCTACAATCTCCTGAGGAGATTGCCCTTTTCGGAAAACTACCCGTACAGATTCCGCATTGTCAAAAGTGTTTGCAAAAGCACTTTCTCGTTCCAGTTCCACGATTTGGCTTCCCGTCAAATCCACTGCATGCTCTGGAGTATATGCATCTCTCTCCATCCACAGCAGCCTTTGAACCAAATCATCTCTGCGTTTTTTAAAATCGCTTTTTTGAGAAGAGACCCAGGTTCGCTGATATACTCTATTTAAGACCTCTGCTGCATTTCTTTGTAATTCCAAAGAATATTTTGCACCAACTGGTTGGGAGGCGGATGGTGCTGCTCGTGATGATCCGGAGCTAGGAGGTTTCTTTACTTGCATATGAGCAAAGTCAGTACGAGTCGCAACTATCGGGTCGGTCGCAGAATGTTGGTTGCCGTGAGGATCTGGCAATGGTACAGGAGTTGTGAAATTGGGGTTCTTAAGGTTTTCCATAAATGCTTCAGTAAGTTGTGAACCATCTGTGAAATAATCCGTTGTTCCCTCTTTTCCGAAATCATCTCCTAACTGCTTTCTACATTCGGTTTTTAGAGCTATTGCCCAATCTTTTTTATCTAGAATGGTAAGCATTTGTATGACGCGAGAGACGCATTTGGCAAATTGTTTTTTGCCTGTGGCATCGGTAGAATCTCGAAAAACAGGTAGAAAACCTTTATTTATGCTAATGCTCAATACTCTTTCTGACTTATCTGTTTGTATTTCTATTCCTAGAAACATTCTTATGTTTCTTTTGGCCATTTGTATCCAGCATTGAAGGAAAGCCCCATTCCCTCTTAGAAATCGAATGAGATCGGGATGAGAAAAAAATAGATCTTGCGCCTCTGCACACTTATTTCCTGTCGGGGAAATGGTGGGGAAAATTAAATGAACGTTATCCAATATGCTCAAATCTGTAGGAACTGCTTTAGACAAAGAATGCGCATAGAGCAGGAGTTTCTGCTGTGCGACGAACGCATTGATTGAGGAGTGTGAGCAAATAACCGGAACTATAACGGTATCCTTAGAGCCGGGCTTGCCGTCAAAAATCTTCAATGCATCAATCAGTTCCTGTTTGGAAGCTCCCTTGAGACCTTGAAACTGTTGGGAAACAAATTCCTCTGCTCGAAAAGCAGGGTTCATCATGAAACTGATCTTTTCACTGGGACTCTTTAATTGCAGAATCATCAATTGTACATCGAATAGTTTGTGAAAATTCTCGTAATGCTTTTGGTCATCGGGTAATGCAGGAGGAGGAAGAAAGGACATTGCGCTTTTACCCGCCAGCACAATTGCCGTATCTAGATCGCCGTAAATATTAAAAATCTGTCCAGTCGCCCTTCTTGCCAATTCTCCTTCATCTAAAATTCTAAGAACAGCAGGAGCATTTGGTATTCCTAAAGTCTTCAAGAGTTGTTCGTCTACTACTACTTCTTGAAACCGAAGATCCTTGTAAGCAAAAATGGGTAAAAGGATTCCGAACCGATCAAAAATGCCTTTTTGCAAGGCGATCAAGTCTCGCAAACTATTTGTAAACTTTTCATCGTTAACCTTGAAGAACAGTCCTTCCACTAAATTTCTTTCTGCAGGACGAAAGTAGGCTATTTCCGTATGACTTCTATCAGGAGCCCTTCCTCCCACTTCGACCTCTGCACTCTCACGGGCTAACTCTTCTCGAACATAGGAAAGAGAGCTTCCTCGGAGGGAGCCTCCCCCCAGTTTGGAATTTTCTATCCTTCTTTCTCTCAGCACATACCAAAAATTATCCGTTTGTGTAACAGCATTTCTGGTAAATCCCATGCCAAAATAACTCTCTGTAACAGAATGAGGATTGAGAAGAACGCCCCGAATTCCATCTAAGAACAGATTCATATTCAAAGAGCTTCCTTGACGAGGGATCAAAGTAGTAGATAGGTTGGGGCCATATGACAACCACCATTTTCCTTCGTAAATACTCCTTTCGAGATCATTAAGTTCTCTTAGTTCTATGACGCGAACTAGTAATTCCCCCTGAGCAAAGAGTTGCAGGATGGTGTCTCTTCTATTTCTATAATCCAATTCCTGCGCAGGTAAGAGAGGAAGAGTTTTTGTCAGTGCAGTCGATGCAAAAGAAGCAGAAGTTTTCTGTTGCGAGGTTGCCTGAACATACGTTTTATTAAGATCTTGTGCTGCATCCCAATGATGGGTATCTATTGATCGAGCTTCTTGTTGTTGTTTTAAGAAAGAGCAAAACCCGTTCGCCCACCTCGCTCCTCCTAAGCTTACAATGGAATCTAAAAAAACTGAAACGACAGAAGGTCCTAAAGGAACACTATCCTCAGCTTGCATTTGGGTTATGAACTGGAGATCTTTTTGCACTGCAACGATAAATTGTGACCGCTTCTCATCCCAGCCAATGCCTAAGAATTGCATGAACAACTGTTTTTCCATTTCCACTAAGGCAACTCGAAAGTCCTCATGCGCAAGTAACGTAGGAAGTTGATCTCTAGGTACATCGAAGTTATTGTTTGACACTTTACTTTGATAA
Organism: bacterium; assembly: GCA_021811265.1. GTDB lineage: Bacteria > Chlamydiota > Chlamydiia > Chlamydiales > SM23-39 > JAJZPH01. The sequence continues at coordinate 12,624 of JAJZPH010000011.1, forward strand.
AAAGTGGGAGCTAATCTACGAGCAGCAAAACGGCTTTCTATTGTTCCCTGAGCAATTTGCAATATATGAGCAACTCTAGCTTCTTCTGAATCTCGAGATTTGTCTTGGCACAATTGCTTTACGGCGACTTTCCACGATCCCTCTGGTTTAAGTTTATAGTATCCCTCTCCATCAGCACCGGAATCGATAATGTCCCATTGTTGAAGTTTTTGTATCCATGCATCCCTTGTTGCTGGCGATGATAAAAAAGGTTGGAAGAATTGAGGATGGATTTTTCTTTTTCCAAAAGCCTCGTACAACCTTTTTTGATTTTGAAACAGCTCTCTCGCTTTTCGTCGCCCTTCTAAATATTCACCTTCCTTTCCCAAGGACTTCTGTTGCAAATGGACTGTTTCTTCCCAAATAGACTCAAATTCACTTTTTTGTTGAGGAAATGTTTTTTGAAGAAACAAACAGAATTTATATCCCTCTCGAGAATCCAGAAATGTAAATTTTCGTAGCAGATCTTTGCCCTCTTCCGGACTACTGAATGTAATTGTTAAAATATCCTGTAAAAGGCGTTGCCTTATAGCTGAGTTTTTACCAAGTAGTTCTAAATTCCATTCCTGGAATTTCTTTCTTGGATAATCTTGAACTTGCTGATCTGTCGTTTCTAAGCTTTGTCGTCGCGGCACACAGCTCTTTTGATAATCTTGGTTACCCGTCCGAATCGCCTCTGTCCAGAGATCTTCGTGAGCTCTTGGTCCTGCTGGATAGTGATCTCTCCATTTTTTAGATATGTAAGCAATAGAAGAGGTTTCTGGCACATGTTTTCCTGTGATGTTGAGATGCCCTGCTAAAAAAGTGCGTGTTTGGTCTGCGTATCCAGCCATACCCATTCTAGCCAAAAAACAAAATAGCCTGGTGAACCACTCTCGTTTTTCCTTAAATGTCTTTGCTAAGGCTTTTTTTGCTTCGTCAATATTTTTGTGCTCCCCAACATTCACTCCAGCAGGAATTCTACATTCATTGACAAGGAATCCTTGTCCTCTAAAGAACGTGGCAAGTTGCGATGTAAAACTGCTTTGAAAATCAGAAATCTTCCTTAACTCTTGTTCAGAAATTTTTTTCCATTCTATTTCGGGAAATTCTGTTTGAAATGTTATCTCTTTGAATATTGGAAGCGCTTGGGGTCCGCTTGCTTTATCTTCAGCCAGCATTGCTTCAGCTCCGACAACATATGCAACTGCAGTTGCTGTGTTTGGGCCAGATGCACTTGGCGCAGGAGCTCCGGCAATAGATGCTGGTGACACAGCACTGCTAAATGACGTTGCCACTGGTACTGCTGGAGGCGGAGGGACGAGGAGGGGTGTGACAGCGGCAGATGCCGGTGATCCAGTACTGCTAAATGACGTTGCAGCTGGTGCTGCTGGAGACGGAGGGACGAAGGGTACAGCAGCAGCAGATGCCGGTGATCCAGTTGGCACATCATCATCACTGTCAGTATCGCTAAGTGATGACAACGAGTCAGGAGAGGAGGAGCGTGAAGATATGGCAGCAGCAGTGGATACCGGTGGTATAGGACTGCTAAATGGTGGTGTTGCAACTGGCGCTGGCGGAGGTGGAGGGACGAGGAGGGGTGCGGCAGCAGCGGTGGATACCGGTGGCACAGGACTGCTAAATGGTGGTGTTGCAACTGGCGCTGGCGGAGGTGGAGGGACGAGGAGGGGTGCGGCAGCAGCAGTGGATACCGGTGGCACAGGACTGCTAAGTGGTGGTGTTGCAACTGGCGCTGGCGGAGGTGGAGGGATGAGGAGGGGTGCGGCAGCAGCAGTGGATACCGGTGGCACAGGACTGCTAAGTGGTGGTGTTGCAACTGGCGCTGGCGGAGGTGGGGGCACTTTTAGATGAGATACGACGTGTCTTACTAAGTTTGTACAACCATCCAAGGTCAAAGTTAATGCTAAGGCTAGAGCTAATGCATAAGGAGATAGAAGCAAACAAACTGAAGCAACAAGAGCGATTTTGCAAATCAAACGTACCATAGAATTAAAAGAAGATGTTTGGAAATCTTCCTTGCAGGGAATAAAAAAACTAGTAGTAGGAAAGGTTGAATCGCTCATTCACAAAGCTCCTATGTTAGAAGCAAAGATTATTGCTGATAAAAAATTAAAAATCCAAAGATTCCTACAATCTCTATCAGTAACCGAAAACTATACCCAAAGAACCTGGGCAATCGGTTTCTGAAGCACGCGAAAATCCTCGCGGTTAGAAAGCCATAATATACCAAATATTAATGAAATATGGGTTAGCTTGCGATCTTCTAACCCCAAGTTTTTGGCGTACTTCAGAAACCGATTGTCCAGGTTCTTTGAGTATAGTCTTTATCATATGAAGGCGTTACGACTTTAAATCTTGCTGCTGACGCACCTTTTTTTGAGTATATATAGAACATTTTTTGCTATACGACTCTTGCTGTATGCAGAGGTGTTGTGAAAGAATTTTTTTTAAACACTAGGTCCAAAATAGCGATCGCCAAAATCTCCAAGACCTGGAACGATGAATTTTTTTGCATTGAGCTTTTTATCAATCGCAGTTAGATGCACATGTACTTTGGGATATTTGGTAGCAATCTGGCGCACCCCAAGGGTTGATCCAATGATTCCAATGAGATGGATCTGTTGGGGGGATGCTCCTTTTTCGAGAATTTTTTCGATGGAAAGGATGGCTGTGCCTCCGGTTGCAATCATGGGATCTAAGAGAAAAATGAGATTTTGAGAGGAAAGAGGGGGAAGTTTTTCATAGTAGAGAATGGGTTTTGCAGTTTTTTCATCTCTGTGAATGCCTAAAAAGCCGATTGCAGCATCGGGGAAAAAATAGAGAAACGAAGAGAGAAGCGCGATCCCAGAGCGGAGCACGGGAATCAAAACGATGTTTTCGGCAAGCGCGCGTCCTTTGCAAGGGAGAAGAGGAGAGGAGAAAGAGATGGGTTTTTCTTTGACCAAGAGAGCCGCATCGGCTGCAATGAGATGGCTGAGGCGGTTGGTTGCTTCTCGATAGGTGCACAGATCGCTTTTTTTATTGCGCAAGATGGAAAGAAGCGACTCTTTCATGATCCCCCATCGGGCTGGTAGACGGGATGAGCATCAAAGCCCACTTCGCGAACGGCAAAGATGAGCTTGGCAATTTTTTCCCAGGGAGCCTTTCGGTCTACGTGGAGAAGAATTTGCGTTTTGGATTTTTCTGCAGGGAGCACTCCAATGCTATACTGATAAAGCAGCTCTTTTTGAATTTTTTCTGCGTTTTCCATGGGATAATCGTGGATGTCGGTGATCCAGCGATAGTCGCCTTCGTTAGAAATGCCAATGTTGAGGTGCATGTTCTCCGTAGAGGGAACCACCTGACTTGCATTGGGCTCTTTGGAAAGCTGTACAAGGTCGAGCTGAGTGTCAAAAAGGGTAATGCGCGTGACGGCAAGCGTTGCAAAAAAAGCAAGCATGAGAAAGAAAAAGTCAAGCATGGGAGCGGGAGAGATGGCAGGCGCTATTTTTAATTTGTCATCGGGTATTAAATCAAGGTCCATAACCTATGTCCTTTGTCCTTATTGGTTTTCTTTCGAGAAAATGGGATGGCTTAAAGAGATTGCTTCATTTTCCACCATGGAAAGTGTTCTCATCGTTCGATATTTTAATGTTGTGGCAAAGAGCATGGAAAGAATTGCAACGATGAGACCGGTGACGGTCGATCCTACTGCAATGCCAAGGCCATCGAAGAGAGTCGAGAGGGTTTCGGCGGAACGATTGAGATCGTAAAACGCATAGAACATGCCGAGGACTGTTCCCAAAAGACCCAGCATGGGAGAAACGATCACAATATCGTTGAGCAGCGAAATTTTTTGCCATGTACTAGAGGTAACCCTTTTTCCTTCAGCCTTCATTGCATCGACGGCAAAGGGGGCTCCCAGATGGCGCGTAGAGATGGCGGTGTGCAAAAGTCTGGCAATGATGGATTTTTTCTGCATGCTACAAAAAGTAAGTGCGGCATCAAACTTTTTTTCTGCGAGAAGTCTTTTTAACTCTTCTCCCTTTTTCCCAAACAATGCATCTTTTCCTCGAAATGTCAAAAGGGCGTAGATCCACAAAGAGAGGGATATGACCGAAAGTATAAAAAGCATGGTGTAGATCACTGGGGCTGCTGCAAAGATTTCTTTTAGGTTTAAGGAGGCAAGAGTGTGAGAAGCTGTAGATGAGAAAGCCTTTGCCTTTGCACTTTCTAGCATTTTTCCTTCATGTATAAGGCTGGTTTTTTCGGAAGAGGGGTCGATGGTACTATCGCTCTGAGCATGAAGGGGAAGGGTGAAGATGAACAAGAGAGCGAAGAGAGATAAAAACTTTTTGAGGTGATAGCACATGTTGTATTTTCTCCATTTTTTTTCATTGGCTTATCTGAAAATTACCGCTTAGAGTAGAATTGTTCAAGACTTTTACAAAATTTTTCTTCAATGGATAGAACGCTTTTTCGCTTTCTGCAAGAAAAGAAGCCCTTTTTTCAAGATCGGTTTTTTTATCTTCCTCAAGACGCTCGTCACTGCTTTTTTTCTGAATCTTTTTCAATTCTGCCCAAGGAACAGCCAGTGGCAATAGAATATTGCAGTGGCAATGGTCAATGGATTTTGGACAGGGCTCAAAAAAACCCTTCGATTTTTTGGGTTGCTGTAGAAAAAAAATGGAAGCGTGCTTCTCAGATCTGGAATAGGATGTCCACGATGCAGTTGGAAAATCTTCTTGTGGTTTATGGAGAGGCGCACGCTTTTACGCGCCACTTTCTTTCTGAAGGAGCAGTCACAGAAGCATTTGTCAATTTTCCAGATCCCTGGCCCAAACGGCGTCATGGAAAACATCGTCTGATCCAAAAAGAATTTGTAGACGAGCTTTCCAGAGTTCTGAAGAAGGGAGGCAAGATCACTTTAGTGACAGATGATCCCATCTATTGTGCAGTAATCTGTCAAGAGATCTGCTCCTCTTGTGCTTTTGCACCTGAATTTCCAGAACCTTATTACATTACCGAGTGGCCAGAGTATGGCTCTTCCTTTTTTGAAAATCTTTGGAGAAAAAAAGGGTTGCAAATCCACTATCTTCGCTTTGCAAGAACTGTGCAAAACAGCATAGTTGCAAGATAGGCGGCAGGTCTTTGATCTTTTTTGCTATTGTTCCGGGGATTTTGCTAAAAATTTTGAAAATAATAGTGATCTGTTATAGTAGCACATGTTGTTCGTCAAGATTTTACAATGGTTTTTTCGATGAAAAAGTTTCTTTTTGGGAGCGTGATGCTCACTTCATCTGCTTGCGGACCGCTTTTCGGCGATGCAGGGGAAGGTCTTCCGCAAACTTTTTTTGTCACTGAGAGAGCAGCTGCACTTGCTGAAACTTTTGACATCGAAAGCGATTCGAAAAAAATGGGATCGGTCGCCAAAAAAATCTTTAGCTTCACTGCTAACTTTAATTTTTCCGGTCCTTCTTCGGAAAAAATTGCACATGCGACAGAAGAATTCTTTTCTTTTGGTAGAGTCGCTCATCTTTTTGATGCTAAGGACAAAGAAATCGGTAGGATCGAAGAGGTTCTTTTTACCTGGGTATCTCCTGCAAAGTATCGCATTTTCGATTGTGACAATCGGCTCATAGCGATTGCGCGCATGAACTTTTGGGGTACTGGATTTGTGATTTCCGATCCATCTTCTCAAAAAGAGATTGCAATTGTCCATAGACCTTGGCTGCGTTTTTTTCACAATTCATGGACGGTGGAAGTGTCAGACTCTCAGGCCATGGACCCCAGATTGCTTGTTTTCCTTTCTGTGTATCAGATCGATAGTGAAGCGCGTTTGAGGGTACGAGGTCCTGCAGAAGAAAAATTTCTCCAAGGTATGCATATCCAATTATGCCAAGAAGAGCCCCTTGTGCAAGAGTTGGATCATTTTGACACGCTTGCCGATGATCAAATCTTGGAAAACTGGCCTCAAAGAGAAAAAGAGTATGCAGAGAAGCTATCTTCATTTACTACAACGATCCTGTCGCGTCTCTCTTGTCGCTCGCAAAAAGTAAAAAGCTCTTATATGAAACAGAAAGAGTTTGAAAAGCAGTATGCACAGATGCAGCAGGAACATTTTTTGGAATGTCTGCAGGAGGGCATCTGCGTTTTAAAAGACCCTAATGTTTCGAGCGTGGAAAAAAAGATACTTTATAACTTGTTGAAAGAAATGAAGAGAGAGCGTTTGCAAGAAAATCGGGGCAGAGGGATTTGAACCCCCGACCTACTGGTCCCAAACCAGCCGCGCTAGCCAAACTGCGCTATGCCCCGAAAAAAACAATTGCCATGGTATACTAACACCTTCTTTTGAGCAATGAAAAAGCAAGGGGCGAAGAAGAAAGAAATGCTGTTGTTTTGAAGAATTTTTTGTGCCATTCTTGCGAGAGTAGACAAGGAGAGCCTATGTTTTCCACGAGCAAAGTTCTAAAAGATCTGCAAAAACTAAGTTCTACTCCTGTAGACTTGCCATCCGCTATGTCTAAAGAGCGTATTGAAAAAATGCAAAGCCTCAACGCGGGATGGAAGCTTTCCTATGCAACGGAACGAGTGGACGAAGAGGTAATCCAAACACTCTTCCAGCTTGCGCATGACAGAAATGCTTTGGACCTTATGCAGCAGATGCAGTTGGGCAAATGCCTCAATCAAATCGAGGGTTTTACCAGTGAGAAAAAATCTGTTTTGCATACGGCAACAAGGGATTTTTTTAAAGACCAACTCTCTTCAAAAGAGGCAGATTCTGCCCGCCGAGGCGCTTACGAAGAAGTTGAGAAACTGGAGCGATTTGTGCAGCTCATGGAAGAAAGGGAGTGGAGCGATATCATCCAGATTGGCATTGGAGGATCTTCCCTTGGGCCAAAGGCCATTTATCAGAGTCTTCGTGCCCATCAAAAAAAACCCGTGCGCGTCCACTTTTTGTCTAACATCGATCCCGATAGCGCATCGAAGATCTTGCAAGAAGTGCATCTAGAAACTACTCTCGTGATTTCGGTTTCTAAATCGGGAACAACGCTAGAGACCTGCCAGAATGAAGAGAGGATAAGGAATGCTTTTGCGAGCGAAAGAATCGATCCTCAGGGACATTTTCTTGCCGTGACGGCAAAAGGCAGCCCTATGGATAATCCTGCGCACTATTTAGCCATTTTTTACATATGGGATTTCATTGGAGGTAGATTTTCAGCAACCTCGATGGTAGGAGGTGTTGTGCTGAGTTTGGCATTGGGCTTTGATATGTATTGGAAGCTTTTGGAAGGCGCTCAAGCAATGGATCGAGTCGCAAGAAGTTCTGTGAATCCAAAAAACCTTCCTTTAATGGGAGCTCTTTTAGGTATTTGGAATCGCAATTTTTTACACCATGCATCTCTGGCTCTGATTCCTTACGCAGAAGGGCTCGCAGGATTTCCCGCCCACGTGCAACAGCTCGACATGGAATCTAACGGCAAGCAGATTGACAGACAGGGAAACTTTCTCGATTTTCCTGCGGGGGAAATTCTTTTTGGAGATGTAGGGACCGACTGCCAGCACTCTTTTTTTCAATTTCTCCATCAAGGGTGTGATATTGTGCCCATTGCATTCATCGGCGTTGTAAAAGACCAGTATGGGAAAGACCTTGAGCTGGAAGGAACTTCTTTCCAAGAAAAGCTCCTTGCGAATCTTTTTGCTCAGATGATTGCTTTGGCTCAGGGGCAAAAGAGCGAAAATCCCAACCAACTCTTTTTAGGCAATCGTCCCAGCCACCTTCTATTAACTGAAGTGTTAGATCCCTATCGTGTGGGAGCTCTTCTTGCCTATTTTGAACATAAAATTGCGTTTCAAGGATTTATCTGGGGAGTTAATTCTTTTGATCAAGAGGGCGTGCAGCTTGGGAAAAAGCTTTCTAACCAGATGATGGACGGGTTTCGTTGCAAAAAAAGTATGCAGTCTTTTTCTTCTCCCATCATTGAGGCTTGCCTTGATCTTACGGAAGACTTTCTTTAGAGTTCTTTTAAAGGAGTCGAATCGTACCCTTTGTCACGACGTAGGTTGCTTGGATAGCTTCTTCTGCAAAGAGTGGAGAGGGGGACGTGAAAAAGACCTGGAACAAACCACTGAGAAGAGGTCGCAGGAGAGATTGTCTTTGTGCATCGAGATGGATTGCAAGATCATCCAGTGTAACTAAAATGGGTTCGGAAAACTTGTGAGAAAGGCGCTTCCACTCGGAGAGACGCAAGGAGAGGAGAAATGATTTTTTTTGTCCCTCGCTGGCAAATGCGTTAGCCGTTTTTTCCTGAAAGAAAATCATCCAATCATCCCGATGAGGTCCGATTAATGTGGCGCCAAAGCTAAGCTCTTTGATTCGGTTTTTTGCCAAAAGTTCCCGGTAAGCTGATAGAGAAAAGTGTTCTTCTGAAAACGAAGGTAGGTAGCGCAGTTGGACTGTTTCTTCGTGCGATAGCTTTTGGAGAAAAGAGGGTAAAAGCGCATCGAGTTCTTGGAGCAAAAGCTTTCTTTTCTCCATGAGATAGAAGGCAGAGATGGCCATTTCTTCTTCCCAAGCAGAGAGAGTTTTTGTATGTTTGGTTTTCAGAAGAAAGTTTCTCTGTTTGAGAGCTTGATAGAACCTAGAAAGATGGTGGGTATAGAGAGGGTCTTCTTGGGCAAGATGGAGGTTTAAAAAGCGTCGCCGAATCGAAGGAGAGCCCGAGAAAAGGTCGCGATCATCGGGAGCGTGAAGAACAGAGGGTAATAGACCCAAAAGGGAGGAGAAGCTAGTAGAGGGGTTTTTTTGATAGGAGCATTTTTTTTCTTTCCCGTCGAAATAAAGAGAAAGCGATTGATCCAAATGATCTTTGCAGATGGTTGCCTCGATGTAGAAGAAATTTTTCCCCTTTGCAATGAGATCTTGCAGATGGTTTGTGCGAAACGACCTGCCGGTGCTGAGAAGGTGGATAGCTTCTAGGAGATTTGTTTTTCCCTCTCCATTTCCTCCACAAATGGCATTGATCCGAGGGTGGAAGGAAATATCTGTATGCTCATAGTTGCGAAAATTATGCAAAAGCAGGTTTTTTAGAATCATTGTGGGCTTCAGTTGGAGGAGGTGGGTCCATAAGTCTCATGGGCATAAGGGCGAAAAGTGCAGAAGAGGTGTCAGAGATGAGACCGGGATTGTAGGAGTCGGTAAAAGAGAAGCGTATGGTTTCATCTTTGCTATGCCGTAAAATGTCGAGGAAGTAGTGAGGATTGAAAGCGATTTCCAATTTCTCTCCTGCGTAGTCGACGGGCATCTGGACATTTCCTTCGCCAATTTCACTGTTGGTAGCGTTGAGTTGAAGTTGTCCCGTGGTAAATATGAAGCGGATGGAGCCACTCGTTTCCGATGTGAAAAGCGAAACTTGGCGCAAGAGCACCATCAGTTCTTCTCGATGTAATGAAAAAGAGAGAGCAGGATTTGCAGGGATGGCACGTTCCACATCGGGATATTGTCCCGATAAAAGTTTTGTGGTGAGCAAGGTGCTGTTGTGTTCCAAAAAGACCTTATCATGAGTGAGGCTGAGCGTAGCTTCTTTTTCACCATGCTCTAGCATTTTTCCCATCTCTTCTACCGCTTTCAAAGGGATGATATAGGATCCTTGAAAGGAGGGGTCGGAAGAAATTTTGGTCCAGGTTTTGGCCAGGCGTTTGCCATCGGTTCCTACAAAAGTGGCTGTCTGATTTGCGATCTGGAGAAGAATTCCATTCAAAAAGTAACGGCTATCTTCGCGCGAAACGGAAAAAGAAGATCTGGCGAGCAGCTCTTTCAGCAGGTTCGGTGCAATGGAGAGCTGGATGGTTCCGGTGAGTGTGGGAAGTGTTGGAAATTCATTCTTATTCATCCCATGAATTTTAAAGATTGAGCTTCCGGCAGTTATTTCTGCGTGATCGGAAGGGGTGGTACTGATCTTGACCTGGCTGGTGGTGAGTTCGCGAATGAGTTGGAAAAATCTTTTTGCCGGAAGAGCAATGGCTCCTTCTTCGATCACTTTGGCGCTGCAAAAAGAGCGCATGCTTGTTGTCAGATCGGTAGCACTTAAGACAAGTTGGTCATTGACAGCTTCCAAAAGCACGTTGGCAAGGATGGGGATTGCGGGCTTGTTTGCGACAATGCTGAGCAGTTTGCAGCATAGGGTTGTAAGATCTGCTTTTGAAATTACAATCTTCATGAAGCCATCCTCTGTAAAATTAGAGCGCAATTGTTCTATAAAGATAGAAGATCCTTTTAAGCGCTGTCAAGAGTAGATTTTCCTCAGTTCTCTTTTTTCCGCCTTTTCTTTCAGAGCGGCACGCTTATCATAGCTCTTTTTGCCCTTTGCAATAGCGATACGTAATTTGATTCTTCCCTTTTTGAGATAAAAAGCCAGAGGAATGATCGTCATCCCTTTTTCTCTAGAAAGTTTTTGAATTTTTTCGATTTCGTAAAAATGCATGAGGAGTTTGCGTTCTCTTCTTTCTTCATGGTTTTCATGCGTTCCAAATCGATAAGGAGGGATGCTGGCGTTGATGAGGTAGAGCTCATTTCTTCTCGGTGCGACGTAGGCATCTTGCAAGGAACCCTCATGGCTTTTGAGAGATTTTACCTCTGTTCCGACGAGCGCAATGCCTGCTTCAAAGGTCTCCAAAACCTCATAATCGTGAAAAGCCCTGCGGTTAGAGACAAGGTCGTTGTGTGTATTCATAAAAAAATTAGGCTCAGTTGTCTAGATTCACCCACGAGGAGCATCAATATTTTTTTGATAACCATTGTGATCGAATGTACACAAAGTCGCAGTTTCTCTCGAAATGTTTTTTTTGGCTCTTGAAAGAATAGCTGGTAGCAAAGTATTGATAAGAAAAACCAAGGATGTGTTTCATGAAAAATGTTTGGAAAATAATAATTCGTAACATTTTACCTCTTTTCAATCTTGCGCTGTTTGCATGCCTAATAATGATGGGCGTTTCAGGGAAAAATAGCGGCGCCCAGATAGATGCGGAAAGGGTTAAAATTCTTTCGGCTGACCAAAAAGGGAGCATAGAGATTGGTTTTTTTGAAGGGAAGCCTCTGATTCGCTTTTTGGACGAGAAGGGAAATGAGACGCTTTGCTTGCAGGGGAGCAAAGAGCCGTCTATTGCTTTATACGATGGGAAAGGAGTTGCTTTGGCATCGCTTTTGGTCAACTCTCATGAAGAGGCACAGATGCTGTTTAGCGATGAGCGGAATGCCAATCGCTTAGAAATTAAAGGGGGTGGATTTCCTGCAATTTATTTAAAAAACCCCCAAGAAGCTGTTTTGGGTTCCTGGTCCTTATTTCAAGAAGGTGGATGTGGCTTTGGACTTGCCCAATCTGATGGAATGGTATCTGCCATATTGCGTGGAGGCGACAGGCCAGGACTGGCCTTTTATGATCAGAGCGATCTTCCAGGGGCGGTATTTGGACTGATGGAGAAAGTTCCTCATCTCTTGATAGCTGGAGAAAATGGAGAGGAGGGTGTTTTGATTCATGGAGGACAGCCCAGTGGCATGATGGTGATGGATGAAGAGGGACAGCTAAAAGTGTTCATTTCCAAGCATGGAATCTATCAGGGCAAAGAAAAGTCTGCTATGGGTCAGCCCAAAGAAAAACAGAAGCTCTTTTCTTTAGAAGGAAATCTCAAGTCTCTGTTTCCGAAGAAGGGAGAGATGCGCTAAGAACTTGTTCTGAAGGAGCTGGCGTGTTTCGAAAAGAGTCAAAGTAGCGCAGACGTTTGTTTAATTCTCTTTCAAAACCTCTTTCTGCGGGATGGTAGAAGGAGGTACGCTTTAATTGTTCGGGAAAGTAGTTTTGTCCTGCACAACCATCTTTTGTGTCGTGATCGTAGAGATATCCTTTTCCATAGCCCATTTTCTTCATAAGAGAGGTAGGTGCATTCAGTGCAAATGCAGGGGGAGGGAGATGGGAGTTTTTTTGCGCGCATTCCATAGCACTATTCATAGCAACGTAGAGGGCGTTGCTTTTGGGAGCAAGGGCAAGATAGAGGAGGGCTTCTGCGATAGCAAGTTCTCCTTCCGGATGTCCGAGAAGATGGTAGGTTTGCCAGGCTAAATGGGCGATGTGCAATGCTTGTGGATCTGCAAGGCCTATATCTTCACTGGCCATGCGGATGAGCCGTCGTGCAATAAAGAGAGGATCCTCTCCCGCATCGAGCATGCGTGCGAGCCAGTAGAGTGCAGCATTGGGGTCAGAACCTCTGACAGCTTTGTGCAAAACCGAGATGAGGTTGTAGTGGTGGTCATCTTGTTTGTCATAGAGAGGAGCTTTTTTTTGGATGAGGTTTTTTATCTGTTCTAAGTCGAGAAGCTCTTTTTTCCCTTCCATGTTTTCGATCATGTTCAGAAGATAGCGGGCATCCCCGTGGGCAGATTCGATGAGAAAATTTTTTGCTTCTTCTGTAAGAGGAAGGGGAGATAGTTTTTCTTCGTAGCGAGAAAGAATTTTTTGCAAATCTATTGGTTCGAGGGGAGAAAGGGTAAGGACACGCATACGCGACAATAGGGCGTTATTGAGAGAAAAAGAGGGATTTTCCGTCGTAGCTCCAATAAGAACGATGGTTCCATTTTCAATATAGGGGAGAAAAGCGTCCTGCTGGGCTTTATTGAACCGATGGATCTCATCGACAAAGAGGAGGATTTGCCTTTGAAAAAGAGGATTTTCCCTTGCATCCTGAACAATTTTTTTAATTTCTGCAATTCCGCTAAAGACAGCGCTGATCTGAATGAAGGGCAAAGAAAAGCAAGCAGAGTAGATTTTTGCCAGAGTGGTCTTTCCGCATCCTGGAGGCCCATACAAAAGAAAAGAAAGGGGTTTTTTGCGTGCAATCGATTCTTTTAAAAATCCGCCACTGGCCAGAAGAGTTTCTTGGCCCACAAATTCTTCAAAAGATCTAGGGCGCAGTTGCTCTGCGAGAGGAAGAGACATAGTTTTCCTAAAAATTACGTAATACCCGCCACATTATACCCAAAGAACTACAATTCTAAAAACATCAAACGTTTACTCCTACCTGAGACCAGGAGCTTGCCACAATATGAGCAATGGGTTCTCCAAATTGCAACTCCCTTGAGGCTGTTACAGTTTTTCTTGCAAAGATGGCAAAGCCTATGTTGAGCCAAGGATAGTGACTAAGAGCACAATGCCAGATTCTTCTCATTTTTTCCCAAGAAGGCCCTCCCTCTTGTGTGGCTGCAAGGTAAAAGGCATGATTGGCTATTCCAGAATATTTTTTGCAAAAACCTTCAAGATCTTGATCCGGAGGGGCCTCATGATAGTCCTGCATATGCCCCACCTGGTCATCGCTTCCAAGAATCGGGTGATCACGGTATCCAGAGCCTGGGTTCGACATCGAACGCAAAGAGTCTCCCAGAGCGGCCCCATGAATCAAATGATCGCCAATATTCCAACTAGCGTCTGGGTCTTGAGCCCTCACGTTGAACCGATGGTGTTTTTCTGTAACCGTAAAGACATCCGCAAGAGACTCTTCAATGGCCCTGCTTTGGCATTGGTTATTACCCAAACGGTAGGAAGAAATAATAGCTTCTCCAAACGCATGGGTAATGAGCTCTGCATTCTCAGCAAAGGAGGCAGAAAATATTTCAGGAGAAAAATCTCCATAGTATACTTTTTGCTCTTCTTTATGCCAAAAAACCCGATTGAAAGCTGCAGGATGGTGAATATCAATTCTCATAGTGTATTGATCGCCTACCGGAGCGCTTCCCACAATATTTCGAAAAAATTGGTCAATGTTCTCCATAATCTGGAAATAACGATTTGCCTCTGCATCTGGAGAATTTTCATGTCCATTCCAACAAAGCCGAACCCCTGTAGAACCATTCCACACTTCTTTTAGCCCCCGTAACCCAATAAGCCTAGAGTGCGTAAAATCATCTCCTGCTCCAAAACCGAATACCATTTTAAAATCCTCCTTTCCTTAAACGTTTACTCCCACTTGAGACCAGGAGCTTGCCACAATATGAGCAATGGGTTCTCCAAATTCCAAATCCCTTGAGGCTGTTACAGTTTCTCTTGCAAAGCCCGCAAAGCCTATATTGTGCCAAGAATGAGTAAGAGCGCGATGCCAGATTTTTCCCATTCTTTCCCAAGAAGGTCCTCCCTCTTGTGTGGCTGCAAGGTAAAAGGCACGATTGGCTATTCCAGAATATTTGCGAAAGCCTCCAAGATCTTGATCCGGAAGGGTCTCATGATAATCCTGCATATGCCCTACTTGGTCATCGCTCCCAAGAATCGGGTGATCACGGTATCCGGAACCTGGATGTGACATCGAGCGCAGAGAATCTCCCTGAGCAGTTCCATGAATCAAATGATCGCCAATATTCCAACTAGCGTCTGGACTTTGAGCAAACACGTTGAATCGATGATGTTTTTCTGTAACCGTAAAGACATCTGCAAGAGACGCTTCAATAGCCCTGCTTTGACATTGGTCACCCAAATTGTAGGAAGAAGCCATAGCTTCTCCAAACGCGTGGGTAATAAGTTCTGCATTCGCAGCAAAGGAGGCAGAAAATATTTCAGGAGAAAAATCTCCATAGAGTACTTTTTGCTCTTCTTTGTGCCAAAGAACCTGATTAAAAGCTGCGGAATGATGAATGTCAATTCTCATAAGGTGTGGAAAGCCTACTGGCAATCTTCCAAAAATATTTTGAAAAAATCGGTCAACTTTCTCCATAATCTGAAAATAGCGATTTGCTTCCGCATCTGGAGGATTTCCATATCCATTCCAACAAAGCCGAGTTCCTGTAGAGCCATTCCACACTTCTTTTAGGGTCCCAATCTCAAAAAGTCTGGAGTGCATAAGTTCAGGTCCTGCTCCTATAAACCCCGACCCAAGGCGCAGCATCATGCCTTCCGTAAGGCCAATTGCTAATGTTGCAAGGCCAACAAACACTAAGTTAAATGACATTGTAAAACCCTCCTTTTCTTAAACGTTTACTCCCACTTGAGACCAAGAACTTGCTACAATGTGAGCAATGGGTTCTCCAAATCCCAAATCCTTTGAGGCTGTTACAGTTTCTCTTGCAAAGCCTGCAAAGCTTATATTGTGCCAAGAATGAATAAGAGCGCGATGCCAGATTTTTCCCATTCTTTCCCAAGAAGGCCCTCCCTCTTGTGTGGCCGCAAGGTAAAAGGCACGATTTGCTATTCCAGAATATTTGCGAAATCCTCCAAGATCTTGATCCGGAAGGGTCTCATGATAGCTCTGCATGTGCCCTACTTGGTCATCGCTTCCAAGAATCGGGTGATCACGATATCCCGAACCGGGACTCGACATCGAACGCAAAGAATCTCCCTGGGCAGTTCCATGAATCAAATGGTCGCCAATATTCCAACTAGCGGCTGGATCTTGAGCCCTCACATTGAATCGATGGTGTTTTTCTGTAATCGTAAAGACATCTGCAAGAGACTCTTCAATCGCCCTGCTTTGACATTGATCACCCAAATTGTAGGAAGAAACCATAGCTTCTCCAAACGCGTGGGTAATAAGTTCTGCATTCTCAGCAAAGGAGGCAGAAAATGTTTCAGGAGAAAAATCTCCATAGTACACTTTTTGCTCTTCTTTATGCCAAAAAACCCGATTAAAAGCTGCGGGGTGGTGAATATCAATTCTCATAAGGTACGGAAAGCTTACCGGAGATCTTTCAAAAACATTTCGAAAAAATTGGTCAGTTTTCTCCATAATTTGAAAATAGCGATTTGCCTCTGCATCTGGAGAGTTTTCATGCCCACTCCAGCAAAGCCGAACCCCTGTAGAGCCATTCCACACTTCTTTTAGGCATCCAATCTCAATAAGCCTGGAGTAGTAAAGTCCAGGTCCTGCCATCCTACTCTCCACCGATGTACGGCGCAACATGTCTTTTGTAAGTCCAATTGCTAATGTTGCAAGGCCAACAAATATTAAGTTAAATGACATTGTAAAATCCTCCTTTCCTTAAACGTTTACTCCTACCTGAGACCAAGAACTTGCCACAATATGAGCAAAGCTATCTTAAAGAATCGACCAACTTCTTCCATAATTCGAAAGCAGAGGTTGGCCTCTTCGCCCAAAAAGCTTAGGTGTCCGTTCCAATAAAGCCAAATTTCCAAACAAACATGTTATACTTTTTTTGAAAATAATTCTAGGTCTCGACTCATTTCTATTTTTCTCCTCCGGACCAGACCCTAACGTCCGGTAGCAAATAAACATGCAAATATAGCAAAAAATTCGAAGCCTTTCGCTTGCATGAAGCAATCTCGTTAGTTGAGTCATTGTAAAAGACTCTTTTAAAATCTTTACCAAAAGCGCCGTATATGAGCAAATCACGAGGATCAGTCTTTCTGATCGCTTCGAGAGGAGACAGAGTGGTTCGCCTGTGTTAAAGACAGATCCCACCGATATCGAGATTAAAGATGTTGTAGGGTACATCCCGAGAGCTTTAAAGAGATATTCGGAAATAGCTGTCAGAACCCCCTTGCTTTAGCAATGGGGAGTGAGTCAGAAGATCCTATAACGTCTAAAAAAACAAGTAAAGAAATCAGAAAGAGAGGATCTCGCTGCGATAGTGTTTTGCAGAGCCAAGTTCTTGGCATTTGGCCTAAAAGCATCTGGAGCATGGTCTATTTGCAGAGGAAACTGAGAAATTCCTATAATTTTTAATGTCCTGGCTTTCGATGAAAAAGTCACAAGCAGTTTGAAAATGTTTTCAACGAGGTGGGGCTGCTCGAAGAGAAGAGTCGACTAAAAAAATTCTGTGAACAGAAGATGGTGTTGCTATAGAAGATTCTGCTTCTTCTTGCGGCATGGGACCAAAACAGTGGAGATCAGAAAGTGGGGCTCCCGCAGCAGCAGTATCTTTCCGCCATTTGTGTGAACGTGTCATTTGTTGATGAAGGGGGGTGTCAAAAGCGCTTGTTATGCGGAGGTCTGTTGTTTGAATGGTTGCGTGTTGCAAAACCAGGTTTTTGGGGCTTAGCCTAAAAACATCTGGAGCATAGTCTATTTGCAGAGGAAACTGAGGAGTTCCTATAATTTTTAATGTCCTGATTTTTCGGTGAAGTGGATGGCTACGGAGCTGCTGAAGTTCAAGTCGTAGGGCATCCATGTAGGATTGATGATAATTTTCTGGAGCAATCTGAGAAATATCTCTATCTTGCAAATTGATCACCGGATCGGTTTGTTGCCAATGTTGATAAATCGAAGTGATGCAATTTCTCGGTGCAAAATAGAGACCGACCAGTTTAGAAACAAAGCCGATGATAGTAGGAATGCACAAGAGGAAAAGTCCCAAGTGAAAACAGGTGCGCAGGGAAGTTATTTGACGAGAATGCAGTGCTTCATATGTGCGAGAATGGTGGGGATCTCCCTCAATATGAAAAGAAGCAACACTGTCTACTCTCCATGCGATCGAAGAGGAGGCCTGCTCTTGGTTTTTGATAATATGAATTGTTTTGCCACGGAACAAATAGCGGATGGAGGTTAAGCAAAAATCTCCGATTCCAGTGAAAATATTCATCCCCTTGAATTCTTGTAAAGCTTTTCCACTTCTTTCTGGCTGATCGGTAGCTATTTCCGTGTTAAAAGCAAGGCGCAACAGCTGACTCATATTGACCCTCTTCTTTTTTAAGACAAATAAAAAGGGTAGCAGAACCGGCATCAATTGACAAAAAACTTTTTTGAGTTCTTTTTGAAACACAGTAGAAGATATCGTGAGAGTTTTTAATAAGTATTTTGAGAAGTTAGTTTTTTATATATGAAGCTGTCTTTTTAACAAAAAACACCTAAGAGATTTTAATTGTTTGTGTTTTTGAAAAATAGATGAAATTCAATAAATTTTTATTTTATTGTTGATAAATAAATAAAAATAAACATATATTAAGATTATGAAAGAAAAGTTGGTTTTTTTAAACATAGCTCAAAAATAAAAGGAGGATGTCTATGTTAAAGAGAAAAGGAAAAAAGATGGCAAAAAAACGTAGTGCAAAGAGTAAAATGTCAAAAAAAGCTTGCCGAGTTTGCAAAGGAAAAGCCAAGCGAAAAGTGAAAGCTCGAAGAGGCAAAAGAGTCGCTGCTTAAGACCTGCCATCTGTTTTCTATGCATCGGACAAGTCAACGATTTGTCCGATTTTTTTGTGCAAAAATGAAAAATGAATGTTGTTGATATTCAGTTACTTGTATATTAAACCCGCCATTGATTTTTTTCTTGGTCAGCAATGAGCGCGCAGTATAAAATGCTTTGGTTGTAGACACCCTCTAAATAACGTAAGTAAAATATTGCAATGCAAACGCGTCTTTTTTCCCAAAATCTTCAAGCAAATGAGTGTTTGGAAATCAAAGAGCTTTTGTTGCAAGGAGAGGTGATTGCCTTTCCGACAGAGACTGTTTACGGACTTGGAGTGGACTGGAAAAATGAAGAGGCGATCGAAAAACTTTTTGTGCTCAAAAAGCGACCTAAGCAGCAACCGATGACCCTCCACATCTCTTCTATGACTTTTGTCGAACAGGTGGCAGTGGGCATTCCCCCTTCTTTTTATAAACTCGCCAAGCAGTTTTGGCCAGGTCCTTTAACAATTGTTTTGCCAAAATCTCCCATGGTCTCATCAAAAATATCTGAGAAAGTAACAGTGGGAGTCCGTATGCCCGCCCATCCTTGTTTGCTCTATTTAATTGAAGCGTTAGGCGGTGCTCTTTTGGGAACTTCTGCTAATCTTTCTGGACACACAGCCCTTTGCCGGGCTGACGATGTTCTTGCGCAGTTTGAGGGGAAAATTGCAGCTTTCATTGATGGAGGTGAGATTGCAGGTAAAAAAGCCTCTACGGTTTTGAGCTTAGCAGTCCTCCCTCCCCGTATATTACGAGAGGGGCCTGTCTCTAAAGAAGCAATCGAGCAGCTCCTTGGAACTTGCATTCTCTAAAGGACTATTGATCTTTGTTTTTAGCAAATTTGCAGTTGCTTCTCGTTTTCCGAAGATATATATATAAGTTTTTGTGAAATTTGGTGTTTTGCATGAAAGAGTATGCTTTTGATTCCTCTTTGAATATTTTATATCGCAAGCAAAAACAGCTCGACTCTCTTTTTGCCCCCAAGAGTGTTGCGGTCATTGGAGCGACGGAAAGAGAAAATAGCGTGGGGAGAACGATTCTTTGGAATTTGATGCGCTCGCCTTTTGGGGGCACCATTTATCCGATCAATCCCAAACGATCCAATGTACTTGGAATTCCTGCCTATAAAAGCATCAAGGATCTTCCTGAAAAAATCGATGTAGCTGTCATTGTTACACCCGCACAAACAGTGCCTGAAATCGTTAAAGAGTGTACAGATGTGGGTGTTTCTTCTGCAATTATCATTTCGGCTGGTTTTAAAGAGATGGGAGCTAGTGGTGCTGCTCTCGAAAAGGAAATCATGCAGCATGCCAAGCGGGGCAAAATGCGTATTATTGGCCCCAACTGTCTAGGTGTCATGAATCCGATCACCGGCTTCAATGCTACCTTTGCGGCCGATATGGCACTCAAGGGAAACATTGCTTTCATTAGTCAGTCTGGTGCTCTCTGCACAGCAGTCTTGGATTGGAGTTTGAGAGAAAAGGTGGGTTTTAGCTCTTTTCTTTCGATCGGGACCATGATGGATGTGGATTGGGGAGATCTCATTACTTATCTGGGTAGCGATCCCAATACGCATAGCATTCTTATCTACATGGAAAGCGTGGGAAATACCAGATCTTTTTTATCGGCTGCAAGAGAAGTTGCTTTGAGCAAACCAATCATTTTGATTAAAGCGGGAGTAACCGAAGAATCTGCCAAAGCCGCTGCTTCCCATACAGGGTCTCTTGCTGGTAGTAACGAAGTGTTCAATGCAGCTCTTCGAAGAATAGGGGTGCTACGCGTAGAGATGATTTCGGATCTTTTTAATATGGCAGAAATCCTTTCCAAACAGCCAAGACCCAAGGGTCCTCATCTATCGATTATTACGAATGCGGGAGGGCCTGGTGTCATCGCAACGGATGCTCTCATTCAAAGTGGGGGGAAGCTCACCACGTTTGATTCTAAAGTAATTGAAAAATTCAGCTCCTTTTTGCCGACAGAATGGAGCCATAATAATCCCATCGATATTTTGGGAGATGCCAGCGCTGAGCTGTATGCAAAAGCACTAGAGGTGGCGATTAATGATTCTGCGACGGATGGAGTTCTTGTTATTTTGACCCCGCAATACATGACCAATCCCACACTCACTGCAGAAAAGCTGAAACCCTATGCACATTTCAAAGACAAGCCCATTTTGACGAGCTGGATGGGAGGTGCGAATGTGGCTCAAGGATCGAGGTTGCTTGCAGATTTTAATATTCCTTGCTACGAATTCCCAGATGAAGCTTGTAAAACTTTTGGCTATATGTGGTCTCATAGCGATAACTTAAAAGCGCTTTATCAAACACCCACCCTTTACGAAGAGGAAAATGAACGCATCAAACGGGGACGTGAAAAAAGAGCGATAAAAGAGATTTTTGCGAACGCAAGAAAAGAAAAAAGAACGCTTCTTTCGGAATATGAAGCAAAAAAGGTCCTTGAAGCCAGTGGCTTACCCATTGTTGCTACGGAAATTGCTCTAAGCGACAAGGAGGCTGTTTCCATTGCCGAAAAAATGGGATTTCCCGTTGTATTAAAACTCTTTTCCGAAAGCATCACCCACAAAAGCGATGTAGGAGGAGTCAAGCTCAATTTGAACAATAAAGAAGCAGTCCAAGAGGCATACCTGGAAATTTATGAATCGGTCAAAAAGGCGGTGGGAGAAAAACATTTTCAGGGGGTTACTGTCCAACCCATGGTTTCGCTGTCCAATGGTTATGAGCTGATTTTAGGAAGTTCGGTAGACCCAGAATTTGGCCCCGTGCTTCTTTTTGGAACAGGTGGTCAATTGGTAGAAGTATTTAAAGATAATTCCTTGGCACTGCCTCCATTGAATTCTACCTTGGCAAAAAGGATGATGGAAAGAACGAAAATCTATCAAGCTTTGCAAGGGGTGCGCGGAAGAAAATCAATCGATCTCGCTATGTTAGAAAAGGTTCTCGTTCGCTTTAGTAATCTCATTGCAGAATATCCTGAAATTAAAGAGTGCGATATCAACCCCCTTCTCGTAGCTCCTGGACAGATTGTGGCGCTCGATGCGCGCATTGTCCTCTACGAGGAGACAAAGCTAGAAAATTTGCCACGGCTCGCTATCCGCCCCTATCCTGCACAATATGTACAGGAGTGGATGCTCAAGGACAAGACTCCTGTTATTATTAGGCCGATCCGTCCAGAAGATGAGCCGCTCATGATCGATTTTTTTAAAGAGCTTTCTGAAAGGACTCTCTTTCAACGATATTTGAAAGAAATGAAATATGATCAGCTCATCGCCAAGGAACGGCTTATTCGTATCTGTTTTACAGATTACGATCGGGAAATTGCCCTTGTTTTTGAACATACGCACAGCGATGGAAAAAAAGAGATATTGGCCGTGGGCCGCTTGGGAAAAATGCCGCTGACCAATGAGGCTACTTTTGCAGTTTTGGTCAAAGATAAGTGGCATCGCAAGGGGATTGGTTTTCGTCTTTTGCAGCTCTTGATCGAAGTGGCAAAAGATGAAAAGGTCAAACACATTGTAGCCTCCATGTTTCCTGAAAACAAAGAGATGCTGAAGATTTGCGAAAAGCTGGGATTTAAACTATCTGTGGAAGAAGAGACGAAGCGGATCTTTGCAGACCTTGCTCTTTAAAGAAATGATGAGACCTTATTTTGTCTCTTTTTTGATCATTTCATAAAGAGACCAAAAAATCATCGGAAGCTCTTTTTTTTGATCTTCGAGAAGGGAAGAAAGATCTGACTCTTGCGCGGTGTCGGATTCTGTAAGCACCATTTCTTTCTCGCCGCTTGAACTAAATGCCAATGCCGCATCGAGAAGCGATCGGTTGGTCATAAAAGCAGCGCCATAGGGGCTGATGAGAAAGTGGTGAATCAGATAACTTGCCGGATAGAGCTCTGGCATTTCCAATGATAAAGAAGCCTCTTCATCTAACTTTTTGATGTCTTTTGCAATTTTGGCCAAAAAGTGTTTGTCGTTATGTAAGCGGCTCTCCTCCAAAAACTTTTTCCAGTGATCGATCAATTTTTTTAGATCTTTTTTCAGCTTTTCTTCTTTTTTTTGTGAGGGTGACTTTTTTTTCATAAAAGGCTCGCTTGCTCTTAGAGGGCGTCTACAAAGAGAAATTCTGTCGGCTTTGTCGTTCTTTTGAGCCAATTTTCCCATTCAAACGTTTATTACCCCAACATTTGAAGAGGAAAAGCGGTCAAAATAATCCGAAAAAGCGATAGAACCTCTCTTTGTAGGCACCATCTTATATTTAAATTTTAGTTTTTTTATAATTAAAATAAAATAATTAATAGAATAAATTTATAAAAATCTTAAAATTAATTAGATAAATAAGATTGTGGTAATTTTATATGATCTTTGTAGATGCCCTCTAAAGATCTATACACAAAGAACTTGGAAAATCGGTTTCTAGAGCTACGCGAAAATCCTCGCAGTTGAAAGATCGTAAACTACCCCATATTTTTTTAATATTGGGTAGCTTGCGATCTTTCAACCCCGAGTTTTTGGCGTGCTCCAGAAGCCGATTTTCCAAGCTCTTTGTGTATATCACTTTTTCTTCGTTTTTTTTGCGTTCTTGTCTTCGATGTAATCCACCCAGATGGGAGAGCTCCAAGCCACATGGCCGTTTTTTTGTATTACGCGCAGGTAATAATAGACAAAGGGCGGCTTTTCTTTTCCTCCGCCTAGGACGATCGAAGCCAAGGGGTCGGTGTCGTCGATGACAAATTCATAGTGGTTCATTTCTGGAGAAAAACTGGTATAGAGTTTCCCGTTGCGGAAAAGCTCAATCTTTTGGATCTGATCGGTTCCAATGGCAAAACCCGTAATGTGTCTGTTATAGAAGAGGCCTGGCCTTTTTTCTGTGTTGAGCTCTGATCCCATAGGATTTTGGGCAACTTGTAGGTCGATGACTATGCGCTCTCCTGTTGTGGCATAGCAGTGTCTTCGATAAAGTGCGTCTAAAAGTGCTTCTCGAGTCTGTACAGTGGCAATAATGGCCGTAAGGCCTGGAGAGTATTGCACTTGGTCTGAAGGATACAAAGAGCTATAGATGCCTCTGTCATCGAGTCCACCGGCAACAAATCCAAACCGGCAGTTACGATTTAAGGCTCTGCGCAAAGAACCTTCTTCATTTTCGTCGATTTTTTTTGGTGATTTTCGAATGGGGAAAAGATTTCCCTCTTTTTCTGTGCATTCACTGCATCCCCAAGCATTATAGATTTCGACAACCCTTTCAAAATCGGGATGATAATCTTGAAAATCAAAGTTATAATTTCCACTCATCGTAAAGCAGGGAATCGATATTAAGTCTTTGGGTTGGTAGATCTTGTAGATCTTTTTTAGAGAGTTATGTTTGATGTCTTTTTTTCGAAGCAGTGGTTTATTATCTTTTGTATAAATGAACTCTCGAGCACCTTCTTCTTTTGGCGTTCCTTCCCATTGAAAGCCCAAAAGGGTGATGAACCTCTCTTCTTCATTAATTTCCGCTACCTGAGTCGATATGTGTTTCCACTGATCATTTGAGGTTTCTTGTTCGCTGTCAAAGGGAGAAGTGCTAATAAATTGATAGGATTTTTCATCACGGCACTGTCTCAAAAAGCTTTCGATATTTTCACACGAATCGAATTTTTCAGACTCTCCGTGCAAAAGGCCCCAAAAAAGAGAGTCGTTCGATTCTGCAAAACACTTGATGGGGGGAGAGAAAAAGAGCTCTTTTGTATTGAGGTTTTTTAGTTGGATCCTATAGATGCCGGGTTCGTTAAAATAGAGGTTGGGCAGAGTGATGAAACCAGTTTCTGGAATGAAGAGCTTCCAATAGAGGTTTTCTCTTAAGTTTTCATAAGAAAGCTGGATCAGAGTTTCTTTTGGGGCATTCGAAGTGAGGTTTCCGTAAATGTCTTCAAAACGAATGACGATGTCAAATCTGCGATTTCTTGAAACAAAGGAGGGGACGATGATCTTTAGGTTGTGGAGAAGGTTGCCCTTCACGTCCAGATGAAAGATTTTAGGTTCTACAATCTGTCCTTTCACTTTGGGATCGATTATAAGCTTGAATGAGCGACGCCTTTGGACATAGGTTTGGCATTGATTGTTTGTTTTTGCAGAAGGATTGGGGCTTCCCATAAAAATAGTGAAATCTTCACCGGCCCTCAGAGGAGATGGTAAAATGAATTCGAATTTGGCAGATGCAAAAGCAGAACCATGGATCTGCTTTGCAAAGAGGGGTTTGCTACTACCCATTGCAGCCCAGATCAGATTGTTTTTTGTTTTGGGATCGACTTGGGGAATTTGCCATTCTCCGGGTTTGTTTGAAGAGAGAATGTCAAAGACCAGAGATGTGCCCTTGGGAAGATCGTTGGAAGAAGTGTAGACAAATTTCCATGTGTTACTTTCTCCGGCAATGGCATAGCCCGGCTCGCATAAGCAGATAGATCGACGCATTGGATTTCTTCCCCTTTCTAATCATTGATGGAGATATTGCCAAAGGAATCATTCTTTTTCAAGGAGTTCCGATGCTACCGGCCGGATGCGGATTTTTTCAATAAACCGCTCGTTTGAGGCCAAAACTTCTAGATGGAAATCGTCGTGAATGAGTTTCCAGCCCTTCGAGGGGATAGTGCTTGCACGGTGAAAGACAAATCCTCCGATGGTTTCATATTCGGGATGGTGAGGAATTTTTATCTCGAGCTTGCTTTCCACATCCACGATGCTCATCTTAGCATCGACCACCCAGCTTCCATCGGGAAGCTTCCAATAGGTGCGATCTTCTTGTGTGTCAAATTCATCTTCGATATCGCCGACGATCTCTTCCAAAATATCTTCAATGGTCACGATTCCTTCCGTTCCTCCATACTCATTGACGATGATGGCCAGGTGAATCTGCTTAGATCTCAACTCCTGAAAGAGATGGGCAATCTTTTTATTCTCCGGAGCGTAGATCACAGGTTTCACAATGCTCTCCAGCGTGGAATTGAGAAGATCTGCAGTATCTTTTTTATCCTCATTTTTCTTATAGATTTTGAGGACATCCTTAAAAAGAAGCACGCCGATGATATTGTCCAGATGATCTTTATACACAGGGATGCGGCTGTAATCCTCTTCTACAAAAAGTTTTGTCGCTTCCCGGATGCTTGTGGTTGCAGGCAGGCAAAAAAGGTCCACGCGAGGGATCATAATTTCTCTTGCCACTTTTTCTCTAAAAGAAAAAAAGGAGTGGATCATTTTTTGGTCTTGTGTGTCTAGTTCTCTTGCCAGCCCTGCTTCTTTTAGAATTTCTACGAGGCGATCTTTATTCAAAAAATAGCGACCTGGGCTTTCTTCGACATGAAACTTTTGAAAAAAATAGGTGGTTGCTTTGAGAAGGAACCCTGTGATGGGAAAGAAAACGAACAGATACAAAGAAGAGATCGGGGTCGAGAGCCTAAAAAGAAGCTTGGGGCGAACGGCAGCAGTGAGGCGAGAGAGAAAATCGAGGAAAAGAGAAAGGCCGACTATCCCTGCAAGATTTAGGGAAATGTGGGCCCAGCTTTTCTGGGACAAGAAATGAAGAGAAGAGGGGAGATATTGATCCAAAAAAAGAAGGGCCGATGTGGCGTAGAGTATGTGCAGGATGTATTTTGTAAAACTGATGATGAAATAAAGATTTTCCCATTCATTGGTTGCAAACAGGCGTTGGAACAGAAAATAGAAAAAGAAGAGATGGGATTTTTTCCCTTCCAAATGTTTTTTGGACTGAAATTTTCCTAAACACAAAAGAGCCGTGCTGAAAGCGGTGAGAAGTCCAGCTCCGCCCAAAAAAATGAGCAATAGATAAGGTGTGAATAGCTTCATCTGATTTTTTTTCCCATCAATTGCGAAAACATCTTCATATAAATTTTTTCTTTTTTTCTCATCTTTTTTTTATCGCAAGGTGTTTGGTCTTTGTATCCGCTAAGATGCAAAAGAGCGTGGATGAGATAAAGTCTTTGCTCTTCTTCGGGATTGGTCTTATGCAGATCTGCATAGTCGAGAGCAACTGCGCTGCAGATAAAAATCTCTCCTAAAAAACAGAATGAAGAGCTTTTCTTTTTGGGAGGATCGAGAGGAAATGTGATGCAGTCTGTGGGAGAGGGGTCGTCAAAAAACTGACCGTGTAAAGAAGAGATCGTGTTTTTCTTTACGAAATAAATGGCAATTTCATCCCAATCAATTTTTTCTCTATCGAGTACCAACAGGGCAATTTGTTCGACTTCTTTTTTCACAACGGGAAGCGATTTTTGCCTGTTAAAGACTGAGACCTTCACAAAAACTACTTCGCAATCGATTGTGTCTTAGGAAGAGCAGTGACTTTTTTTCCGTCCCACTTTCCCTGTTTTTGTAACACTTCGACTCTCTCGAATCTTTTCATCACGTTGCGTTTTTTGACATTTTTACTGGCTTTTCCGTAGCTTTGATGGCGTGACATAAAATCCTTATGAAATTTTGGGAATGAAGGTTAATGGAAGAGAGTCTTTTGAAGAAAAAGCATTGACATGCTCTTTAAAGCCAAGGGCCAATCGATCTTTCTTAGATCCCGTTTTTTCGAAAATGGTTTTTTTTCTTTTGTGTGGAGAGCGATGTCTGATTTTTCCTTGTTTGGACATGCGTGTCATGAGAAAAACCTCTTTAAGAGTTAGATTTGTAAAAGATTGTAGTACAAAAAGACGAATGGTGCAAGCCTTTCTCTTATTGTGGGCTTATCGCGCTTCGATAGAAAAACCCTTTTCTTTATAAAATGCAAATTTCTTTTTGGAAAGTTCTTGCTTTGCACAAGAAGAGCTGTCGTCGAATTCATAAAAAATTTTTACTTTGTCCATCATCGATGGCGGTTCCGGGCACAGATTGAAGAGAAAATGGCGCTGGTGGAGTTCGTTGGAAGTTGCGATCACGATCAGCTCATCGGATGGTCGGTCTGCAATTTCATGGGGCAAGAAGCTGCTTTCCTCCATTTTCCAGAGCCATTCATCTATAAATAAGGCACTTGTGCCATCTGAGACAAGCACAAGCAGAGGCTCTTTTTTCACAAAATGCATTTCTGCGGTTTGAAAGATTTTTTTCAATTTATCACTTGCTTTTGCAACGTTGAAAAAAACCACTTTGGGCAGAAGAAAGGTCATGTGTTTTTTACACTTTTGTCTTTTTGGCAGATTTTTCACGGACAACGGCACCGCAAGAGATGACGAATTTCACAAACTCCTGATGAGTCATCTCGATTGGTTTTACCTTGTCTTTGGGGAAAAAAATCAAAAAGCCTGAAATGAGGTGGGGTGCGGTTGGAATAAAAACTGGCTCCAGTTCAAAGGAAAATTTTTCTGCAACCTCTTTGGGCACGTCGCCGGACGCAAGGCCGGCAGCAAAGCTTTTCTTAAATGGAAAAGAGATGAGGACGGGATGTTTGAATGCCTTTCTGCCTTCTTTGGAGAGAAGTGCATAAATAATATCTTTCGTAACCTTATAGATCGTTTTCACGACGGGAATACGAAACATGAGCGTGTGCAGCTTTTGTATCAACGAGCGTACAAAAAGCCTCTCGGCAAGCATGCCAAAAAGCAAAATGAAAAGGATCAATAGCAGAATAGTGCTTCCCCTTGCTGCGAGAGTAAGCAGATTAGGGTCTATGTGGGGAGAAAGAGTTAAAATGGCTGATTTTGCCATTGTAAAAAAAGGTTCAGTGAACAGATGAATAAAAAACAGTAGCACCAAAATGGTGAGCGCCAAAGGAAGAACAATAGCAAGTCCGGCGTAGAGATTTTTTTTCATTTTTTCTTTCCTTCCGGCAAGATGACTCCACAGGAAATGATATATTTTAACGCTTCATCCGCGCTCATGTCGAGATAGGTCAGCTCGTTTCTTGGGAACATCAATAAAAAACCGTTGGCAGGATTGGGAGTAGAGGGCAATAGTACGGAGACCAGGTCTTGCTCGCTATCTTTTTTGCAAGCATCAGGAGCGCTTCTGCTAATGAGGCCCAAATAGTAGCATTCTTCATTGGGGAAGGGAACCAGCACCACCTGTTTAAAAGCATCTTTATCCGTGATGAAAAGCGAATGGATAATTTCCTGAAAAGACCGATAGAGTTTATTGACGATGGGAATTTTATGAAGAAGAAGATCGCCGAAATGAATCAGCGATTTAAAGAAAAAATAGCGTGCAATAAAACCCAAAACCCAAAGAAAGAAAAAAAGCGAAAGAAGAATTAAAATCTGACTAGTCCAGTAAACTGCTGTTTCAGAAGGAAATTGTATCCACGTGCTGTAAGCCAAAAAGTGGGTTACAACTCCCATAAAAGGCTTTGTAAGAAGCTGCATGATATAGGTAATCACCCACAAAGTGATAGCAATGGGAAGAAGGGTTAAAAGGCCTGTAATAAAAAACTTTTTCATAAGAAGATGCCGCTCTTCAAAAGAGTATCAGAGCAGAATTTTTTCTACAAGCAATCAGCGACTCTTGCCGGCAACCTAGAATTGTCTTATCTTCTTAGCCTAAGCGATCTTTTGATGAAAACAAGCTCCAGCTTACGAATATAAAACTGGCACTTGTTTTTTAAAAGCTTCTCGTGGCTTTTATTCGTCGTCAGAGAGGCCAGAGGAACCAGAATCAATTTTTTCAGGTTGTGGTTGGTGGCGTTTTTTCGGTTCCAGTTTTTCCACTTGCAGCTGCTACGCGTCTTCGGACACCTTCTCTTGCTTGTGCTGCGGCTTTAGTTGTTCGTGCTTCTAGCTCTTGCATTTCTTGCTCTGCTCTCGAAGATGTGGATGAACTTGCCTTTGCGGAGTTAAAACATTTTTTGTATAGAGAGCTAATTTTTTCACCGATCTCTTCTCTATATCGATAGGCAAGTGTGCCACCGATTACAAGAGCGGTCAAGCTTCCCAACAGGATAGGATGAGAAGTGATGACGTTGGCAACCGATCGTGCTGAAGGTAGATTGCGCCAGACATTTGTCGAGAAAAGGTGCCAGAGTTTGCTGCTGGTTGATCCTATACCAGCTTTTACAGAACTAAAAGAAGGTATTGATGATATAAAAGGTATTTTCACAAGACACCGCCATTAGTTTTTTAAACACATCAAGTATACCTAAAGAAAAAAAATATATCAATGAGATTTGTGTGCAAAATTAAAAGGTTGCGGTTTTAAGCACCAATCTCAAAAATCAAACATGTGATTTCCTGTCTCTTGAGAAGTTAAAAAACGTAAAAAAGCAAAAATTTTTTACCTTTGACAAGTAAATATTTATCTCGGAAAAGTGAATTTCTTTTTGAAGTTTGGCTATTTGCTTCTTTAGCGCTTCGGTCTGCTTTACAAAAGAGGGCAGCTTTTTATAAGAATTTTTTGACGTGAGTACTTAACGCCATATCTACATAAAATTGTTTTAAATAATTCCCATACCTCGGATAAACTCTTATTTTCCTTTTCGCCTTCTTCCTTTTCGTCTTTTCTTTCCTCGTCCTGGTGTTCTATCTGGTGACTGTTTTGGCGTTTGCGAGATGCCTTTTACCGGTTCTGATGAGTCTGTGTCTAGTGTTCCTTGTATGACTATGTGGGCATCTGGGGATGGTTGAGGTGGTAACAAAGCAGGAGAAGAGGGCAGCACTTCCTGTTGCGGGGTAGATGCTGTTGCTGCTTCTACGCTTTCCTGACCTGTTTCTTCTTGGTCCGACTGTGGAGATGCTGCGGGAGGGATCTCTCTGCGAGGGCTTTGATGATCGGGCATCGCGGATGGTTCGGGTAGTGGCAAAGAAGGAAAGGAGGACGGAACTGGCTGTTTTGTGAGAGACTGTGGAGTAGGTGTTACTGCTGTTTTTGCTGCATCTTCCTTCGGTGGGAGTGATACTGCTGTGGCTGCTGTGGTTGATACGCAACCCGGTGACAATGGATGTAGTGTTGGCGGGGTCGCTGTGCGAGGGGGCGGGAGAATCTGGGGATGACTTGCTGCTGTTTTTGCTACATCATCCTTCAGTTGGAAGGGTGCTGGTGGGGCAGCCGCTGCGCGAGGGGATGGGATAGGCTGGGGACGGCTTGCTGCTGGTTTTGCTACATCACCCTTCGTTGGGGAAGACGCTGGAGGGGCGGCCGCTGCGCGGGAGGAGGGGGAAGGCTGAGGACGGCTTGCTGCTGTTTTTGCTACATCACCCTTCGTTGGGGAAGACGCTGGAGGGGCGGCCGCTGCGCGGGAGGAGGGGGAAGGCTGAGGACGGCTTGCTGCTGTTTTTGCTGCATCACCCTTTGTTGGGGAAGATGCTGGAGGGGCAGCCGCTGCGCGGGGAGAGGGGATAGGCTGGGGACGACTTGCTGCTGTTTTTGCTGCATCACCCTTTGTTGGGGAAGATGCTGAAGGGGCAGCCGCTGCGCGAGGAGGCGGGAGAGGCTGGGGACGACTTGCTGCTGTTTTTGCTACATCACCCTTCGTTGGGGAAGATGCTGGAGGGGCAGCTGCTGCGCGGGAGTCATTGCTGTCGGACAGCGCTCGTGGTCTTCCCGCTACGGCATCGTCATCTTCCTGATCATCCGACCATGTGTCTTCACTGTCGGACAGCGACTCTCGTCTCTGTGTTACCCCAGCGAGTACCACTTCTCTCAGGCTTCTTTCCTCTGGCTTTTTTTTTATTGCTGAAGCTACCGCTGCTTGTAATGCTTCGAGTTGTGGATTCGCATCTTTGGGGGGAGGTTGTTTTTCAACAAGAGGTTTCAGCGATTTTCCTTGTCGTATTTGTTCTAAGAGATCAGTCGAACGTGAAGGTTGTCCCTCTGTGGGCGTTATTGTGGTTGATGCAGTGATAGGTGAAGCAATAGGTGGAGGAGGCGGAGGTGAAGTTTCTGCGGCTGGTGCTGTGCTTGATACAGCTGCGGGTGAAGCAGCCGGTGGAGGTGAAATACTAGTTGAAGAATAAGGTGTCTCTTCGGGCTTGCTATAAGCCTCTGTTTTGAAAAGCCCAGAAATTCTGGCAAGAAGTGCGAGACTGCCTGCCTTTAGCGTAGCTGGTATGTTAGTTTTGCCATAAATCTTTGTTTTGAATACCCAGGCAATTGTGGCAACAAGTGCGAGACTGCCCGCCGCTAGCATGACGGGGTAGGAGGGAGTAAATCTAATCAAATATTTTCCAACGATAGAAGGTGCAGACAATAGATAGGGCAGAACATGTTTTTGGACACTATTCACAATTAGATGTCCTGTAGAATTTATACTAGGACCAATATTTTGAATCGATGGGAATGGTATTTTCATAAGCTATCATCTTTTTTGCAACTTGTGAAAGTTTATAATTAAAAGAGCAAGAATATCAAGAGAAATATCGTGGTTGTATCGTGATGAGCTGTATGCACAAAGAACTTGGAAAATCGGTTTCTGGAGCACGCCAAAAACTCGGGGATGGAAGATCGCAAACTGCCCCATATTTCATTAATATTGGGTAGTTTACGATCTTCCAAC
>JAJZPH010000012.1 GCA_021811265.1 bacterium
GAATACTTCGCACTCATGTAGAGTGGATTTCGATTGACTTTAGTTGATCTTTTGGTTCAAGAGCTAGAAGAAAGATGCCAGCTGTATCGCGAACATCGGGGAAAGGAGGAAGAATTCCTTGAGTTTTTTGAGGCGCAAAAGATTGGGCTTTATTCGAGTTTAAGGAGCCGTTTTGGGATAAGCATTGCAGGAGAAGAAAGATGTACAGTACTTCGAGAAAAATACCAACAGATCTTCTCTGCTAATCGTGCTCCGGCATCGAAACCTCCAATCGGATTTTAATTACGCTGTCTAAAACTTGTGCGGCAATTTTTTCAAAAGATTGTTCTGCCTCGGGGATGTACACTTAATCTTCTTTTCTGCTAACGTTCTGTGCTTTGATTG
Organism: bacterium; assembly: GCA_021811265.1. Lineage (GTDB taxonomy): Bacteria > Chlamydiota > Chlamydiia > Chlamydiales > SM23-39 > JAJZPH01. Next base: position 385 of record JAJZPH010000012.1, read on the forward strand.
AAAAAAGAATGTTAACATGAGCCAGAATGCAAGTTTTTCGCAACGTAATCATTTTGCTTCGATTCCTCTTCCACTAGTTCCTGGTGAAATGCCCGAGAAGCTGCGGCTGGAATTGGAGGATGTACTTGTAAGGGAATATGAGGAGGGGATAAAGAATTTTCTCAATGATGGAAAAGCTGCTAATTGGGATAAAGTGCTGGGGAGAATCTGGGTACGAATATTCGGAATGTCCAGAACAGTAGGAATAAAAGCGCTTTGTATTGAAGAATGTTCCAGGAGAATTAAATGTCATGCGCCTGATAAAGTTTTGACCTTGATAGAAGAATTGGCAAAATTAATCGGGGAGAAGCAACCCTCTTTCCAAAAAGAAGTCAATGAAGTGTTAAGTTATCACCAAGCTCCCTATATTCTACACTGCTCCTCAGAGAAAGGCTGGATGATGATTCAAACTGGATCTGAGGTAGATCGAGACAATATACTCCAATGTCTTTCAGATCTGAAAGATCCAGCCTTTGAAAAAACAAGGGAACATTTCGAGAAAGCAGGGCGTCTGTTGTCGAAACAAGAGTATGCTGAGTCTGTAGGGCAAAGCATAAAGGCTTTTGAGGCGTGTCTACGAAAATTGGCGAATCGACCGACCCTCTGGGGTATCTATGTTCTTGAGGAGTGTGATAAAAAGTTTAATCTACCACTTCCATTGAAGGAATCAATGAAGGACATGTTTAAGTATCGCAATGATGCGGAAGATGTAGGGCATTCAAAAAAAGAAGGTTCAACATGTCCTGTTCCAGATAGATGGGATGCACAGCTTGTGTACACTCTTATCGCTAGTTATATTGCTTACCTAGTAAGTAAGTGCAGGGATAAGAAGTAGAGCTAAATTCCTTGAGTTTTTCCCAATCAAAAGTTCTCTGATTACGCGCAATCGCCCCCATTTCTCTATGGAGAATCTTTCCAGATTCTCAAAAAAGAAATTCTAAAAAATTCCTAAATGGTGCAGTTCGTGGCAAAACATGGCAAAAATTGCACCATTTCTGATAAAGCCATAATTTGAAATATTCCACATCGCTAAACTCACAGGCTTGTCGTTTCATCGTTTTAACTTTGTTGTTAATTTCTTCCGCTCGACCATTGCTAATATGATATGCAAAATAGTTCAAAAGCTCTTGAGCATTTGACCAAAGATTCTTGTTTCATTATTTCTAAGCTATTAATTTTTAGATATTAATGTTTTTCTATAACCCTGATATGTATTTCTCATGAGATAGGTATCGACTTTCCGGATGAACTTTAAAAATTAATGCTTAAGGCGAAATTGAGACCTTGAAATATTAAATCATTATTCTGAGAGCCGGAAGAGTCTGTAAATATCTGGCAATAATTTAGCCAATCTTCAATCTCGTATCCGAGTTTCATCTCGAAATGGTTTTGTTCATGGTTAAAATTGAGGTCCCAGCCGATTCCTATAAAACCATGTAGCATGAAGGAACCAAAGTTGCGAGGAGATGTGTTGACGGCAATTTTCGTGAATAAATCATCTATAAAGTTATCCCGAATGGTCCAATGTCCCCAAAGATAACCCACTTCGAAACTGCCAAGAAGACTTAAGGAATGTTTGTGGATATTTTTCAAATACCATTTTGCCGTAATTCCCCCTTTTGGACCGCCACCAAGAAAGCGCTGTTTCAAATTCTCGTGAGCGGTGAATAAAAAGAAGCCAAAAAGATTAGGTTTTGTCCAATAGGAGTGAATATTTTGATTGATCCATCCGCATTTTAATCCAATGGAAGGTTGCAAAAAGAGATATTTGCTGATGGAAAAGCTGCGGTTTAAATCCCAATCGAACATGTTGTAATGAATATTGATGTTGGTTTTTCCGGTAGAAAAGGGTTCTAGAAGAGAAAGCCGTGCGGCAAAAAAAGCTGGGGTGACCTCTCCCGTTGTATGACCTGAAGCTCTAGATTGAAACCATGTATAGCTTGCCTGCGTGTTCCATTGATCATGCAACAGGTTGTATTCTAGGCCGACACGGAATCCTGGGGCCCAATCGAATGCAAATGTTTTAAAGGAGCTTTCGAAAGAAGAGGGGTTTTGTTGCAGGGTGAATGCCCAATCCACGGTTTCACTGGTATACCAGTAGATGAAATCAGCGAAAATATTGGCTCTTTTCGATTGTGTTTCTGGATGAAAAGAATCGGAATAGACATTTCCCATCATAAATGTCGAGGCGATGCACAGTATGGTTTTAAAAAGGTGTTTCATTGGAGTCCCTTGCTAAAAATCGAATCGACAGTTACATGTTATTCCTTGAAGAGATAGGTCGTCATGGAGACGCTGGAGTTGGAAGGTGGCTATCCGAAGTTGATCGATCCAGAGCTGCGTTTCAAATCCCAATTTTGCGGCGAAGTGCAATTTATCTTTACGAAAGTCAGCGTTCCAGCCAACTCCTGCAAAACCTCGCAACATCAGACCTCCAAGAGAACTATTCTTCGTGTTGACAGAAGAAGTTCGATAATCCGAATTTTTGTACACATCGCTGCATTTCCAGACTCCCCATAATGTCGCCAAAGAAAAATCGCCGAAGAAATCGAAGAAATTGGATTTGAAATTACATACTCTCCATGTTGTATTAACACCTCCTGAAGGCCCAATTCCCCAAAAATTGTTTTTTAGATGTTCTCGGCCTGTCTTGTTGGTAAGAACTTTGTTAATCGTTAGGTTAGAATAGAGCGTTAGGATCGATTGATTAATCCATCCTCCTTTAACCCCCAAAAAAGGGCGAAGAGATACATGTTTGCAAATCCAATAACTGCGCCCCAATTCCCAATCAATCATATTCAAAAGCAAACTCCATTTGGCGCTCATGCTTTGGGGAATATCTCCGCTTAAAAAGCCAGCAAAGAATTCAGGTTGAAGGAGGCTATTGTCTTGGAAGGCGAGGGTATGTCTAGCATCTGTACGAAACCAGGTCCAGCCGATAAAGCTATCCCATCCGTCGCATGGCAAATGGTAGAAGGCTCCTAGACGAAAACCATAATCCCATTTAAAGGAAAAACTGGGAGCTCCCCAACTACTTGTGTTGTTGTTGCCGATCATAATAACATCGGCCCAAATCGATGCCACATCTTCGGAGGCATGCCAGGCGAGAAAATCGGCAGAGATAGCCCATCTGGCGGAATCACTTTGCGTGCGATTAGTGGTATTGAAGTCATTTGGAGCGCTAGCGATAAGTAGTGTTGCTGCTGCAAAAAGAAGGATTTTGCTAAAAATCGAAGCAAATTTCAAAAGTTCCTCCTTGCAAGGTCAGTTCATTGTCTAGTCTTCCTCCGGTAAACGAATAAAATTGCAGCTGGTCGAACCAAAATTGCATTTCATATCCCAATTTTGTACGAAGGCATTGAGTAGAAAAATGGACATCCCAACCAAAACCCATGAATGCTCGAAGTGTCCAAGCTCCACTATTGATATCTTGAAGATTGATAAGGATTTTTTGTTGTAGATCGTTATTAAAGACGTCTCCAAAAGACCAATGTCCCCACATCAAGGCTCCGGAAAAATCTCCTAAGAGATGAAATAATTGACGCTGTCCGGAAATTAAAATCCATTTGGTATTTATTCCGAATTCAGGGCCGATGCCCCAAAAGTTGTTCTTCAAATTCTCGGTGGCAAGATTAAAAAATTGAGGACTGGACAGATTTGGATGTTCCCATTTTGAATGCATGGATTGATGAATCCATCCTGCTTTCGCTCCCAGAAAAGGACGCATTGCAACCGATCGGCTGATCCAACAATTGCGACCGACTTCCCAATCAAATAAATTAAAAAGGATCGTCCAAAGGATTCGGGCTTTCTGATAAGTGGGGCCGGAAAGACCGGTTCCAGAGGGATTGTTGAGATAAAAATTGCCCAAGAACGAGGAATGAACTGTTCCGGGACTGCTTGAAATGTGGTCGGTCCCTCGCGTTTTAAACCATGTATAGTGTGCTTGCGTATTCCATCGATCATGTTTCATCCCGTAACCGACGCCAATTCTCAAGCCGGGGTCCCATTTAAAATGAACTTCATGAAGATCATTGGAAGATGAAGAGGAATCAGAATGAATTACCTCAGCCCAGCAATCCGAACCAGCCTCTCTAGCAGTCCATACGAGAAGATCGGCAAAGAGATTCACTTCTTGAGGGCCGGGAAGATGCTTGTCGCTGATTTTATCTTGCGTATCCATTTGCGGTGCGGCGTATAAAAGAAATGCGGATGTTACGAAAGATAAAAAAGTAAAAAATGTTCTCAATTTGATTCCTTTTTAAAAAAACAAGTTAATGAAAACGGAAAAATTTTTCTATTCAAAAGCTCGAGCGTTCAAAAAACATCCAACAGATAACAATAGTTTTTTGCCACAAGACACTTTTTTTAGGCTGATAAGCGTTGAGAATGACTGAGGAAGGTTGGATTTCAACTGGCTGTAAATCCCTCGTTTTTCAGACTTTTATTGGTTCGAGTGCTAAACGTGAGCCAACTGATTGGATCACGTTTGAGACTCGAAGTGAAAAGCTCTGCGACGAACCGGCGGGATTCCCAAAGTCCCGTTCCCATAAACAAATGGCTCTGTTCTTTTGATTTCTCCATTGATCCCAGTGCTTTTGAAAATAAAAAATTTCTTCTTTTTTAATGGCAAGGACTCTATTTGTAAAATTGATGAAGGTGTAAATGAAAAGCCTTTTCTTTCTTTTGGTGTTTTTTTCTTTTTCACTCTTTGCAAAAGGGGAAAAAAGAGAGTATAAAATCAACGATTGCCATTTGCATCTTGTCGATTTTTTACAACACGAAGGCAGCATTTTCTCCTTCGTGCAAAGTATGAATGAAATCGGTATTGATCATGTGATCGCCTTCGGACTTCCCTACGTAAAAAAATGGGACAGTAGAGAGCCGGAACAACCCTTCTATTACCTAGTTGATGACGCTCGCTGCTATTGGTACTCCTTAACCGATACAATCGTGGCGCAAGAGATTTTGAAACTCTCAAAAAAAGATCGTCAAAGATTTCATCCCATGATCTGCGGCTTCAACCCGACGGATCGTAATGCAATCGAACATGTAAAAAGAATGTTTGCGATGTTTCCCAATTTTTGGGAAGGCATTGGGGAGATCTTGACGCGGCATGACGATCTCACTGCTCTTGTGTATGGAGAAACGGCTAGAGCCAACCATATAGCCCTAGATCCTATTTATGAGTTTGCGGCCGAAAAAGATCTTCCTGTTTTTATCCACAGTAATATCGGATCCGTTTGGAGGCGCGAGCCTATCTATTTGAATGAAATTGAAGAGGTAGTCAAAAAACACCCAAAAACCCGATTTGTCTGGTGTCATGCAGGGATCAGCCGCAGGATTCTTGTTCCTAGTACCATTCAGCATGTAAGACGCCTCCTTTCCACCTATTCTAATCTTTTTGTGGATCTTTCTTGGGAGATCTATGATCTCTATCTTGTTAAAGAGGGAAAACCGGATAAACAATGGCTTTCTCTTGAAGAAGAATTTCCCGACCGTTTTCTTATTGGATCAGATCAAGTGGGGCACAGTGAAGGATATAAGGAGACTCTGCTGAGATATTTTTTAATTCTCGACGCCCTCAAGCCTCAAACTGCGAAAAAAATTGCTCATGAAAATTTCTTAAAAATTTTGCCGAAAAAAAAGTAAAAGAGCTCTTCAATCATACCTCCGACTATCTCTAAAAACCCTATCTTGCTATAACTTTTTGTTGAGCCTAAATTTGCTAAGTGGGGGCAGAGATAAATCTATGAGCAATAAAATCGCCATATATCTTGCGGGAAGCATCAAAAAAGGGCATGAAAGAGTCGACGAGTCTTTTTGGACAGATGAAGACATTCTTTTGTTAAAGAAAAGCCTTTCTGAATATGAGGTTTCTTTTCTAAATCCTGCCTTTCGAGCCGATAATTTGTCTGATCAGCGTTCTGTGTTTGGCCGAGATATGACGCAAGTCTATTGTAGCGATGTTGTTTTTGTTGATGCACGGGATCGGCGAGGCTTAGGTGTTGGAGCTGAGATGATGTGGGCAAAATTCCATAAAATTCCCATCGTGACTCTTGCCCCCAAGGATTCGCATTATAGTAAAAGCAAGACGACGCTCTTAGGAGTGGCTGTAGAAAATTGGGTTCATCCATTTATCGAGTCATTAAGCGATGCAATTGTTGAGAATCTTATTGAAGGAGCTGCGTGTATTAAACGCTTCATAGGTGACTCCGATCCTGAAGTGAGAGACATTGAGTACATTGAATCCTCCATGCGCTATTATCGTGACAGTCAACTACCACATGACGGACCGATGAAAGCATTATTAGAGGCAAACAGTCAATTACACAAACGCTTTGCTAGTCTAGAAAAGAGGTGCGCCAAAAGAACTTGATTTCCAGAGAAAAAATTACTTTAAAATGCATAGATAGTTTGTCTTGCGAAGGGGAAGAGATGGTCATTTTTGACCCAGCGGCAGGGAGAAACTTCAGGGTTTTCTTCGAGTCTTTTGTTGGAAAAGAAGTATTTTCTTAGGCTTACTTCGCATTCTGAAATAAAAGATGCCAGGCATCTAAAAAACGGCGCGCCGATCCTAAGATTGGCTCTTTTTTAGCTCAGTTTATCTATGGGGAGTGAGTCAGCGAGAGTAAAAAAGCTTTGACGATGGCCGAAAAACGCTCAGGTTGATCATAGGGAATCCCGTGACCGGCTTCGGCGATCTGTACAACCTCCAAGTGTTGATTGAGCCTAGCAAGTTCTGCGGCTACCCCAGGGGAAACTACTGCACCAACATCACCGATCACAAGTAAGCTTGGAATATCGAGGGCTTTGACCAACTGCACATAATCAGGATTCGGAGGCGTCAAAATTTCAAAAGCATGAATGCTCATTTGAAATCTTGCGTGCACGAATAGTTCAATGAGCTCGCGTGAACGGCAGCTGTGTCGAGTTCGAATTTCAGCCAAGAAATTCTCCTTTGGCTGATTGAGAATTCGTCGATGCTGAGCAGCGACATCACTCTCGTAAACTTCATGCTGACGTTGTAGCGTCAGAAAGGTTGGATCGACCAAGACAATCCCTCGTAGTCGCTCGGGATTCCGGTTGGCAACTACAGCCGCCGTCATACCTCCCATAGAATGGCCAATCAGTACTGGAGCAACGAGTCCGAGGGCTTCGATAAGGCTCAAGACATCGGTGGCGAGGTTGTTGTAGCAATAGCCTTCGCCTGGAGCACTGGAGTTCCCGTGGCCCCGGGCATCAGGCATGACAACATCGTAGTCCTCCTCCAGTGCCCGCGCCAAAGGAGTCCAGCACGCTCCATTTGTCATTAGTCCATGCAACAAAACAACAGGTGGCTTGTCGCCACCGGTTCGGAGGTAGTGTGTGTTAACCCCATTTGCTTCACAGCTTCTAGCTGTCCATTTATTCATTGCTTGCCCTAGCGATTAAAGACATAGCTTATAGGAAAAAAAGACATCTGGTTTTTAAGTAACTTAGTCTCTTTTTCTGCTATTTGTCAAACTACTGGAAAGGTTGGTGATTTATGGCAAGGCTTGGAAACTAGGCTCGAAGTTCTCAAAAAATATACTTCGTCCTTTCTAAAATATGAAATTAAACTGTGCTAAAGCCTTATCGAAAGAGCTCATGACTGGGGGCGAATATACTGATGGATGTGTTTTTTAAAAAATTTTTCCTACAAAGATATCGCTTCCTTTTTTTCAGCTTCTGCCTTCAGCGGGGCTGCTGAGCTTATCAAGTTTTACTTTTCATCAAAATTGGTTCCTGTTTATAATGACTTTTCAATAAAATGTTGCAAACCAAACAATCGGAGAGAGATATGGTATGCTGTAGATGTAAAAAAGAGCCTAAAGAATCCACTTGTGAAGCATGTGGAATGCCAATGAAACAGAAAGAAGATTTTGGTACAAAGGCTGATGGGTCTCCATCTTCTCAATATTGTGTTCATTGTTTTCAAAAAGGAAAGCTTATAGGTGGCAAAAAAAAGAACTGACTCCCGCCCCATAGCTAAAGCTAGGGGGTTTGAGAAAGCTTGGTTGTCTGCGTATTAAACTTTATCACTTTGCCACCAGCATTTCCAGCTTTGCGGAAAAGCATGTTCAGAAACATTTCTGTTTGATTTATAATTCATGACAAGTAGTGCGCCTCTGTGCGACACATAACACAAAGAAAAAGCTTAAGATCAGCAAATTCTTCCAGAAAAAGTCGATTTTTCGCCCTTGATCAAGTGGGACACTGTAAAGAATATAAGGAAACTCTGTTGAGATATTTTTTCATCCTTGATGCTCTCAAACCACAAACAGCAAATAAAATTGCTCATGAAAATTTCTTAAAAATTTTGCCGAAAAAAAAGTAAAAGAGCTCTTCTTGAGCCTTCGAGTGCAGAGGTCAATTATTACTAGCTTTTAGCACTAATTTATAAATCAATGAATGTCGTTGGTTTGCCCATGTCCTGCATAGTCCAAGTGGTAGCTTTTCCTTTTAGTCGAAAAATCCCGAGGGCGTCGTAACCGTTTTTGTAAAAAGACTTTAAAAATGGCCGGTTTTCTACAATCTCTTTTTTCATCGTCAAATCTTCAACGATCTCCATCTTGCCGCGTACCCTTACCTGGATCCCCTCGGCGAAGTAACAGACTTCTACTTCTGGGTTTTTAGCTACTTGTTTGAAGACATCTTTCATTTTACCGGTATAAAATATCAGTCCATCTTCGTCGGCACGAAAGGTGTCCATGCCTCGTACTCTGGCAGCTACTCCATCGACTGTTCCAAGATAACCTATGCGACTTTTAGTAATGAATGCCAAGATTTCATTTTTATCCATGAAAACACTCCACTTTGTTAGCAACGTTTGAAGAATTTTAGCGCAGACGATAAATTGCTTCAAGCTATACACAAAGAACTTGGTTCGTTGCTTATACGGTTCCTGGAATGCGCAACTGGCTTCAACGGCATGGGTTTTCTTACAAAAAGCCCTCAATAGTTCCTGGCAAGGCCAATGAGCAGCAACAAAGAGAGCGGCTGGCTGAGAGAATACGAGAAACTAAAACAGACTTTGCCTAAGGATGAAGCGATCGGTTTCATAGATGGAGTGCATCCTACGCATAACGTACAGCCAGCCTATGGATGGATCAAAAAAGGCGTGAGGAAAGAGATCTTCGCTAATACAGGGCGATCTCGGCTCAATCTTTCCGGCATAATAGTCGCCCAACGGTTCTCTCTTCGCCGTTTAATTCTGCTTTGAAAATTTATCGCCACAAATGGTTGCAATAATCATTCCTTCAATAGGCCTTTTGATTAAATCAACAAGCGTCCAGTAAATAACAACTGTCGTCGCAACTGTCATAAAAGTATACGTTGCTAACATGCCTGGCAAAGTTCCCACTGCAAATACAATGAATCCAAAAACACACCCCTTAACACACTTATTTTTTCCTGGAATTCCCTTGTTGATCATTGCATAAACAAAAGCAAGGATCACATTTAGCAAAAGGCCCGCAATGATAAATCCCATGCCGGGGCAACCCTCCATCGGTTTCCACACATTTACTGGCTCTAAGCTATATACCCAGTTAAAAATTCCTCCACAAGTCACAGCTCCCACAAACGCTTGAAAAATCGTCACAACTATTCCTGCCATAATTACCCTTACTGCTTTCATTTTTTTTCTCCTTTTTTCAGCTTTATTTGCTCACTTGCGGTGATTATAGAAATTTCTCTTAAAATTTTCCCAATCAAAAGTTACGCAGAATAGGGCATTTTTTCAATTGCTCTTGAAAAAAAACAATCGAAGAGTCTATTTTAAAATTGTTATTCTTTTTGGGAGAGTATCATGAAATTGGTTCATTTTGTTTCAAATGGTAAAAATCTCTTCTTGTCTCCCTTTTCTTATTATTATCGCACGATCTAATTCTTTTACATCTAGGGCAGTTTTTCTCTTGCCTTGATGTTTTTGTTTATTTCAAGAATTGAAAATTTAGGAGTTTTATGAATGGAAAAATGATTGGAAGCATCATGCTTGTTATGGGAACGTTGATTGGCGGCGGAGTGCTTGCATTGCCCATGGTAGATATTGGTGCAGGTTTTTTTTCGGTCTTTATTTTGATCGTTTTTATGTGGTTGCTAATGCTTGCAACGGGACTCATGTTTCTCGAAGTAAGTTTGTCTTTCCCAGAAGAAGGACTCAACTTTACTTCTATGGCACAGAGAACTTTGGGACGTTTTGGGCAAACCATTACGTTTTTGAGTTATCTCTTTCTACTCTATGCCCTTGTCGCTGCCTATAGCTCTGGTGGCGGTTCATTGCTTGCACAGCTCTTTTTACTTGGTAATGTGCATATACCTCCCTCTGTGTGTAGCTTCTTTTTCGTCGGCATATTGGGAAGTTTTGTATTCCAAGGAATCAAAGCGGTCGATCTTTTCAATCGATGGCTTTTTTCGTTGAAGGCACTTTTCTTCGTAGGATCTCTTCTTTTATTAACTCCTTACATCGATCTTTCCAGTCCTTTGATTCACCTTTCGCAATTTCGATATCTTTGGGCGGGAGCTCCCATTTTTCTGTGTTCTTTTGGATATCACATCCTCATCCCTACTTTAACCCAATATCTTCATCGAGATCATAAGAGGATTCGCTATGTCTTAATCATTAGCACGGCTTTGACGATGTGTATCTATTCTTACTGGTTATTTGAATTGTTGGGGATCATTTCCATAGATCAATTTGACTCATTTCTTCAAGCAAAGGGATCAACGGGTGAATTTGTTGCTTTGATTTCTCGTGCTATTCAGAGTCGATGGGTTCACTGGACCATCAATGGATTTGCAAACGTTACCATCACTACTTCTTTTTTGGGGGTAAGCATGGGCCTGACTGATTTTTTGTCAGATGCTTTCAAGCGTTCAAAATTTGTCCTGGGAAAGCATGCGATTTTGTTTCTGACTTTCATTCCCCCACTGTTGTTTGCCCTTTTTTACCCTCAAGGATTTGTCTTTGCCTTGGGCTACGCAGCCATTTTTGTGGCATTTTCTCATGTAATGCTTCCGGCTTTGATGGTTTGGCAGGTGCGCAGGGCTCTCTCTTCGTCCACATTCCGAGTGATGGGAGGAAAACCCTTGATTATTTTGGTATTTTTGATTGGACTTGCTTTGATTATTCTACAAATTTTATCCCCTTACTTGCCTTACTTTGCAAAAAGGGAGTGATCTTGCAAAATGGATTGTCCACATGGTAGAAAAGCGGGCAACAGGTATTTATAATGCCACAGGAGAGCCTATCCGCTTGGAGTTTTGCTCCAGACATGTAAAGAAGTAATGAATGAATTTAGAGGCCATCGAGATCGGAGGGGAGTCGCCTTTCAGATAGGATAAGGCATAGGTTTTAGTATTGTCTTTGACTACCACCAAGGAACTTGGAGAATCGGTTTTTGAAGCTACGCCAAAAACTCGGGGATCGTAAACCACCCCATATTCATTAATATTGGTTAGTTTGCGACCTTCCAACTGCGAGGATTTTCGTGTAGCTTCAAAAACTGATTTTCCAACTTTACCTGTTTCGTGCCTTTCTACATTGAATTGACAGATCGGCGATATGTTGCTAGCATGATTTCATCGAAAGTCTACCCGAGCTTTCATGTGAAGTTTTCGGTTGTAATACCCACTAGAAATCGACTGGAATATTTGAAGTCCGCAGTTTCTTCTGTGCTCCGCCAGGATTATGACAATTGGGAGCTCGTCATTTCGGACAATGATTCATCTGAAAATATTCAAGAATATGTTCTTTCTTTGCACGAGCCGCGCATCAAATATTCGCGATCCGAAGAGTTTATCTCTGTCACCAAAAATTGGAACCGCGCCATCGATTTGAGCACTGGTGATTATGTAATTCTAATCGGTGACGATGACTGTTTGATGCAAAGCGCTTTCTCCATTGTGTACAAAATTATCAAGGAGCACTCTTGCCCAGAGTTAATTTTTGCTAATGGACTTATGTATGTTTATCCTGGGGTATTTCCATACTTTCCCTCTGGTCATCTCACTACAATTGGCAACTGGAATCTCTGGAATTCTGAACTACCTGTGCTGTTAAAGCCTGAGCAGATGCAGAAGCTCGCCAATGAAGCGATGAATTTTCGGTTGCCATTCTCCTACAACATGCAAGTATTGACAGTGCATAAAAGTCTCATAGAAAGGTTAAGGTACAAAGATCAATTTTTTCATTCCCCATATCCTGATTTTTATGCCATGACACTTTTGATGCAAAAGGCCAATACAACAATTGGATGCCCTTATCCTTTAGCGATTGTTGGCATGAGCCCAAAGTCATACGGAGGACAGTTTTTTAACAACAACGAGAAAAAAAGCATTGATGAGCTGCATGTTGAAAAAGAGTCAAATGAATACCCAGAACTGGATGAAATTATTTTCCCAGGAACTCAATTCAATACTTGTTGGCTATATGCCCTTTCTTCAGTACAGAAGAACTTTCCTTCTGTCGCAAATTGCGAAATAAATTACGCGCGTTATCGGGAATTGCAATTATTTGAATCTTTGCATAATATGGTCTCTTTGCCATTTCAGTTTAATTCTTTATTCACATTGTATAAGCACATGTCTTTGCTAGAGAAACTAAAGTTTATGCAGCGTTTATTGCATGTAAAGTTAGTAGGGTTTTTAAGAAGACTTTTTAGAACCGGAAGGATTCGGTCAAAATTGGATGACATAAGGATGAAATTAGATGTTCACCCAGGGCATATAAATTATGAGTTTAAAGGCAGCTATAGCTCCATTTTGGACGTATTTGACAAAATTACACCACTCGAGTGCAAAAATCATTTCCAAAACTTTACACCCAAAGAACTTGCGAAATTTCTTTAAAGGGCAAGGGAATGGAATTCTATAAAAGAAGAGCAGCTAACCCTTCCCGATGAAGTAAACATCGGCGTTGTCCTGATGGAGAAGGATTTTTTTAAATAACGACCACACTAGCTTTCTTGTATGCATTTTCTCTATGAAAATTTCAGAAAAAAGACGATAGCAATCCGATGCAGAAAATGAGCTTGAAACCAATTTGTCCAAAGCTACATCAAATCTTGCTTGCTCGAGAGCCAGAACTTAGATACCACCAACAACAGCCACAAAGACACAAGAGGATATATAAGCTTCCACAAGCGCGCTGCTTTTTCTCTTGCCAATCGAGCGATTCAGTTGCTTCAGTACCATTGTATCGTCTGCTATAGTCTTTTAGCTTTCTTAAGGCCTTCATTTCGGAGTCGCCGACTGTCATCCATCGGTAGTCCCTTTTCCTCCAAGTAGAAAAATAAACTAAAAATTGCCCAGATCTGCTTAAGGGGAGACAGATCCTTTCAAAGGTTTCGTCACGATTTAGGTGTTCTGTAGCGAAGGTTTCGATTCTGTTAGAGCACCGTTCCCAACTTTCCAGCTCATGATCTGTTATACCTTCTGGTCTTACCTCAAGCGGGAATCTACTTGTTCTAATCCAAGTATCTGTATGCATGAACATAATATTACCTTGCCGGCGTGGCAACTCATTCCTTTATGGATGGGAGCAAACGCCGCTCCTTCTGTTTAAGTTTTAAAAATGGGGAATTTCCTCTTCTAGTGATTATCTGCAATTTCCTTGGTCTTATGACTTATGGTAAAAGTTGCTTAACTGCTCTCAAAGGGTTTTGAAAAAAAAACTTATCAAGAAATAGAAAAAAAGAAAATAAAAATTGATAAAATAGCTAAAAATGACTGTGTTGAAAAATTCTTTTGATGCTAGAAGAGCAGTTGTTGTGACTGCAAAGATTAAGCTGTAGCTCTTATCATTCAAAAGTTGTCGGATGTCTCGACTGAATGGGGCGCGTCACTTGTAAGAGAATATCCTCAGATTGTTTGCTGAAAGGGATCAAATCATGAACAAAAAAGCTCAGTAAAGGGAGTTTGTATCGCCCGGCCCGAGCTTTTCCCTCGATTGCTAATTGGTCGGTTTTTACCAAAATAGAAAGCCAACGCTGTAGCGTTCGCCTTGGAATCGAGGGAGAAAGACCTAACATGATTTCTTCAAGAGAAGCTCCCTCAGAGAATTTTCCGATGATTTCAAAAATGACATCCTTAGGTATATGTTTATACACAAAGAACGTGGAAAATCGGTTTCTAGAGCTACGCGAAAATCCTCGCGGTTGAAAGATCGTAAACGACCCAATATTAATGAAATATGGGGTAGTTTGCGATCTTTCAACCCCGAGTTTTTGGCGTGCTCCAGAAACCGATTTTCCAAGTTCTTTGTGTATACTCATAAGCCTTTAAATTGTTCCAATTTTTTGCGCGATTTGCATTAATTGCGCCACTTTTCTTTATTATATGGCGCGATTATTGCCTTTTTTCTTGAAAAACAAGCCTGTTGTTTTATTAGTATTTGATTATAAGATGCTTGGCAGAAAGAATTCTGTTTTTCTCTATGAAAAATTATCGAAAAGCCAAATAATTTTTTGCGCGTTTTCCTAGACACAAAGAACTTGGAAAAATGCACATGAGGCCAAAAACCTTTGCAACTGCAGCTGCTTTTTTTAGTCGGCTAATAATTGACATGCCAGATCTTTGGCTAACTTTGCATCAATGGGCATATTGAGTTTCATGATAGACTTCATTACAAGTCCAAGCTCCTTTTTTGTCTTGGCGCCTGACTCTTGAATGGCTTGCAGTACAATTTTTTTGGTCTCTTCAGCAGAGAGAACTTTAGGTAAAAATTCTTGAACGATCCTTAATTCGCCTTCTAACCGCGTAACTATGTCAGGACGATTGGCCATTTTGGCTTGCTCAAGAGCTTCTTCGAGATTGCCGAAGTAAGTTTTAAATAATTTTATAACTTCTACATCTGGAAGATTTGCTCGTGCATCAACGGCTAAAATTTTTGATTTTAGCATGCGCAAAGTATCAAGCCGAAGGGAATTTCGACTTTTGATCGCTTCTTTAATACCTGAGTTGATTTGTTCGATGAGCGTCACGTTATTCTCCTACTTTTGATTCTTACAAAAGACTAAATCAGTTTTGGGTTTTTTCCAATAAAAAGACCAGAGGGTATACACAAAGAACTTGGAAAATCGGTTTTTGAAGCTACGCGAAAATCCTCGCGGTTGAAAGATCGTAAGCTACCCAATATTAATGAAATATGGGGTAGCTTGCGATCTTTCAACCCCGAGTTTTTGGCGTGCTCCAGAAGCCGATTTTCCAAGTTCTTTGTGTATATCTACAAAGCGACAAATCCTCACTTTGTAGATATCCTCTGGTCTCTGAAAAAAATATAACCCTGAAAAAAATAGGCCGTGTACTATCTTGGTAGGAAATTTGTTTTTATTTGTGTTTTTTCTATGACTTTTGATCAGATAAATGCAGAGATGGCAAGAAAACAGGATCTTCTGAATGGCGTTTGGGCAGCTGTATTGACGCCAATGTATGCAAATTTGAGCTGCAACTACGAACAGCTGTCCGCTCATTGTTTTGATATGATCGCGAATGGCTGTGCTGGCGTTGTCCTATTCGGGACCACAGGAGAGGGCCCTTCTTTTTCTGTAGCAGAACGGAAAGAAGCTCTTGAGAAGCTTGTTTCTTTGGGGTTCGATCCGAAAAAAATTATTTTGGGTAATGGAAGCTCTTGCATTTTAGACACTGTTGCATTGGCTCGAGAGACTTTGCGATACCATGCAACTTTTCTGGTTGCTCCTCCTTGTTATTATAAAAATGTATCTGATGATGGAGTCATCGCTTTTTATCGTGAGGTGATCCAAAGAGTAGCTGATCCAAAATTACGGATTCTTTTATACCATATTCCTCAGATGACCGGCGTTCCGATCTCTTTACAGGTAGTGCGATCTCTTTGTAGAGAATTTCCAGACATAGTCATTGGAATAAAAGAAAGCGAAGGCAATTTATCGCTGACTCGGAAGATATTAGAAGAACTTCCTCATTTTAAAGTTTTCGTGGCAAAGGGAACTCAGATTATCGAAGCGACACAGAGTGGAGGGGCTGGTGCCATTTGTGGGATGGCAAGTCTTTATCCTGAATTGATTTGTTCCCTGTACCAACAGGGATTAAAAGCCAATGTCCCCAACCCCAAGATCTTAAGTGCAATTACCCAGGCTTTTGAGGGAATCCCTTTTATTCCTGCTGCAAAAGCCTTGATGGAAAAACGGCAAGGAGTTGTTTGGCATGCGGTTCGTCCCCCCCTGGCCCCTTTGCATGATGACCAAAAAAGGGCGTTCTTTTCAAATCTCGATGGTGGAGAGAGTTGTACTTTCTCCGTGACAGAATCCTATAATCAACCCCCGCTCACTGGTCCTTAAGATCATAGATGAGCATGGTGTCGATCTGGACAATGAGTGTGCTTTTTATCAACTTTTTTGAGGTTTGTTAAAAAAGTTGCATTGTAGCTAAACATTTAAAAACACTAAAGAGGTGGCGGATGGATTACAAAGAGCTTTTAAAAAATCGTAGATCTGTTAGAAATTACGCCGGTAGAAAAGTCCCTTTGGAAACCCTACATGAGATCATTCAAGAAACCTGTCTTGCTCCTAGTTCTTGTAATCGACAGCCTTGGCGCTTTATTCTCATCCAAGATGTACATTTGATAAAAAGACTTTCCGATGAGAATAAGAAGAATTGGCTTCTTGAAATTGAAAAAAACCAAAGTCCTTTCCTCGAGCAGTTTGAACCCTTGTTCAAAAACCCCGACTACAACATTTTTTACAACGCGTCTTCTCTAGTAATTATTTGTGGAGTTCAGGGTCCTTATGCTCATGAAGATTGTTCGCTTGCTGCGGCCTATTTTATGTTTGCTGCTACTGAAAGGCAGTTGGGTACGTGTTGGATTGCGTGGGGAGAAAAAATTCTCGATCCTCAACTTCGTGTAGAAATAGGCATTACTGATGATTTAGAGATTGTAGCTCCTCTCATCATTGGTTATCCCCAATCGGTTCCGCCTCTGCCAGAAAGAGAGTCCATCATACTGAAAGAAATTATTGGCTGACGGTTTTTCCTCATGCTTTGTTCTGCATGAGCTTATCTTAAGATCCACAGCAGAATGTGCTTGTCGGGTCGTTAAAAATCGATATGCAAGAAGCACTGGCTTTTGTAGCAGAAGAAGGATGTGAGTTGGAAAAAATCAATATTTTACAAAAACGGTTTGGGCTTGATATAGGAGGGGTGACCCTTTTGGAAATTTATTGGGTATTACAGAAAACTTTTACCCGAGTTTTGCACATTCGGAGGGAGGCGCACATTGTCGCAATCAGCATTTAAAACATTACTAGAATGTATTGGCAATACTCCTCTTGTACAATTGGATATGGAGTGTAACCCCAGGATATTGGCAAAACTGGAATTTTGCAATCCAGGTGGCAGCATTAAGGATCGAGCTGCCTTATTTATGATCGAACAAGCAGAGCGCTCGGGAGAGCTACTGCCTGGAGGAACCATTGTAGAAGCCTCTTCGGGAAATCAGGGGATTGCAATTGCAATGATTGGATCTTTGAAGGGATATAGGGTGATTATTACTCTGCCTGAGCGAACAGCAGAAGAAAAAATTGCTGTCTTGCGTGCCTATGGTGCCGAGGTCCATATTTGTCCTAATACCGACCGCCATGAGGATCCGCGAGGATATCATGCACGCGCAGAACAAATTGTGCGGCAGATTCCAGGAGCATTTATGCCCAATCAATATTACAATAAAAATAATGCACTGGCTCATTACGTTTCGACAGGACCGGAAGTCTGGCGACAAACGGGCGGTTTTTTGACCCATTTTATCGCCGGGGCCGGAACCTGTGGAACCATTTCTGGAGTGGGCCGCTATTTAAAAGAACAAAATCCAAGCATTCGGGTCATCGGTGTGGATGCGGCCACTTCTATGTATTCATCGCAAGAACCTAAGGCGTATCAAGCCGAAGGAATTGGAATCGACATGATCAGCGATGTTTTTGATCAGTCTGTCGTGGACGAGATCATTCCCATTACCGATGCAGATGCTTTTTCTATGACGCAAACTTTAGCAAAAAAGCATGGACTGCTCGTGGGAATTAGTAGTGGCGCTGTCATGCATGTGACCTTGCAATATGCGCAAAAGCTTTCGCAGAGGGATGTCATTGTTGTGATTTTAGCAGATTCGGGCCGTAATTACTTGAGCAAGGTGTTTTCTTCTAAACCCAAGCAAGAGAAAAATTTTTAAGTGGATATGATGCAGCAGTTTGTTAAATATCAATCTTTTGGAAACGATTTTATTCTTTTGGATTTCATAAATCAATCGAACGAGTCGATTGAAGGTGTAATCCACAATGCCCATTGGAGTTCCAGGATTGCGCAATGGTGTGATAGACACAGGGGAATTGGTGCCGACGGCGTTTTGATTCTTAAAAAAAACTCAGAAGATGTGCATGAAATGCACGTTTTTAATGCTGATGGATCCTCTGCAGAAATTTGTCTCAATGGAATGCGTTGTTGCGTGCGGCACCTTTATTTGCAAAATCCAGGGAAGCAGGTATTTCAGATCCAATCAGTCAAACAAGTAGTTCGTAATCAGGTTGATCGATCACAAGGACCTTTTCACATCATCACAAATGTTCCTTTTGTTCGATATGAACGGATGGTAACAATTGCAACTCAAGAAGGCGATTTTACTGGTCATTGCGTAGATGTAGGAAATCCTCATTTCATCGTCTTTGCAGAAAAAGAGGTTGGTTGGCTTTCTGAGTATGGTTCGTTAATCGAGAAACATCCACTCTTTCCTCGCAAAACGAATGTTGCATTCGTATGGCAAGAGAGCCAAGATGAATTCCAAAGAAGGTTTCGAGTCCTTTTTTATGAAAGAGGATGTGGTATGACGCTTGCGTGTAGCAGTGGTGCTGCAGCAGTTATAAAGGCATTGTATCAGTTAGGAACCATCAAAAAAGAAGAGTGCATTCGTTTAGCTATGCAGGGTGGTATCCTACAATGCATGATGGAACCGCAAGAAGACATTGTGTTGATGGGCGATGCGCACCGCGTTTTTTCTGGGACACTAGAAAATTAGAAGTCGTGGCTTTGTGACGGTGGGCGTCGGTATTGCTTTTTTTTACTCTCTTTTGTTTTTTTGAGTCTGTTTTTAAGAATAACCGACTTGGGAATGTGAGTTGCAATCCGCTTTGGTTTTCTATAATTTCTTTTCGCCACTTCCTTTCGCAATTTTGCAAGGCAGTCCATCTTGTTTAGGTATTGGCTTCTTTCTTTTTGGCTAGAAACAGTAATTCCTGTGGGAAGATGCGTGAGGCGGACGGCGCTGTCAGTAACGTTGACGTGCTGACCCCCACTGCCTCTTGCCCGACAGACAGTGATCTTGCATTCTGCAAGTATATCCTCATCGAGAAGGGGAAGTGTGATTTTACCCATGATTTTTTACTTTGATGGCACGATTCATTGTATATGCCACTATCTCTTTTTTCTCTACAGCTCTTAGCAGAATCTCTCGAAGAATTTGACACAAAAATGAAAACTGGGTAGTGAAAGAAACAAGAGGATCAAAAAAAGAGTGCACGAGTGAAATATGTCTGTCCCATGCATCCACAGATTTCCCAAACAGATCCGGGAGGATGTCCCTTATGCGGCATGCGATTGGAAATGCAAAAAGAAGAACAAGAGGGTCATAGACCTACCAGAATCACCACCCACGCACAGATGTTGCAGGACTTTAAGAGGCGTTTTTGGATCTCTCTTTTGCTGACCATCCCGATTCTGCTGCTTTCTCCGATGATTCGAGATCTGTTTGCTCTTGAAGCAATTCTCTCTGTTCGCAAGGATCTCTACCTTCTGTTTCTCTTTTCTTCGGTCATTTTTTTCTATGGTGGCAAGCCATTTCTCATAGGACTTTATAAAGAACTGCAAGCCAAAAGTCCTGGAATGATGACCCTTATTGGACTTGCGATCAGTACGGCCTATATTTATAGCTCTTGTGTCGTCTTTGGGTTTAGCGGTACCTTTTTCTTTTGGGAGCTTGCAACTCTGATCGATATCATGCTTTTGGGTCATTGGATAGAGATGCAATCCCTACTTGGTGCAGGAAGGGCATTGGAAGCAATGGTACAGTTGTTGCCCTCTGTTGCACACAAACTTGAGAAGGGGGGTGTGATCCGGGAAGTTCGTCTTGAAGAGCTGGTTTTTGGCGATCGTGTTTTGGTAAAGCCTGGAGAAAAGGTTCCAGCAGATGGGGTTGTTCTCGAGGGCAAGAGCAGTATCGATGAATCGATGCTTACAGGAGAGTCTTTACCTGTACGAAAAGAAAAGAAGAGTTTGGTCATTGGGGGATCTGTGAATGGCGAGGGATCTCTTGTCGTGCAGATAGAAAAAATGGGAAAGGAGAGCTTCTTGTCCCAAGTGATTGCAATGGTAAAAGATGCGCAAGCAAGTAGATCGAAAACCCAAGATCTGGCCAATAGGGCAGCTGTCTGGTTGACCTTGCTTGCCATTGGAGGAGGCCTCTTCACTTTTTTCACATGGCTTTTATTTACCGACAAGGAGGTCGGATTTGCCATTGAGAGAAGCGTTACGGTAATGGTGATTGCTTGTCCCCATGCCCTTGGCCTTGCAATCCCTCTTGTTGTTGCAGTTTCTACAGCTCTTGCAGCTCATGGTGGCTTATTGATTCGTAACCGCATAGCCTTTGAATCTGCACGCAATATGCAGGCGGTTGTTTTTGATAAGACAGGAACTCTTACCCAAGGACGATTTGGGATCACCGATATTCTTCTCTTTAAAAATTCCCAGTGGGCGCAAGAAGAGTTGCTCAACTATGCAGGCTCTTTAGAAGTGCATTCAGAACACCCCATTGCGCAAGCAATTGCAAGTAAGAGCTCGGCGCATTGGAGAGTAGAAGAGTTCGCAGCCATTCCAGGAATTGGCGCAGAAGGAAAAATCCAGGGTAAAAAGATCAAGGTGGTAAGTCCCTTCTATCTGAGAGAAAAAAATATAAAAATAGACGATGCACTTCTGGCTCCATGGAACGTACAGGGCAAGACTGTTGTTTTCGTATTGATAGACGATCAAGTGCAAGGTGCAATCGCGCTTTCTGATCTGGTGCGCGAGGAGTCTAAAGAGGCGGTTTTTAAGCTAAAAAAAATGGGGATACAATGCATGATGCTTACGGGAGACAATCCACTTGTTGGAAAATGGGTGGCAGACCAGTTACTGCTCGACGACTATTTTGCCGAAGTGCGGCCCCAGGAAAAAGCGGAAAAAATTAAGAAAATTCAGTCGAGAGGAATCACTGTTGCCATGGTAGGGGATGGGGTTAATGATGCTCCCGCTTTGGCCCAAGCAGATATTGGCATTGCCATTGGTGCGGGAACAGATATTGCGATTGAAGCCGCAGATATCATTCTGGTCAAAAACAACCCTTTAGATGTTGTAGACCTTATCTCCTTGGCAAAAAGCACCTATCGTAAGATGGTCCAAAATCTTTTTTGGGCCGTAGGCTATAATGCAATTGCCATCCCTCTTGCAGCCGGAGCTCTCTACCATTTTGACATTCTACTATCTCCCGCGCTCGGAGCTGTCTTTATGTCCGTTAGTACAATCATTTGTGCAATCAATGCCAAGCTGTTAAAGATCAAAAAATTCCCTCTTCAAAAACCCACGCACGGCATTCTACCTTAGCTTATGCCCAAGTTCTTTGTGTATAAAATGCGACAGTTATGGAAGTGATTGACGTCTAACCATGCAATCGAAGCGAAAATCATCCTTGCAACTTATCGATTTGCATGAAAGAATAATTTTGATAAGGCTGTGGGGTGTTTATGATGGGTCTTGAGATAGTAGTAGAAGAGAGAGGAAAGCAGGTGATTCTTCGACTCGAAGGAAGAGTGGATGCGACCACTTCTCCTATTTTGGAAAAGAGGATACAAAGCCTGATCCAAGAAAGCCACAAGGAACAGATCTTAGATTTTTCCAAGGTAGATTACTTGAGCAGCGCAGGCCTCAGGGTTCTTATTTCTGCGACAAAGAAGTTAAAAGTGTTGCAAGGACGCCTGGTGCTTTTTTCAGTTCAGGAAGAGGTTTTGGAAATTATCAAAATGGCAGGCTTTGAGCGCATTTTGACACTTTGTTCCCTAGAACAGGATGCTCTTAAACTCTTTCAAACATAATTGTGACAGCACAGAAAAATTATCAGCAATTCGATCCCTGGAGTATCATTGCTCCAACTCACCGTCCCAAAAGAGAGGAACTCCTTTCTTCTTTGAAGAAGAAGCGCGTAATCGTGATCAGTGGCCCCACAGGAGTGGGAAAGAGCCAGATGGCTCTTTCTATCGCCCAGGCGATTGGTGGAGAGATTCTTTCGGCAGATTCCATGCAGATATACCGTGGGATGGACATCGGGACGGCAAAGCCCTCACAGCAAGAGAGAACGCTTGTTCCTCACCATTTAATCGATATTCGCGAGATCAGCGAGAGTTTTAATGCTGTCGACTTCTATTACGAAGCTATGAAATGCTGTCGGGAGATTTTGCAGCGGGAAAAGGTCCCCATTGTTGTTGGAGGGACCGGTTTTTATTTGCGCGTTTTTTTATATGGCCCTCCCCAAGGCCCTGCTTCGATTCCCGAAGTGCGCAAACAGCTGCAAGATCGTATGGAAACTTTTGGTTGCGAAGCTTTATATGAACGCTTGCAAATGCTCGATCCCGAATATGCGAAGAAAATTACAGAACACGATCGTCATAAGATTATTCGTGCGCTTGAGATCATTGCCATTTTAGGACAGCCCGTCAGCTCCTATCCACCTCCCGAAGAAAAACCCCATATGGAGTTTGATTGCCGTTGCTGGTTTCTCTATATGCAAAGAGAAAAGCTCTACCATAAGGTAGAAAGCAGGTGCGATGAGATGGTCGCAAAGGGGTTGATAGAAGAGGTAAGACAGTTGCGAGAGAAAGGGCTTGCGCACAACTCTTCTGCCTCAAGTGCTATTGGTTATCGACAGGCCCTGGAATTTTTACAAACAAACGAGAGAGCAGAAGAGTATACTCATTTTTTAGAGAAGTTCAAAAGAGCGTCGCGCCGCTATGTGAAAAGGCAGTTTACCTGGTTTAGAAAAGAACCTCTGTTTCGCTGGATCGATCTTGAAGAACTAGGGCCCGAGAAAGCAAGAGAATTCATTCTACAAGATTACGAACAGGGCTGGTGATGCTCTCTTTTTGAGGAAAAGTTCTTCCCAGAAAAAGCTTTTTGTCTATAATGTTTCTTTTCTTCTTTGTTTTCTTTAACCAGACTGGGATCTAATGGTAGTGGAATCTGAAAGTGCAGAAAATAAAACTGCAGAGCAACCATCATCGACTATGAAAGACACGCGAGAAAAGATCGATGAAACGGAGTGCTATTTTCTGCAAAAACTAGAAAAAATTTCTTCAAATGAAGAAAAAGTTGCTCTTCTTCTCGAAGAAATGAAAGGGGCTATTTCTCAAGAAGGAAAGCCCAATTTCAAAATGTTTTGGAAAGCAAAACAGCTTACGCTTTCTCTGTTTAAAGAGCCTCTACACCCAATCATGCGGTCGCAATATTGGAGTCAATTTATTGAGCTTTCCCAAGAGGCCCGCAATCTAAAAGCTCATTTGGAAGAAACTACCTCTTTTACCCTGGAACAGATCGAACTGGCCATTGCTGGCTTGAAAGAAGATCTGCAAAAATATGATCTTTCCTCAGGGCAGGTGGGCGACTCTTCTTTTCTAGAAACTCTTTCTGTCTCTGGATTTCAAAAAGAAGATTATCTGCCTCTGCACAGAGAAACCACTTTCTTAGATCGACTTGCCTCAAAAACGAATGGACTTCGCAAAGAGGTAATGCAGGTAGAGATGAGGTCGCGAGACAAAAATCGCTTCTTTAAGGAACTCTCATCGATTGCCGATCTTGTTTTTCCTAAAAGAAGAGAGCTCATCCAAGCGATTTCAGAAAAATTCAGTCAGGACGTAGAAACTTTTGTTCAAAAAAATTTTCACGAAGGGGTCAGTAAACAAAAGCCTTGTTATGTATTAAGAGAGGAAATCAAAGCCATCCAGGCGCTTGCTAAAGTATTTTTATTGCATGCAAAGGTTTTTACATTTACGCGCAAACATCTGAGTGAGTGCTGGAACCAGCTGCGCGCATTTGAGAAGGAGCGAAAAAAAGAGTTTGCGAAGATGCGACAAGAAAGTCTGGAGAAGATTGCGGGGGCTAAAGAAAAGATTAAAGAATTTGAAAAAATTTGCCAGACGACCACGAATGCAAAAGAGATGGAACGATTCTATGAAGAAAGCCTTCAATGGATGCGCACCTTGAGATTAAATAGAGAAGAAGAGCGCACTTTGCGCCATGCATTAGACGCGGCAAAAGCTCCCTTTTTGGAAAGAGAGAAAGAGGAAAAGGAAAAAGAGGAAAAACAAAAGAAAGAGATGGCGCTGAAAAAGAAAGAGTGTTTGCAGACGCTCAAAGAGCGTATCCATGCGCTTCTCAAAACGACCGATCTTCCGATAGAAGAGCTCATAGTCCAACAGAGGGAGATCAGAGAAAAGCTTTTGGAGTTTTCCTTGTCCGGTCAAGAAAAACAGCTCTTTGATAGACTTATATTTTCATTGGATGGAATGGTTGAAGATCAAAAGATTTTGTCTTCTCCTGAGGGAGAATCTTTGCAGCAGCATAGAGAGATGTTAGCGCAGAAGAAGAAAAGGCAAGGAGAGATCAAAAAGCAACTGGAAGAATATCGAAAGACAATGAACTCATCTGGTATGGATTTCGAAAAGGCAATGGCCTATCAGGAGCTGATCGAGATGGAAAAAATGAGGCTCGAAAAGATCGAAGAAGAGATCCAAGAAGTCGAAGAAAAAATTTACTCTACTCGTGGATGATCATGCTGTGAGGCTCTTGCGAAGATGGCAAGGGAGAAACCTTGGGGCGGGCGCGTGATTGTGTAATCAAAAGGGAAGCATGATGTCAGGTGGCGACTTTTCAAATTTTTTGAGCATAGCCATTTTTGATTTGGATCATACCCTTCTTACGATCAATAGTAGTTTTCACTATTATTTCTCTCTTTTTCGAAAAGGAATGTTTTCTTTTTCTTCTCTTTTCTTTGTTTTTTTTTGGGGAGCTCTTTTTCGATTGAGCCATTTGCCTCCTCATGAACTGCATTGCAAAATCTTTCAAAAAGTTTTAAAAAGGATTCCCTTTTCTTCACTAGAAGCGTCTGCTTTCTTTTTTTCACGGTACTTGGAAGAATTTCTCAATGAGCCATTAGTTCAGCTCTTCAGAGAAAAAAAAGAAAAGGGCTGCTACACTCTTCTCCTATCCGCATCTCCTACCTTTCTTTTAGCACCTCTGGCACAACGACTGGGGTTTCATGAGTGGAAAGGAAGCGAATATGCGCTCGACAAAGAAGAGAGATTGGAGCATATTTCTTTTTTGATGAGTGGCAGTGAAAAAAAAGAGTATGCATTGCAATTGTCGAAGCGGCTCTGTGTGGCCAAAGAAAAGATTGCCGTTTACACGGATAGCCACTGGGATCTGCCCCTTCTTGAGATTTCTGGCCATCCCGTCGCGGTACGCCCGGACCGCCAGCTCAAGGAGATTTGTAAACAAAGAGGATGGAAAATGATGCCATGAAAAAAAAGATGGGTTTTTTTGGAGGCACATTTGACCCTATTCATTTAGGACACATCCATTTGGCTATTTCCTTACAGGAAAGGTGCAAGCTGGATGGCGTTGTCTTTTCTCCCGCATTCATTTCTCCCTTCAAGCAAAAGAAACCTCCGGTTGCCTCCAAAGAGCATCGCTTGGAGATGGTACGCCTTGCAATTGATAAGATCCCAGGGTTTTGCTTAAATGAAGAGGAAATTTTGGAAAAGAGGGTCTCTTATACAATAGATGGTTTGCGCGTAATGCAACAAAAATTTCCAAATGCTACCTGGCACCTTATGCTCTACGAGGATAACCTCGATCATCTTTTGGAATGGAAGGAGATTGAGGAGATTCTTCGTATAGCACCTCCTTGGATTGGGAGCAGTGGCCAGGCATTACCGCAAAGACTGCAGGGGTTGGAAAGGTACCTTGTGCAAATTCCCAAGGTAGAGATCAGCAGTACGCTCATCCGAGAAAGACTCAAAAAAGGACTTTATTGTGGCCATCTTTTGGATGCAAAAGTTCTGGACTTCATTTATCGAAATAAATTATATTTTTCCATTAATTGTAAAAATTGAATGAAAACAGAAAAAAATATTTTGCTTAATTCTATTGCTCAGGCAATTTTTGATAAAAAAGGCTTTAATATTTTAGCCTTGGATATTCACGACATTTCCACTTTGACTGACTTTCTGGTCATTGCGGAGGGGCATGTCGATCGTCATTTGCAGACAATCGCCCATGCAGTTATTGAGGGGATGAAGAAGCTAGGGCGTGTTCCTTATGTAATTGAAGGGATGGAAGAGGGAGAATGGATTGTTTTGGACTACCTTGATATTATTATCCATTTATTTCTTCCTGTTTTTCGAGAAAAGTACCAACTTGAGCGATTGTGGCAAAAAGGTGGAATTGTAGAACTGAAGATCCAGCTGGACAAGAATAAAGAAGAGACGGGCACCAAAGCCTTATGAAAAATCTTTGAAGTATTTTTTGAGGTGGTATGAAAAAAAAGCGTATTGTCGTGACCGGAATGGGCGTTGTGAGTGCTTTTGGAAACGATGTGCATCAGTTGTATGAAAAACTTCTCCAAGGAAAGAGCGCAATTTCTTTCATCGAGACTTTTCCTTGCAATGATTGGCCCACGCGATTTGCGGGAATCATTCGAGATTTTGATCCTGGTGATTATGTAAACAAAAAGCTTCTCAGGCGAGTAGATTCTTTTATCCATTATGGCATGGTAGCAGGGAAAAAAGCCCTGGAAATGGCAGGACTTACCGAAGAACAGCTGCAACATTGTGACAAGTCGCGCATCGGAGTGGTCATAGGTTCTGGAATGGGAGGCATGGGGGTTTTTTACGAGGGTGTGGCTACTATCATTGAAAAAGGATATCGGAAACTGACTCCTTTTTTCGTTCCCGCCATTATTACCGATATGGCAGGGGCATTGCTTGCAATTGATATGGGCTTTACAGGACCAAACTATTCTGTTTCAACTGCCTGTGCTACTTCAAATTATGCCATTTTATCTGCAGCAGAAGAGATTATGATGGGGAAGGCGGACATCATGGTATGTGGAGGCTCTGAGGCTCCCATGAATCCGATTGGCCTTGCCGGGTTTGTTGCAAGCCATGCGCTTTCTACGAGAAATGATGAGCCCACAAAAGCATCCCGCCCATGGGATAAGGATAGGGATGGCTTTGTGATGGGAGAGGGATCGGGAGTTCTTGTTTTAGAAGAGCTGGAGCATGCGCGCAGGAGGGGAGCGAAAATTTTGGCCGAATTTCTTGGAGGAAGCAAAAATTGCGATGCCTTTCACATGACTGATCCTAAAGAGGATGGTTCTATCGTGGCCAGATGCATGCAAGATGCCATCAAAGCGAGCGGTCTTGCCGTGGAAGATATCAACTATGTCAATGCTCATGCCACGTCAACGATAATGGGAGATCTTTGTGAAATTGCTGCTTTGAAGCAGGTATTTAAAGAGCATATCAAGAATGTTAAAGTAAACGCGACCAAATCCATGCTGGGTCATTGTTTGGGTGCGGCAGGTGGCATTGAAGCGATTGTGACCATCATGGCGATCCTGACGGGAAAACTGCATCCTACTACCAATCTCAAAAATCCAGCAGAAGAGATTGCCGGCATTGACGTGATACCAAACAGCGCAATAGAGCATACAGTTACTGCAGCTCTTTCGAACTCGTTTGGTTTTGGCGGCCATAATGCAACGATCGTGCTTGCTCCCTACAAGGAGTAGAAAGTGGAAGAGTCGTGTGGAGTGATTCCTTTGCGAAAAACGAAAGAGGGATGGCAGGTGTTTCTCGTCTGTTTGAAAAGCGGCTTTCACTGGGGGTTCCCCAAAGGGCATAAGGAAGAAGGAGAAACCGAGCGAAAGGCGGCTCTGCGCGAGCTAAAAGAAGAAACCGCCTTAGAGGTTGTTTCTTTTCTTCAAGAAAAGCCTTTTGTTGAAGAATATTCTTTTGAACAGAAAGGGAGAGAGGTAAAAAAAAGAGTTGTCTATTTTCTTGCTCTTGTAGAGGGGGAGATAGCCATTCAAAAAAAAGAGATTATAGAGGGAGGGTGGTTTTTCATTTCTCAAGCTTTTTTACAACTAACCTATGCCTCTGCGCGTGAAATTCTGAAGGAAGTTGAAAAAATCCTTTCGAAGATTTAGAGTAGTTGTACTCTTTTTAAGGGATAGAGATGAAGAGTTTTTTTGTTTCTTTCTTTGTTTTTCTTTGTCTCCTTTTCTTTGTCTATTTCTTGCACGATACGAGTGGTAAGTATTTGCCACATTCACAATTTTTTTCGACGCACTTTTCCAAAACGCCCATCTATCCCGTTGTGGAGCATAAGCAATTTGTTCTCATTGTTTACGCGCTCAATGCGATCGACAGCTGTGAAAAAAATTTACGCTCCATGTTTGAGCAAGAGTATGACAATTTTCGTATCATTTACATTGACGATGGTTCGAGCGATGGCACGAGCCGCCGGGTGAAGGAATTTGCTCAAAAGAATGAAAAAAAACGAAATCTGACATTGATCCGCAATGAAAAAAGTCGCGGAATGATTCCTTCTCTTTTTGATGTGATTCATTCATGCCAGGATGATGAGATTGTCCTCCTTGTTGAAGGAAAAGATTGGCTGGCACACCACGGTGTGCTTTCGACGGTGAATGAGGTCTATGCGAATCCCAGCATTTGGATGACCTATGGGCAATATGTTTCTTACCCTTCGTATCAAAAGGGAATTTGCGCTCCTTTTTCCTCTATTTCTCTAGAAAAGTATGGTTTTCGACAGGGTCATGCTTGGGCGGCTTCTCATTTGAAAACTTTTTATGCCGGTCTCTTTAAGCAGATTCGAATGGAAGATCTTCTTTATGAGAGCAAGTGGATCCATCGATGCACAGAGATGGCCCTGATGCTGCCGCTAATGGAAATGGCCAGAGAAGATCATTATGCTTTTATTCCGGCCATTCTTTACGTTTGCAACGAAGAGCTGACCGGTCCTAGAGATCCCAGCGACCTGATTGCCGACAATGAGATAGAGAGCTTTTTAAGAGGACAGACTCCTCTACCGCCGCTACCATCCTTGCATCAAAGGCGCTCTTCTTTGCGTACTGCAGATATTGTCATTTTTTCTCTCGATCGATGCATGCAGCTCTATGCCTGTTTGGAATCAATCGAGCAAAACGTTACTGGTGTACACAAGGTTTTTGTTATTTATCGTAGTACATCGGAAAAATTCCAGAGAAGTTACGAGGAGCTGAAGAAGCGATTTTTCGATGTTGTTTTCATTCAGCAACCGGAAAATCCCTATGAGAATTTTAAGCCGATTATTCTTGAAAATATCATGCGACTTTCTCAGGCGCGCTATGTGATGTTTGGGGTAGACAGCAGTCTTGCCAAAGAAAAGATCGATCTGAGCTCTTGCATAGAAATGATGGAAAAGACACACGCTTATGGATTTTTCTTTCGTTTGGGCTATGTGGACCATTACTGGGATGCTCCTCCCTGCGTTGCTCTAGGTAAAAATATGTTTGCCTGGCAGATTTCCAAGGGTCAAAAGGAATGGAGCTCTTCTCATGATTTGCATTTAACTCTTTATGCAAAGGACGCGATTTATCGAGATTTTGTAGACATGGCTTACAAAGATGCTAATCAGCTGCGCAGAGCCTGGACGATGAGGGAAAGCGAGAATCCTCACCTCATAGGGCTTTGTTTTGACAAAGCCAAGACGCTGCATCTCTCGGGCTATCGCAATAAGGCGTTTCTTTCTCCTGATGAGTTTGAAGAGTTATTTGAAAAGGGGTTAAAGATCGATACAAGGCCGATTATGCAAATAAAAAGCCATACTGCACATATCGACTGCGAAATGCAGTTTATAAAGAGATAACAAAACCCTGCTTGAAGAATTGGCGTCTGCAATGGTTCAAGCAGGGTTCCTAAGCTGTCTTTTTAGGGTTGAAAAACTTTTACTTTTACGTTCAAAGACTTGCCGCTTTTTGTCACGTCATGATTTGATTCCCACTCTTTTGTTCTCTCTAAGCGTGTCGTGCCCGCTGCTATCTGAGTGGCTACGTGAGAGATGCTTTCATGCGCAAGTTTTTCTATCTTTTTCGCATTTTCATTGACCTTTTTAGGAAAATGCTCTTCTTGTACTCTGTGTGTTTTGGCCATGTGCTGAATGGGTCTTATCATATACTTGCCTCCACGTTACTAGGTTATTTCGAGTGTAGAAATTTTTTTAAAAATTGTCTACGGGAAAAATGCGGTCTTTTTTACTTTGTGTATAGACCGGACCACCAGTGAGTTTGTGCAATTTGATAAAAATAAATCTATAGAGACAAGGCTATAGAATACTTGCAGTTCTTCAAAATTGTGTTACAATGGCTCCTGCTTATCTTATACTGAAGATTTGACGTCAGTATGTTCAGAAGGGGGCCGATGCTCTACGAAAAGTTCATCTCCTTTTTTTGTTTTTTAGCATTCAAAGCTCTTTGCCTGCGCTATCGGGTGGAAGTGAAAGGATTGGAAAAGCTAAAAAAAATAAAGTGGGAGAAGAAAAGCGGCATTCTCTTTTTGCCCAATCATCCCGCACATGTGGACCCTGTTCTCCTTTCATTGATCTTATGGCCACTGTTCCGCGTGCGTCCTTTGGTAGTGGAAAATGTCTATCGACAATCGGGCATTCATACCATCATGAAAATGGTAAGAGCGCTGAGCATTCCCAATCTGGAAACCTCTTTGAACGACCTCAAGATTGCAAAAGCTAAAGAGGTGGTAGAAGAGGTTATGCGGGGGTTGGAAAAGGGGGAAAATTTTCTTCTCTACCCCAGTGGACGCCTAAAGCTGACGGGAAAGGAGATTCTGGGAGGTGCTTCGGCAGCTCATAATATTGTGGAAAGTTGTCCGGAGGCTCACCTGGTTCTGATACGTACAACGGGCCTTTGGGGAAGCAGTTTTTCCAGGGCCTACGCAGGAAGATCTTTCGAATTTAAGAAAACCCTTGCACATGACCTTTGGAAATTGCTGCTCAATGGCATTTTTTTTATGCCGCGAAGAAATGTATGCATCGAAATCGAACCTGCAGGAGTAGATTTTCCATTCAAAAGCTCGAGGCTTGCGTTCAATCGCTATTTGGAAAGCTGGTACAATCGCTATCCAGTCGAGGGCAAGGTAGTAGATGCCGAGCCTTTGTATCGAGTATCTTATCTCTTTTGGAAAAAGGATTATCTTGAAGGAAAAAAAGAGGAAAAAGAGAGCAGACTTTCTAAAAAAGTATTTTCTTCTCAAACCGAAGAAGAGGTCTTTTCTGAGTTGGAGCGCATTTGTCCTCACACGGAAATTTCCCCAAAAATGGACCTTGCTACAGATTTGGGAATGGATTCTTTGGATATAGCCGAAATCATTGCCTTCTTAAGTCTTCGTTATGAAGTTGGAGAAATCCATCCGGAAAGCCTCAAAACAGTGCAAGATATTTTGGAAGTTGCAGAGGGGAAAAAAAAGAGGGAAATCAAACAGGGCTCCTCTACTTTTCATTGGGCAAAAGAAAAAGGGAGGCCTTTTCCTATCCTCCCAGAAGGAAAAACGATTCCAGAAGCCTTCTTTTCCGTGAGCGATCAAATGGAAGATTGTTTGGCCTGTGCAGATGATCTTATGGGGCCTATCAGTTATCGGAAACTCAAAATGGGTGTGATTGCCTTGGCAAAGGAGTTTTCACAAATAGAGGGAGATTCTGTAGGTGTTCTGCTGCCCTCTTCTGTAGTAGTCTACATGGTCATTTTGGCACTCATGTTAGCAAAAAAAGTTCCAGTTCTTCTCAATTGGACGCTCGGCCCGCGCTATCTCAATCACATGATGGAGTTGGCGAACTTTCAGAAGGTTATTAGCTCTTGGCAGTTTTTGGAGAGGATCTCGAATGTGGAGTTTGGCAACATTGCAAAAACCATTGTTTATCTAGAGGATCTCAAAAAAGAAATTTCCTTCATGGACAAACTCACCGCTTTTTTTCTCAGCACGAGAAAAACCTCTTACCTGTTAAAACATTTTGATCTTACCTCGCTGAGAGGAAACGACTGCGCAGTAATTTTATTTACGAGCGGAACGGAGGCGGCTCCCAAAGGAGTTCCTTTAAGCCATCAAAATATTCTTGCCAATCAAAGAGCAGCGCTCAAAAGCGAGCAGATGCAAAAAGAGGATGTCTTTTATGGCATTTTGCCTCCCTTTCACTCTTTTGGCTTTTCCGTTGTTGGCCTGCTGCCTATTTTGTCGGGAATCCGGGTTGTCTATGCTCCGGATCCCACAGACAGTTTTGCCCTGGCAGAGGGAATTGAAAGGTGGGGGGTAACTGTTTTTTGTTCTGCACCTTCCTTTTTGAAGGGACTTCTTCAGGCAGCTTCTAAAAAACAGCTCAAAAGCGTGCGTTTGTTCGTAACGGGAGCAGAAAAAGCAAGCGCTGACTTGTTTCGCAAAGTGGCCCTCATGGGAAATGGAGCGCCTCTGATCGAAGGATATGGCATTACGGAATGCGCTCCCATGATCTCAATCAATCGACCTTGCCGACCGACCAAAGGGGTTGGACAACTTTTAGAGGGCGTGGAAGCCATCACCGTACATCCCGAGACAAAAAAACCTTTGCAAATGGGAGAAGAGGGTGAAATTTGCATCAGAGGAGAAAATGTGTTTTCGGGATATTTGGGAAAGGAAAAAAGTCCTTTTCTCCGGATCGATGGAAAGGAATGGTATGCTACAGGAGATTTGGGGTTTTTAGATAATGGATATTTGATTCTTTCTGGAAGACTGAAAAGATTTGCAAAAATAGGCGGCGAAATGATTAGCTTGACGGGGCTGGAAGATGTGTTGATGGACGCCTTGGAAGAAGGGGAGGATCAGCCGACGATTGCTGTTTGCTCGAAGGAAAAAGAGGGGGATAAGTCCCTATTAGTTCTTTTTACGACCAAAGAACTGGAAAAAGAGAGGGTAAATAAAATTTTAAAGGATGCGGGCTTTAGTCGGCTTGTGAAGATTGCGGAAATCAAAAAAATTGAGCAGATCCCTCTGATGGCAGCCGGAAAGATCGATTACCGTTTTTTACAAAGTTTAATTGAATAGAGACAACAATGGCTCTTTTAAAGTTATACAATACGGAAACGAAAAAAAAAGAAGAAGTGCAACAAAAAAAGAATCCCATTCTTCTCTATACCTGCGGCCCTACTGTCTACGACTTTGCCCATATTGGAAATTTTCGTACCTATGTGTTTGAAGATTTTTTAAAACGAACACTGCTCTTTTTGGGATATAAAGTCCGCCATGTAATGAATATCACAGATCTCGACGACAAAACAATTCGAGGTGCCAATCAAAAAAAAATATCTTTGCAGGAGTACACGGAGCCTTTCACAAAAGCTTTTTTTGAGGATCTGTCTCTCATGCGGATTCTGCTCGCGGATGCCTATCCCTATGCTACGGATTACATTGGGGAGATAATTGCAATCATTCAAGATCTTCTCAAAAAAGCAAATGCCTATATAGGAAATGACGGAAGTGTCTATTTTTCTCTTCGTTCTTTTCCAACCTATGGAAGGCTTTCTCATCTCAAACTGCAAGAGCTCAAAGAGGGAGCTTCTCAGCGCGTATGTGTGGATGAATATGACAAAGAGAGTGCTTCCGATTTTGTTTTGTGGAAAAGTTACGATGAAAAGCGCGATGGCCCGATTTATTGGGAAAGCCCTTTTGGAAAGGGACGGCCTGGCTGGCACATGGAATGTAGCGCCATGGCGTTGAAGCTTCTTGGAAACACCATCGATATCCATTGCGGAGGGGTGGACAACATTTTTCCGCATCATGAGAACGAAATTGCCCAGTCGGAAAGCTACACCCGAGAGCCCTTTGTCCGCATCTGGGCCCATTCTGCCCATCTTCTCGTAGAGCAAAAAAAGATGTCAAAAAGCCTTGGCAATTTTTACACTGTGCGCGATCTGACGAAAAAGGGATATGGTGGTAGGGAAATTCGCTTTTTGCTCATGCAAGTCCACTATCGCATGCAGCTCAATTTCACACTGCTCGGACTCGATGCAGCCAGAGCGTCTTTGCAAAGGATGAAAGATTTTATACTTCGCTTGCGCACAGAAAAAAAAGAGGGGGTTTTTGGAAAGATCAAAGAGTGCCTGCAAGAGGCCGAAAGAGGGTTTACCACGGCTGTTGCAGATGACTTGAATATTTCATCTGCTTTGAGCTTTCTTTTTGATTTGATACGAGAAGTGAACACTCTTTTTGACCAGGAACAGATCGGAAAAAAAGAATCGCAAGAGATACTAAAGTTTCTAGAAAGAATCGACCAGGTGTTGGGTTTTTTGCCCCTACAAGAAGAGGTAGAAGCAGTTCCCGAAGAGGTGCAAAAAGCTTTTGAAAAAAGAAATCAGGCCCGTGCCGAAAAGAATTGGAAAGATGCTGATTTTTTCCGCAAGCTGATTCAAGAGAAGGGATATCTAGTTGAGGATACTCCGCAAGGTGCTGTTTTGAAGAAAAGGGAAGTAGAATGAAAGGGTGGCTTTTTTTCTTTCTTTTTCCGCTGCTTTTAATGGGAGCAGAAGAGAAAAGAGGCGTTTTTGTTCCTCATTGTGAACAAGGAGATTCTTATATTTCAGGGGATGGATTTAAAGAAATCTGTGATTTTGCCTACGACAAAACAAATAGCTTCGATCCCCTGCTCGTGCGAGAGGGAGAGCTTGTTTTCGTGGATAGAGACATGCTTCGAAGCTTTTTTTCCAAAGTCCATCCCAGAATTTCCCATCGCTACATCCTTGTAACTCATAACGGTGGCTACAGAAAAGGAGGCTCTATCCCTGGTCCTTATTATCTTTTTTTAAATGACGAGAAGATTATCGCCTGGTTTGGAAGCAATCCAACGCTGAAGCATCCCAAGCTTGTGGGACTGCCTCTGGGTCTGGAGAGTTCTCTTTGGAAGGATGGCAATATCAATTTCTATTACGATGCAATAGCAAAAGCACCCCAGGTGCGCAAGCATCTACTTTACGTGAATTTTTCACTAAAGAATGATCCTCTCTTGCGGCTTCCGGTCTTTTTTTCTTTTGCCGATAAGCCCTTTTGCTGCGTAGCCAATGAAAATGGATTTATCAACTATTTGCAGGGAATTTCCGAATCTAAATTTATCCTATGCCCTCCCAGCAAGAGTGGAGATAGCTTTCGCGTATGGGAAGCCTTAATTTTAGGCAGCATTCCCATTGTGCAGAGTTCTGTTTTAGATGAGCTCTATGCGCAACTGCCTGTGGTGATTATTCAGGAGTGGAGCGAAATTACAGAAGAATTTTTGGAAAACAAGTATCAGGAAATGGGGAAAAAACAGTTTTCCTATCAAAAGCTTTTTGCTTCTTATTGGAAAAAGAGAATTCAGGAGTTTTCTCATCGTAAGGCAGTTGCTAAGGGGGCTTCTTTGTGAAGAGAAATCTTTGGATTTTTTCAATCGTTGTGCTCATCTTTCTTTTGGTCTTGATGGGGAAGAGAATTCAAAGTGTTTTTTCTATCTTTCACAATTCCTCTGCGAAGAATACAAAAGTCTATCAACACCCCGTCTTACGCCACAATTCTTTTGTCGTTCTGCTCATCTCTTACGGAAACATAGAAAAGACAAAAGAGAGCCTTCGATCGATTTTTGAACAAAACTATCGCAACCTGCGCGTTCTTTTTGTGAATCAAAATAGGACACAACTCGCTCCCATTCAAGAACTCATCGAAAACTATCATCAACAGCACCGAGTCTTTTTTCTGAAGGAGTTTCCGGGAAGCCAAGAGCTCCAAAACATCTACAATGCAATCCTTTCTTGCCAAGATCGAGAAATTGTCATTTTGATGAAGGAGGGAGATTTTTTTGCCCATGATTGGGTCCTTTCCTCTTTAGATCAGGTCTATGCCAACCCCGATGTTTGGCTTTCTTATGGAAGACATCTTTTGATACCCAGTTACTCTCCATCAGGGGAAAAACCTTTTACCATGTCTGACATCATCAAGAAAAAACAGAGAAAAAGAACTTCATTTGACTTTGGTCTCAAATCTTTTTATGCAGCCCTTGGCAAGAAAGTGATGCTGCAAGATCTTTTAGTGGAGGGAGGGTTTTATTTTTCTATAGAAGATTTTGTCATTATGATGCCGATGCTTGAGATGGCCTCCTCGCATATTGCCTATCTTTCTGACATACACTATCTAGAACAATCAGAACCAGTTCTCTCTCAAGAAAAAAAGATGGTACAGACGTTTCTAAAGCCCTATTTTCTCCAAAATTTTAAAAAATCAGAGCCTTATCCTACCTTAGGACCAACTCTTTTTGCAGAAGAAAAAGGTGAAATGTCCACAGATCTACTCATCATTTCCCAAAGTCCTGAGCGTCTTATTTCTACTCTGCAATCGGAGCGGGAAAACCTTTCAGATATTAGCAAGATTTTTGTGGTGATTCCCCAGAAGACAGATTTTTTTGCAGAGGTGGAAAAGCGATTCCCTTATGTCCTTTTTATCGAAAATCCTGAAAAAAATATCAGACCGCTTTTGCACAAAATCTTGTCTCGAAGCAGTGCCAGGTTTTTCCTTTGTACCACCGATCAATATGTTTTCAAAAAAAAGGTGGACCTAAAAGAGTGTGTACCTCTGCTCGCAGAAACGAAAGCGAGAGGATTTTATTTTGGCCTGGGCGAAGATGTTTCTTTTTGCTTGCGCGGTGGTTTTGAGCAGAAGCTGCCAAGACACATCCTTGCTTTAAATGAAAATGTTAGAGCTTGGGAGTGTCTGGAGAATGCATGTGGAGACTGGGCATTTCCCGACGGATTTGCCATGGCTCTGTATGAAAGAGAAGTTTTGAAAAGAAACATTGAATTATTGAATTTTCAAACGATAGAAGAGATGGAAAAAAATTGGTCGCTACTCGTCCAGGAGAGAAGAGTGGGTCTTTTTCTCAAACAGACGGTTGTGGGCAGGGCTCAAGATTCTTCTGGCTTCATCAAGGGAAAGTAGATCACATCTCTGATGGA
This sequence comes from bacterium, assembly GCA_021811265.1. Taxonomy (GTDB): domain Bacteria; phylum Chlamydiota; class Chlamydiia; order Chlamydiales; family SM23-39; genus JAJZPH01. The sequence goes on from JAJZPH010000012.1 coordinate 37,619, forward strand.
TTTTGCCTCCGTAAAAATAATAGCAAGACGATCGATTCCAATGCCAAAACCTCCAGTAGGAGGCATTCCTTGGCAGATAGCTTCGATGAATTCTTCATCGAGAGGAGCCTCTTCGTCTTTTCCTATTTTCTTGTCTTCTTGCTCAGTCAAAAGTTTTCTTTGGAGAACGGGGTCATTGAGCTCAGTGTAGGCATTGCAAATTTCGGTTCCATTGATGAAACTTTCAAAGCGTTCGACAAGACCCTGTTTTTTTGCAGATTCTTCTCGATGGAGTTTACATAGAGGCGTTGTTTCGATGGGATGGTCGGTGATGTGGTGGGGAGTGATGAGCTTTTTCGATACGAATTCGTCAAACAAAGTAGCAATCAAAATGCCACGAGGAGCCTCTTTTACAGCCCTTTCATCGACTTTGGCCTCAGTGAGCAGATGACGCCGCATCTGATCATCGTTCATCTGATCCACATCGATCTTTGCATAGTGGCGGATACTTTCCTTCATGGTCATTCGTGTCCAAGGAGGGCGAATGTTGATGATGTGAAAGCCTCCTTCTGGATTTGGAAAGGGGATCTCACAGGTCCCAAGGAGTTTTAAAGCGATCTCTTCGACCAATGATTCAATGAAATGAAGAACATCATTGTAATCCCAATAGGCAGAATAAGCTTCCAAAAGTGTGAATTCAGGGTTGTGCGTTTTATCGATACCTTCATTACGGAAAACCTTTCCGATTTCAAAAACCTTTTGAAGACCGCCGACGATCAGTTTTTTCAACGTAGTTTCGAGCGAGATGCGCAAAAACATCTCCTGATGCAATGCCAAAAGATTGGTCTTGAATGGTTTTGCTTCTGCTCCTCCATAGGTGGTTTGGAGAATTGGCGTTTCCACTTCTAGAAAACCCGCTGTTTGCAAGAAGTTGCGGATGATCTTTACCATTTGGCTTCTCTTGATGAAACGTTCGCGGCTTTCTGGGTTAGAAAGCAGATCGAGCCAGCGTTTGCGGTATCTGAGTTCTGGATCGACAAGGCCGCCATGCTTGTCAGGCAGAGGTAGTAGCGACTTGCAAAGAAGCGTTACTTTTTTTGCAAAGAGGGTGATTTCGCCTGTATGGGTGCGGAACAGATTGCCCTCCACTCCCACAATGTCGCCGAGGTCGATCTTTTTTTCTATGAATTTTATATGGGACAAAGGCTCTTTGCTTTTTGCGGGATCGTAGCCATCGACTACAGTCTCTTCGCGGTTGCACATGAATTGGAGGCGTCCTGTTTCATCTTGCAGGTGGGCAAAAGCATTTTTCCCCATAGGACGAAAGAGTACGAGACGGCCGGCGATCTTGACCAGAGGTGTCTTGCCAGAGGCAGCATCCTCGCTATTTCCAATGGGTTCATCTTTGTACTGCTGTAGGATGGTCGCGGTAGAATGATCGGGTTGATACGAATGAGGGTAGGGGTCGACCTCTAGATTGCGAATATCTTCCAATTTTTTTGAACGAATGTGAAATTCTTCTAGCTCATGATATTTCGGCAGATGCATAGTTCCCGACTTTGTTTCTCGCACTTATATCATGAGAGAATTGGCAAAGGCAATGAGCTTTTTTCGCATTCATTATAAAAACTCAAACTGTTTAGTCTTCAATGGGTTGTTCTCAATACCTTATGTTCAAGTGGGGAATGATTCTAACGGCTGTAGGAATGTCTTCGAATTGATTTCCATAAAGTTCCAACTCTCGCAAATTGATAAGAGCTCCTAAAGCTTCAGGAATGTCTCGGAGTTCATTATGTTCAAGGGATAACTTCTGCAAATTGAAAAGTTTTCTCATGGCAGCAGGAATGACTGCAATGTGGTTATGCGAAAGTTGCAGCGTTACTAAGTTGACAAGATCGCCCACGGCATCAGGAATGACTTTGATTTGATTCTGGTAAAGAGTTAGGTATTGTAAATTGACAAGGCCCCCAATAGTGCCAGGAATGACTTGAATTTGATTGCCCCAAAGATCCAATTTTCGCAAGTTGCCAAGAGCTCCAATGGCGTCAGAAATGGTTTGGATTTGATTGAATCGAATAACCAACTCCCGCAAATTGCCAAGAGCCCCAATGGCGTCGGGAATGACTTGAATTTGATTTCTCGGTCCCTTTCGTGTTTCCAGGGACCCAAGACCTGCAGATTGAATTGAATCGTTTGAAAGATCCAGAGTTTTCAAAAGAATAAGGAATCTAATGGCGTCAGGAATGATTTGGATTTGATTGCGCGAAAGATCCAGAGTTTTCAAAAGAACAAGGAATCTAATGACGTCAGGAATGATTTGGATTTGATTGTTCGAGAGATCCAGAGTTTTCAAAAGAACAAGGACTCCAATGGCATCAGGAATGATTTGGATTAGATTGCCCGAAAGATTCAGGGTTTCCAAAAGAACAAGACATCTAATGGTATCAGGAATGATTTGGATTAGATTGCCCGAAAGATTCAAGGTTTTCAAAAGAATAAGGCGTTTAATGGTATCAGGAATGATTCGGATTTGGTTGTTCGAAAGATCCAGCCTTTGCAAGTTTGGGTAAAATTGAAACAATTCTGGAGGAATGGACGTAAGGTGACAGTCGTTTCTTTTAAGCTCAGTTACCGCCAAAAATTGGTCCCGATGCTCTTCGAGCCACTTCTTAATAAATCCTACCTGCTCAGAAATGCTTTTCGTCGGGTCAACTTGGCGCTGCACATCAATGGGAAGCGAACCATGGAAAAGCCGAAGAAAATCGCGATCTTTAATTTCCTGTGCTGTTGCAGCAAAATCTTTATTCTTAGCTCTCCAAATTTCGAGGAATTCAGGGATGGATTCGTTCAAAATATCTTCTAAATCTGGGGGAGCTCCAGGTGCACAAAGAGTTTCTACTATTGCAGAAAGGGCTTTTCGACAATTGGTAGGGTCGTCGAGTTGTTGCTCTTCAAGCAAAGGAAAATTCAGAATTTCTTTAAACTCTTCTCTGATCTTTAAAATACTTTGTTTCAAAACGGGGGCTGTGAGAATTTTCATAGACCTATTGACGCTTCCTAAGCGAAATTGACCTATCACAGGCAAGGCAGAGCAGATCATTTGCCAGGCGGATGAACCTCCTACGAGGTTATTGACATATCCAAGAGCGCTTGGTTCTGGCAAAGAGGCTCTCTTTGGAAAAGCTAGAGACTCGCTACATGGTGTCATTGCCGGACTGTACACAAGATTCAGTCTTTGCAAGTTTGGATAATATTGAAATAGTTCTGGAGGAATGGAAATAAGCTTAAAATTGCTTCTTTCAAGCTCGGTTACCGCTGCAAATTGGCCCCGATGCTCTTCGAGCCATTTCTTAACAAATCTTGTTTGGTTAGAAGCGCTTTCCATTAGATCAACTTGGTGCTGTACATCAATGGGAAGCGAATCATGAAAAAATCGAAGAAAATAGAGCTCTTTTATTTCCTGAGCCGTTGCTGCAAAATCTTTATTCTTAGCTCTCCAAATTTCAGCAAATACAGAGCAGGAATAAATGGCTCCAATTATTGCAGGAAAAACTTCTCGGCAATTGGTAGGATCGTTGAGCTGTTGCTCTTCAAGCAAAGGAAAATTCAGAATTTTTTTAAATGCTTTTTTGATCTTTAGAATGCTTTGTTTTAAAACAAGTGTTGTGAGAATTCTCATGGATCGATTGGTGCTTCCTACATGAATTTGATCTGCTAAAGATAGGGTAGAGCAGATTATTTCCCATGCGTATTGCCCTCTCAAAAGGCCATTGGCGCATCCGAGGCTGACTTCATCTTTTTGCAAAAAAGAGGACTGGGGAAAAGCACGAACAGTTCTTATTGATATCCTTTCAGAACAAGGAATGCTAAAAGCATGATGTGACACAAAACCTCTTTTTTGAGTTCGAAAACAAATAAACTACCACACATGGATTATTGATATTAATAAATTTTTTACCGAAAAAAAGATCTCACTTACCGGCGCAGACATGAAAATCTGGAATGATCGATCTGGTCTCTGGCTTCACAATTCGCTGACAGGGTCTCAGCAAAATTCCAATGGGAATTTATATCCAAAGAACTTGGAAAGTCGATTTTTCAAGTTCTTTGGATATATTTCTTAAAACAATCGGCATTTGGTGTATGCCAAATGCCGACATGGTAGAGCAACGAGTTTTTCAGCTTTTAAGCCATGGCGATAAAACCATGATAGGCAAGATAGAGTCCGCAAAGGATCAATATATAGCCTGCATAAGAGATTTTATTTCCCTTCCACCAGTTACCGAGCCAAATTTTTTCTTTATCAGTCATGAAGAGGCGCAAAATGCCCTTTAAGACAGCAAGGAGTCCAAACAATGTGATCAGTCCTTTCCAGCCAAATGTGAAGACTGGATGAGCAATCAGCACTAAGAGTCCGAAGACCAGAGCCATGATTCCGGCCCAGAAAATGATGGCAGTGTTCTCGAGGAAGCTGCTAATGGCTTTTTGCACAAAGTCACGTCTTACAACGATCACAAGGCCAATAATTGTTAAATAAAGTCCAAAAAATTTTGCTAAAAACAAAGAAGTTTCCATATAAATTCTCCTTTTTAATTTTCAAATAATTTCTTTTTCTTATTTTGTAAAGCAAATTTATAAAAATTATATTTTGCTATTTTTATTAAGAGAACTTGCAGGTTGTTTTCTTGATTTTTTAGTAGAGGGGGACTATTCTGCTTTTGCTATTTGAAGGGGAGCTTTTATGGTAACACAAGCAGGATTGTCAGTTTGGCCGCTATTGGACGACCTCATGGTACAAATAGCATCATCCTTAAGATGAGCGATGCCCCTCTTCCTCAATAAAAGTTTAAAATTTTTTGGTCGTATTGTGCGCAAGACAACTGGTTTTTCAAGGATGCGAGTTTTTGACGTGCTCCAGAAGCCGATTTTCCAAGTTCTTTGTGTATATATTTTGGGGTCTGTTGGTCTATATTGCAAAAGGCGAAAAAATTTACAATGTAAGTTTGTGCTTTTATGAAGTCCGTCCGTGTTCGTCCTTCTTTTTTGAGAGGGAGACTCTCTCTTCCGCCTTCTAAATCCCAGACAATGAGGGCTTTTTTCTTTGCGGCTCTTTCGGAGGGAGAAAGCATGATTGCAAATGCATTAGAATCCCCAGATAGTAGAGCCATGCTTTCTGCGCTTGGGTTTTTGGGAGCGCATGTGAAAAAAGAAAAAGAGGGATTTAAAATTTATGGGGTAGGAGGAGAGCTAGCGGTACAAGGCACTTCGATCCATGTGGGAAACTCGGGCCTTGCCTTGCGCTTTTTGACGGCGGCTTTTGCTTTGGGAGACCAGTATATGATGATCACAGGAGACGATTCTATCCGCACGCTCAGACCCATGGATCCTTTGATAACAGCACTGAACCAGATGGGTGCCTTTTGCATCGCAACAAAGAATAATGGATTTGCGCCCATTATCGTCAGAGGACCGATCCATCCCCACACAGTGGTGATGGATGGCAGAGACTCACAGCCTGTTTCTGCTCTGCTTATGGCGGCATCCTTCCTAGAAGGGGTAACGGAAATCGAGGTTAAAAACCCAAAGGAAAAAGCCTGGGTGGACCTTACTTTGCATTGGCTAGAACGTTTTTCTGTTCCTGTAAAAAGAGAAGGGCACAGCTTTTTCTCTATTTCGGGAGCGCGGAAAAAAAAGTCGTTTCACTATTTTGTTCCCGGAGATATGAGTTCCATGGCTTTTCCTCTGGCGGCGGCTCTGATTGCTGGTGAAAACATTGTTTTGGAAAAGATTGCCTTTGCAGATTTGCAAGGAGATAAAAAACTAATATCCATAGTAGGGCACATGGGAGCCAATCTTCAGATAGACGAAAAAAAGGAGCAGCTTCTTGCTAAAAAAAGCAGGCTTTCCTCCTTTTGCCAAGATGCTGATGAATGTATCGACGCACTTCCCATTAGTGCTGTTTTGGCCAGCTATGCGAAAGGAAAGTCCTATCTAACCAATGCAAGCGGTGCTCGCAACAAGGAAAGCAATAGGCTTTTTGCGATTGCACAAGAGCTGAGAAAAATGGGCGCCATCATCGAAGAAAAAAAAGATTCTCTAACCATAGAAGGCGTCTCCTTGAAAGGAGCGGTGGTAGAAAGCCACAAAGACCACCGCATCGCCATGGCCCTTACTGTTGCGGCTTTAGGTGCAAAAGGAGAGACCATCGTAAAAAATGTGAGTTGCGTGGAGAAAAGTTATCCCAAGTTTTTTGAGGAGATGATACGCCTCGGAGCAGATATTACTTTTGTATGAAAAATATCGTTTTAATCGGTTTTAAACAGTGCGGAAAGAGTACAGTGGGATCTCTTCTTGCAAAGAGGTTGAAGAAAACTTTTATCGATACCGACTGTTTTGTCGAGGATATCTATTTACAAACTTACCTAGAAAAAAAATCTTCTTTTGCTATCTATAGAGATCATGGAGAAAAGTGGTTTCGCAAACTGGAACAAGAAGCAATTGCGCATCTTAAAGAAAAAAAAGAGACAGTAATTGCCACTGGCGGAGGATCTCTTCTCATTCGAGAAAATGCACGTCTTTTGAAAAAAAATGGCTTTTTTGTCTTTTTAGACGCTCCAAAAATTCTTTTAAAAAAAAGAGAGAAGGTTTGCT
>JAJZPH010000013.1 GCA_021811265.1 bacterium
GATCTGTTTCTTATCTGGTCGCTGAGAGGGGATTTTCTTCCCATACAATAGAGGCCTACGGGAAGGATGTACGTTATTTTTTGGAGTTTGTAAAAGAAAAGAGACTCTTGCTGGAAGGACTGAAAAAAGAGGATTTTTTTGACTATCTTTCTTTTTTGCAGACAAAAAAATATGCTACCTCGAGCACCTATCGGATCATGGTCTCGATCAAACTCTTTTTTCGTTTCTTGAAAAGAGAAGGATTTTTGAAAGAAAACATAGTGCAGGATATAGATCTTCCAAAAATCTGGCAGCTCATTCCCTCTGTATTGAGTATGGAAGAGGTGGAACGAGTGCTTGCAGAAGCCAAACCCGATTGTTTTATTGGATCGAGAGATCGCGCTATTTTAGAGCTTCTCTATGCCACAGGCATGAGGGTAAGCGAATGCTGCCAGCTCAAAATTTCCGATGTGGACGATGCCTTTGTCCGTGTTCATGGAAAGGGAAGAAAGGATCGAATCATCCCCATTGGAAAGAGCGCTTTGGAGGCCATCGACTACTATCTTCTCCACTATTATCAAAAAGGAACCTCAGATTCTCTTTTTGTGAGTAGGAAAGGAAAACCAATCGATCGGCAGACCATTTGGCAGCGCATCAAGTGGTATGCAAAAAAAGCAGGCATTGAGAAAAACATCTCTCCCCACACTCTGCGCCACTCCTTTGCCACCCATCTTTTGGAAAATGGAGCCGACCTGCGCTTGATTCAGGAGATGCTCGGCCATGAAGATGTAGCGACAACCGATCGCTACACCCATGTGTCAAAAAGCCATCTATCTCGAGCCTTTGATGCTTTCCATCCTCGTCCTTAAGAAACCATTTGAAAATAACAGTTGCGATTTTGCACAGGTGAAATTGCAGCTGTTATTTTTGGACAGTTTCTAATCGATATATAAGAATTGATCCCATCAGAAAATTCAAGTCGTAAGAGTCTTGAAGAAAGGCCGCTGAATCGTGAAATTTTTTCTTGATTCTCAATGTGGAAGAGTGAATCATTTTAATAAAAAATTTCTTGAAAGGAAATCTATGTCCAGTTCCTTCTTTGTAAGTTTACGAAGCAAAGTACAAAACTATCTCTCTCCCTGGCTGCTCAGCGAGCCTCTTTTTCAAAGAGTACGTGCTTCTTCAGCACAAAAGGGGCGCCATCTAGAATGTGAAGTTCGTCCGACTGATCCTGAATGGGATTTTGTGCATTCCTACTTTTTCCAATATGCTCCCTTAACTTACTCCATAAAACATGTTTTTTGCGTCCACAATCCCCCTCAAACAGGGCAGTTTGAAGACTCTTTGGTAAGCATGGATGGTGAGGCACAAAATCCTGTCTTTTTTTCTCCCAAATGGCAAACGGAAGATCCTACAGGGTGCCGTGCACAAGTGATGACGCGGTGGAAAGAATCTGCTGCTGCTTTTTCTCCTGTTGCCGTGGTGCGCAGTGGCACTTGTAAACGCAAAGAGGTTCTTTCGCATGTATTTGTTTTTCCTTATTGGCATGGAAGCAGTCAACAAAAAGTCCAATCCATTTGCGATACCGGGTTTACCTATTTTGGCAAGCACAATTACCTGCAAGAAGGAATTAGAGATAGAGGTCTTTCTAAAGATATTGGATTTTTTGGCAGTGGAATTTACTTTACCAATAGCGCTCGCTATGCAGCGGACATTTATAGTTCGGGACATCTACTTCTTGCATGGGTCAGCATGCGATCTCCCTATCCTGTGATCGGGGAAGAAGAAGCTCCAGATATGCCTTTAGATAAGGAGAAATTGGCAGGATGGCCTGCATTTGAAAACTATGATGCCCACTACGTTCCTGTCATTGCATCGAATACCTCGAATCCGATGTGCCCATCTTATAACCCCTGTGGAAAAGATCAGATCCCCATGTGGGATGAAACTGTGGTTTTCAATAAGGGCCAAATCCAAACGCTCCCTCGATTTTACGTAGAGCTGGAGAATATTCCTATAAAAACTCCTATCTCTCCATTGGTTATTCTGACTCAACTTTTGAAATACTTACAAGAGCTCTCTTCCAAAAAGGAGATAACTCAGAACCCACAACTTCTTTCGCTTTTTCAACAAGAAAAACAGCTATTGTTCGTGATAGGAGATACCTCTCATCTCTCTTCGGTAGATCAAAAGTTTTTTGATCTTGTTCGACAATTGCAAACCGGTGCTGCCAAATTGGACGAGTATGCAATACGACAATTCTTGGCTTTCACCCCTTCTCTTCTTCCTGCACCTGCCGCAACATCTTCTCTTGAAGCTCCTCCTGCAACCTTTCTTCCGCAAACTAGTGCTGTCATGAACGCCTGTGCAGTACAACAGTTCTTGGCTTCTCCTCTTCCTGCACCTGCCGCAACATCTTCTCTTGAAGCTCCTCCTGCAACCTTTTCTCCCCCTCCGTCAACTTTCCTTCCCTCTCCTTTTGACATTCCGCCCATGTTGGAAAGGTCTGTTCCTGTTGAAGAGATTTTGGAAGCTAGTGGAATAAAAGAGAAAGATCTGGTATCTCGAAATCCTCTTTTTCGAAAAGTTTTAACTTGGAAATGGGTTCATGACCCTGAAAGTTGGAAGATTTCTTGTTTAGATAAATCGGTTTGTATTTCTCTTCTAGAGAATGGACAAATGGTAACTGGGGAATCCGGTGCCGTAGTGGTATGGAATCTTTTGGGAGAATGTCTTCGGTTGTTTGAAAGAGAGCCATGCAGTTGCAATAAAGTTATTTCTCTTGGAGAAGAACGTTTATTGTTTTTAAGAAATAGACAAGAACTCGTGATTTGGAACCTAGTTGCTGGAGAAATTTTGCAGAGCTTTCATCCTTCTTCTCATGGTTCTCAAATTGACAATTTTATCCTATTAAGTGATTGTATTGTAGCTATTTGCGATCAAAGAACCATTTGTCGTTGGGACCGTTCCACTGGAGAACGTCAAGAATTTGAGATGGAGAGCCCTTTTTCCTCCAGTCATTACTCGTCTTCAAAACTTTTTTCCATGAAAAAAGATTATCTGGTGATTACATACTCTGAGAACTACCAGTATAATCACTTAATAATATGGAGCTTGGAGGAAAAGAAATGCATTTTTCATGAAAAGAACTTGTTAGATTTTTGTCTTTCTGATGAAGAAATTGTTTATTTGAAAGATGGTTCTGATGGTCTTTTTGTTTTCAATCCTTTTAAACCTTCTTCTGAGGGACCAAGAGACAAGCCAAAGCAATTGATAGGACATAAAGAAAGGGTTCTGTGCTGTTGTCGACTTAAAGATGGTCATGTAATTAGTGGATCAAAAGATAAAACCTTAAAGATCTGGGAAACTCAAGGTTGCCAATGCATAAAAACTTTGGAGAGCAAGACTCCGGTAACCAAGATATGGGAATTGAAGAATGGTTCGGTGGTGAGTAGAGGAGAAGACAATACTTTGAGTTTTTGGAATCGAAGTGGAAAGCTTTTGCAAGAAATTTTTTTAGAGGAGGTTGAAAGTGTTGAAGAAATTGGAGAGGGAAAGATCTTGATTGTCCTTAAAACAAATATTACTGTTTTTTTTACATTCTCTAAAACAAACACTATCATTTTCGATTTTACAAGAGGAAAGCAAATACGTTTTTCTGGTGAGGGCTTTTGCCTCAAAGAGGACTTCGTTCTACGGTATTCGAGATATGGTTTACAATCTATAAATCCAACAAATGGTTGTGTTCTTCAAACTTTTGGTACTTCTACCGTTTCTTCGCCTGTAGCTCCTTATCAGCGTCCAGATGGCGGAAAGCTGGTAATATCTGGTAGCTCTATTTTTTACGAGAAAGGAAAAGGGATTTTTCGGTGTGATAGACCAGATATGGATCCAAAGCCCTTACTGTTTTTAAAAGAGGAGGGGCGTATTTTAGTGGTAAAGGAAGGGAATTTCCAAGTTGTAAATCCAAAAACTGGTGAGGTGCTCGAAACTTTTCCTTGCTATCGAGGGGGAGCGTATAGAAAGTTAATTTCTGCGCCAAATGGCAAACTTGTTGCTTTGTCGGACGATCGAATAGACATTTGGGATAGAGAACACGATCAAATTATCAAATCTTTACCTATCAAGGAAGGCCTCGGACCTTTTTGGCTGTCGGAAAATGTTCGATTTTTGGTTTTAGAAAAGAAGGATAGAGAAAGCTTTCAAGTATTTTTAGAAAAATCAGCAGTTCTGAGAGCAAGTTTTTATTACAAAGTAGTTGAATTACAAAATGGCGGAATTGTAGGAGTCTCAGAAGACCGTTTTTTGAAGGTATGGGATACAAAGGGAAAATGTCTTCGAGTTTTAAAAGATCATGAAACAAAAATTTCATTTGCAATCGAGCTTCATGGAAACCGTCTTATTAGTGGTTCCGAAGATGGTGTCTTAAAAATCTGGAATTTACAAAGTGGAGATGTTGTATGCACATTGACAGGTCATAAAGGAAAAATTACTGCTATTTGTGAATTAAAAGCTGGTTTTATTGTGAGCGCGGATGGGGGAGGAGGACTGAGGGTTTGGTCTCCTGATGGCAAAGCTCTTTGTGATTTTTATCTTTCTTCTCCTGTTTCTTCTCTTCTTTCTTTAAAAGATGGTCGATTTGTGACTTTCTCGATCGATGGAAAATATAGGATTTGGAATTCAACAGCAGTAGGTTGGATAGACTGGATTAGGGGTCGAATAGGCTGGCAATGTGAACAAGAAGTAGAGACCCATCTAACTGGATCTTTTTACCTTGCTCAGCGAGAAGATGGCAATTTGTCTATTTTTAGAGTTGACAAAGTCATCAAAGATGCAGATCGGATTTTCAAAGAGGCATTTTACGAATGCGTAATTTTTGACTTAAAGACGGGAAAAGCCTTAGGTCGATCCTTGATTGCACAAAAGTCTTTTCGGATATCGAAAGAAAGAATGGTTAGCTTTTTTAATAGGAGGGCTTTTCTTTGGGATCCTGCTTCTGGCGAATGCATTCAACAAACGCAAGTTCCTTCGGATAACGTACGGGATTGTATTCTTCTTCAGGATGGCTCTCTTCTCATTGGTTTTGCAGATGGGACTCTGCAGAAATGGGAGCAAAGTGGCGGTGTAAAAACTTGGAATCAAAAACGGATAACAGCCCTTCTTCAACTTCGGGATGGGCATATTGTGATTGGGTTGTGTGGGGAAATTGGGCGTTATATTCTAGAAGTATGGGAGTCTGATATGAAGGAGTGTTTATTTACTTGGGATGGGTACAAAGGAGGCACTCTTTTGCAACTCAAAGATGGATCTTTAATTGATGAACGCCAGAGAGGCATGAAATGGGACGTAGAAACAGGACAATCTTTTGACTCTTCTGTCGATGAATGGGAATGGTATAAGAGAAAAATTCAAGGTTTTGAATGCTTCTGTGAATTGCAGAGTCAAGATTTTAAACTGTTAAATCTTTCCCAAGGCATTGACCTGCAATGGGTTTTAGAAAAAGAGGTGCATCAATTACAAGCAGGAATCGAGCTTGGTGAAGAAGAGTTTTTGATTTGCGAGGATTCTCGCTTACAAGTTTTAAATCCTAGAACTAACATCCCTTTACGGTCTTTTGGAGATAAGGGATCTATATCCACGGCGCTTCTTTTCAAAGATGGTTCTTTAGCGACGTTTGATAAGTCAATGAGTATTTGGGACCCACATACGGGAAAACGCCTTTCTGAAGTAGGTTTACCAATGCCAGTTTCCTTAGGACAAAAAGAACCATCTGAAATAGGATTATTTCGCCATTTAGAGAAGGAGCTCCTCAATAGGGTTTCTTTTTCTGCATTGAAAATTTGGGACTCTCTATCGAAAGTTTGCAGGGCCTCTTTTCAAAATTTTCTACCTATGGTTCAACTAGAGGATGGTTCTTTTGCCTTTGCTTCTAGAAATGGTATAGAGGTTTGGAATAAGGAATCAAACAAACGTCTAGAGATTTTAGGAGGAGGTTTTTTAGAAGAACCATTGCTCCTTCAAGATGGATCTATTCTTAACTGGTTAGAAGGAAATCCTACTATAAGAATTTGGAACACGTCAGATGGCAAAATGGTTCAAGTCCTTCGTGGTCACCTGGATTCTGTCACTTGCGCAATACAATTACGAGAAGGACTGGTAGTCAGTGGTTCCAAAGATAGTACTCTGAAGGTTTGGGACTTGAAAGAGGGAAATTGCTTAAAAACTTTGCTAGGCCATCGCGGAACCGTTACCTCTCTTCTTCAACTATCCAAAGATAGGTTGTTGAGTGGATCAAGAGATGAAACCTTGAAAGTTTGGAATTTTGTGACTGGAGAGTGTCTAAAGACTATTTGTACTAAAGAGCCTGTATTTTCTCTTTTTCAATTGTCAGATGAACGCATTTTGAGTGAGAGTAATAATTTTCTTCAGCTATGGGATTTAGAGAAAGGAGTGTCGATACGAAGTGCTCGGAAGAAGGATGTTTTTTGTAAGGACATGTTTGACCAGATCCAATCTCATGCGAAGGTCTCTGGCGAGGAGAAAATTCCCCTAGAACTTTGGCATACCTTTCTCATGCCACTTTCTTTTCCAGCTCTTGTTTCCTCTCTTTCCCCATTCCTTAATAGGCTGGAAGAACAAGTCAAGGAAGAAATTTTAAAAAGGGAACTTCCCTTAGGCACTCAATATAAATGCCAATGGACACAAAAACTTCTTCAAAACCCCGTAAAACTCATCAAATGTGGGCATATTGTTGAAGCAGTTGCTTTTGAAAAACAGAAATGTCCTCTTTGTAAAGCTCCCATTCAAGGAGAGGTTTGTATCGACTTAAATTTACAAGCAGCACTAGCAACTGCCCTAGAAAAATATTCCGTTCCCAAAATGGCTTTGACTCCCGTTGAAGAAGTACCTGACAAAGTGTCTACTCTCCACGCTCAGGCACATGTGCACGTGGAACAGAAAGAATTTAAAAAAGCTTTGGATCGATATTTCGAAGCCCTTCAATTCACTAACCGAAGCTCTGCTTATCTTCCCATTGCGCAGATCTTGAAAGACCATTTTCCAGCACAAGCTCCTTTAGCTCTTCTCCATCTCGCAAGGCTCCAAGCCAAGGAAGAGGATCTTTTTGGGATGCAAGAGACCCTTCGTTCTTTTAGTAATCTGTTAAAATATCCTGAACTTTTTGAGCTTTTGGGAGAGTGCGCTTTTTTAAGTCAAAAACTGGAGGAAGCACGAACTTTTTATGAAAAAGCTTTAGGACAATATGAATTTAGAGGGCAAAAAGAAGATATCATTCGGGGATGTGAAAAGGTTTTGGCTTGCGATCTTGGCAATCTTCCCCTTTACGAAAGGCTCCTAAAGCTCTACGAAGAAAAAGAGAAAAAAATTGCTCTTTTTTACATGGGGATTTTGTACTTTAGGAAAAAAGATCCAGAAAAAGCAAAAGTTTTTGTGGAACAAGCGGAAAAACTAGATCCGGGCAATCCACTCTTTTCTTTGATCTACAAGCGTTCTTTTTAGCATTGGTATGACAAGTTTTAAATGCGTTTGTGGTCGACTGTTTGATCTTTTTTGAGGGGAAAAGGGAGGGGAATTTCACCATCTTTTTTCATTGGGGAACAGATCTCTTTTTGCTCCACAGGTGAGTTTTGAAAGTAGGTGTTGTAGATGGGAATGGAAAAACAGCTGCTCAAAAGAAGAAAAAACAGAGGAAAAAAATAGCGCATCATCTGCCGCCTTTTTATTGAGGTCGATGACCATCCAAAGTTGTCAATTTAAGGGGCTTTGCCCCTTAAACCCCACCAAAGGACTTGAGGTCCTTTGGAAACCTGAACTTTGGGGAGAGCTCGAGAGATTAGCTCTCGAATCCTCAACCTTCTATTCTTTTCCTTTACACGATTTGTATTTATTTTTCTTGGATTTTTTTTTGCAAAAGCTCGTTGACAATGTCGGGAGATGCTTGCCCTTTGGATTTTTTCATGACCTGGCCTACTAAAAAGGAAAAGGCTTTGACTTTGCCATTTTTGTAGTCGGTAATGGAGGATGGGTTTTCAAGGATTGCTTCATCCACAAATTTTTCAATCAGCGCAAGATCTCTTTGTGGCTGGTAGCCTGGGTTTTCTTGCACGATGATTTGGGGATCTTTGAGCGGATTTGCCACCATATCATCTGCTACCATCTTGGCAATTTTTCCCGTAATCTTTCCCTCGTCGATAAGAGAAACTAAAGATGCCACGTGGCGAGCGGGAATTTTTAGAGAAAAAAGGGTTTCTCCCTTTTCTTTCAGGCGCCCCGCAAATTCTTGGGTGATCCAATTTGCAACAGAGCGTTTATTGGAACAGTAGCTTAGTGCTTCTTCAAAATAGTCGGCAAGATGCTTTTCGTTGATGAGAAGAGAGGCTGCATGCTCGCTCAATCCCAATGCGGTCACATAGCGTTTGTATCGATCGTGGGGAAGTTCAGGCAGTGCTTTTTTGATTTCGTCAACCATTTCTTGGGTCAGGACAATTGGAACTAAGTCGGGCTCGGGAAAATAGCGATAGTCTTCTGCGGACTCTTTTTCTCTCATAAGAACCGTTTTTTTCTTCTCGGGGTCCCACCGATAGGTGGAGGGACGTATCAAATCTGCATGGCTCTCTTCAGGATGGCTTGTGTAGAGAGAAATTTGGCGTACAATTTCAGATTCGAGCGCCATCTCTAAGAAATTGAAGGAGTTCATGTTTTTGATTTCGATTTTGGAACGGAAGCTTTTTTCTCCTTTGGGCCGGACCGAAATGTTCGCATCGACTCGCAAAGAACCCTCTTCCATGTTACAATCGGAAGCGCCAATGTATTCCATGATTGCTTTTAAGGCCATGACATAGGCAACTGCTTCTTTGGGAGTGTGCATTACCGGCTCTGAGACGATTTCTAACAAGGGGACTCCCGAACGATTAAAATCGATGCCTGCAAAGGTGGAAAAATGTTTGAGCATTCCCGCATCATCTTCGAGATGGGCGCGATTGACCTGAAATTCCTTCGTTTTTCCATCCACATCAGCAATGATATTTCCACCTAAAATGATCGGATGTTCAAATTGCGTGATTTGGAAGTTGCGCGGACAGTCAGGATAAAAATAGGATTTGCGATCAAATGTGCTGACAAGAGCTACTTTTGCACTAATGGCAAGACCAAACAAGACTGCCTTTTTTACCGCCTCTTCGTTCAAAACGGGAAGGGATCCCGGCTCTCCAGTACATACTTCGGTGATATTGGTATTGGGCTCGTCGCCAAATCGATTGGGTGCTCTGCTGAACAGTTTTGTCTTGGTGTTGAGTTGTACGTGTACTTCAAGTCCAATAACGGGTTCCCAAAGATCAAAAGGAAGATGTTTCATAGAGCCTCCTTGTCAAAAAGTGGGGGAATTTTACGTGCAAAAGAGTTTGCTGCTTGTTCGAACAGTGCTGCGCAACCTAAAAGAAAAACGTCATGCAGCTGCGGTGCGAGAAGCTGAAATCCGTAGGGCTTGTTTTCTTTGTCAAAACCCGCAGGAAGGCTGATGCCCGGAATTCCCGCGAGATTTGCAGGGATCGTGAAAATGTCTTGCAAATACATTTCAACCGGATCCTGAACTGCTCCTCGGGAAAAGGCCGTGGAAGGTGCCGTGGGCATTGCAATGAGATGGCAGGAGGAAAAAGCTTTGTCGAAGGTATTGATGATGATCGTGCGCACTTTTTGCGCTTTTTTGTAGTAGGCATCCTTATATCCAGAAGAGAGGACAAAAGTGCCGAGCATAATTCTTCGTTTGACCTCTGCTCCAAACCCCTTGTCTCTTGAAATATCATAGATATCATCGAGAGTTTTTGCTTCAGAAGACCTCTTTCCATAGCGGATTCCATCAAAACGTGCCAGATTGGTCGAGGCTTCTGCAGTGGCTAAAATGTAGTAGACGGAAAGAGAGTATTTAAGCATCTCTAGATCTATATCGACAATTTCGGCCCCCAGATCTTTGAGTAGATCGAGGGAACGGATGAAGTTTTCCTTGATGTCTTTTTTGAGGTCTTGCATGAAGAGCCAAGAAACACCCACCTTGACTCCACGTAGCGAAGAGGGGATTTTATCAAAGTAGCTTTCTTGCGGCAGGTTGAGGCAGGTCGAATCGAGAGCAGATTTTTTCCCAATGATTTCCATCACAAGACAGCTATCTGCTACCGTTGTGGTTAGAGGTCCAATTTGATCCATCGAAGAGGCGAAGGCGACGAGCCCATAACGCGAGACGCGACCATAAGTGGGTTTGAAACCAACAATTCCAGTGAACGATGCGGGCTGGCGAATCGATCCGCCAGTGTCAGATCCGAGCGCAATGGGGCAGAGCCTCGCAGCAACAGCAGCGGCTGATCCTCCGGAAGATCCTCCCGGTACAGCTTCTAGTTTCCAGGGGTTGTTAGTAGGAAAAAAGGCCGAGTTTTCTGTCGAAGAGCCCATGGCAAATTCATCAAGGTTGGTCTTTCCGAAGAGAAGGGCATCTTCTTCTTCCAAAAATCGCACAACGGCAGCGTCGAATGGAGCGCGATAGTTTTCCAAAAAGCGAGATCCACAGGTGGTGATTTCTCCTTTGATGTGCATGATGTCTTTTAGGGCAATCGGAATGCCGGCGAGCCTTCCCAGCGGCGCATTGCTCTTTCTTTTTTTATCCAACAGATCGGCTTTTTCCAATACCCGTTTGTGCAACACTTGTAGAAAGGATTTGATCTCGGGGTCAAATTTCTCAATGCGCTTGAGAAAATAGGTGGCAATTTCCTTTGCAGAAAGCTTGTTTTTCACAAAAAGCTCTCTGAGCTCGATGGCGGAGAGTTTGTACATGGTTCATTCCTTTTTTAAGATGGGCAAAACGCGGATCATTCCTCCCACATGCGAAGGAGAATTGGCAAGAAACTCATCCCGGGAAAGAAGAGGACCTGTTTCATCTTTTCGCATCACATTGTAGTGAAGAGCTCCCAGCACGTGGTTGCAGGCTTCGACATGATCGGTGTTCACTTGATTCAACTGCTCGAAATGGTTCAATATGTTTTGCAAACTTTCTAAAAGAGATTGTTCTTCCTCAGGAGTGCACTGAATGCGGCTTAATTTTTGCAGTTTTTGCAACGAGTTTCGATCAAATTGCATAAGAGCTCCCATCATTCTCTATTCATTTCTTGAAGATATATAAAAAAATGTTAGCAACTCCTCTCTCTAGAGTCAATCCTGAATTCGGATTTTCCATAGTATGTCCATTTTTTCTGAACAGACTGAGGAAAAAATGCATAATAAAGGAATTTCACTTGAACTTAACGCATTTAGAAATGCGGATGCGTCAGTCCGGGCATTACAAGGGAAAAACCCGCCTTACGCCAGAACAATTTTTTGCCTTCATGGGGGAAAAAATTGCTGGGCTTGATATGAGAAGGCTGCTCAAGAAGATCTCTTGCGGTTTATCCGTAATCCCCGCAAGGTCGAAGGATGGTCTGGGCCATTTTTCCAAGATTTCTTGAAAGAGATTCAGTTTGTTCCAAATAGATAAGCTCGAATCGTAAGCATTCAGACACCTTCTTATGGCTCTTTGGATTAGATAGTTAATTTTAGTTTATTTATTGTTGTTAACAAAAACAAATTAAAAATTAAAATTTTTGTTGCAAAATTAAATAAAATATTGTAATTTTAAAAATAGGACCGGGAAGTAAGGTCAACAAAAAAAGGTTGGGCCAAATGATAAGCAAACCATGGATTGAAATGTGGTTACACCCACGAAAGACCGTTCAAGCTATTGTGGAGTTTTCTCCAAATTATGGTTTGAAGATCTTATCTTTCATCTATGGACTTGCTTCGTTATTTAGTTTGGCTCAAACTTTTTCTCTTGGATTTTTTATGGGTTTTGTCCCATTAATCATCCTGATGTTGATCTTAGCACCGTTTTGGGGATATCTTGTTTTTACCTTCGTTTCTTGGGTTGTTTATCAAACAGGACGATGGTTACAGGGTCTGGCAACACATCTTCAAGTGAGATCTGTTTTGGCATGGTCCCATGTCCCCATTACGGTGAATCTTGCTGTTTGGGTCGTTTTTCTTTTTATTTTTAGAGAAACACTCTTTCAAGGTTTTCCCGGCTCCTATCTTTTTAAAGGTCCCATGTTCTACCTGCTCTTCTTTATGTGCTTGGTACAATTGGTCATGAGCATCTGGGCTCTGGTCTTATATTTAAATGGACTTGCTCAAGTGCAGGGATTCTCTATGGGCAAAGCAATCTTGAACCTTTTGCTCACGATAGGGTTTTTTGCACTTGGTTTTGCTGTTATTGTTTTTCTCTTGCTTTGGGGAAGCAACTTGCCTACCCAAATGATTTTTTCGCGATAGGAGAGTAAATGAGATTTTGGCTTTTTGCACTTTTTCCCCTCATTCTGTTTTCTTTTGCCAACCTCTATGCCACGGATTGGAGAGAGTTTCAGCCAAGTTCGGGCGCTTTTAAAGTTCTTTTTCCGAAGACGCCAAGTCATTTCCACAATCAAATTCCAGAGGGGAATGCAACAGATCGGCTCAAGTGCGATGTCTATGTCTCGGCAAATGCCGACGTTACTTATATGATGCTGGTGGCTGATTTCCCAAAAGAGCTTTCACAACATCAGGAAATGTTGAGTATCGAGGGCTTTATGCAGGCCATGCTTAAAGATCAAAAAGAAGAGCATCGGCTTTTATTTGCCAACCCTCTGCACGTCCAAGGTCATGCAGGAATGGATTTTCTCATGAAGAGCCGGCAGGATCACTTTTTCAAAGGGCGCGTGATGGCCTCTGCCTCTAAGCTCTATCTTTTAACGGTGGAATCTGCTTTGGAGCAATTTCAGGAAGAGGATTACAAAATCTTTGTCAATTCCTTTGTTCTATTGCCTTGACAGTCCAAGGTTTTTGTCTGACTTAAGGCTCTGGGAAACTAAGAGCGCTTCCTAGCATGCGTTGGTATTCCATTTCCCGCGTTTCTTTAGATAGCTCTTCTACAGAAGAGAAGGTTCTGCCATTTCTTTCTTGTTTCTGAACGGTAAGGTGGGTTGTGGCAGAGTGTGCTACTTGGACAAAATGGGTGATGGCCAAAACCTGTTTTTTTTCAGAGAGCTCTTTTAATTTTTTCCCAATCACCGCCGCTGTTCTTCCTCCTACATTGGCGTCTATTTCGTCAAAAATTAGCAGGGAGGTGCGGTTTTTTTCAGAAAAAATGATCTTGAGGGCAAAGCAGATACGTGAAAGCTCTCCTCCGCTTGCCGAAAGAGAAATAGCAGCTGTTTTTTCTCCCGTATTTGCTTTTAGGAGAAATGTGCTTCCTTCATCGCCCTTTGCACTGCGCTCTTTTGTGTGGAAACTGATGAAAAATTGGGAGTTGTCCATGTTGAGAAGAGCAAGCTCTTCGTTCATTCTCTTTTCAAGAGAGCAAGCGGCTTTTTTTCTTTTTTCAGACAAAGAGGCGGCTAGCGTGTTGCAGATCTTCTGTTTTTCTTTTGCTCTCTCTTCCAGCTCCGCAAGAGTCCTATCGAGATTTTCCAGCGACCGAAGACGCTCTTGGGCTTCTTTCTGAAAAGAAATAAGCGCGTCATCACTGTTTCCATATTTTTTTTTGATCTTGTAAATCTGCGATAGCCTCTCTTCTATTTCGGCCATGCGCTCGTAGGAAAATGAAAAGTCTTTGTGCAACTGTCTGAGAGAATAGGACAGCTCTTCTAGTTCAACCATTGCATTCTGCAGATGGGCGAGATGTTCGTGAAAGGAGGAGGAGATTTTGGCAAGGGAGGCAAGAAGTGTGTGGATGCTTTTTAGACCAGAAATGAGTGCAGGGTGGCCGTCGGACAGGCTCTCCAAGATGGCATGGACCTTTTCTTCTACTTCTTGGTGCTGGCGCAGCATTTTTTCCTCTTGGGACAGCCTTTGCTCTTCCCCTATCTGGTAGCCAAGAGATGTAATCTCATCTAAAGCAAATGAAAGCCTCTCTTCTTCTTCTCGCTTTTTTTCTTTTTGCGCGAGCAGTTCTGCTACCTGGCGCTCGATTTCTTTGCCTTCGGCTAAGTGGATGGCAAAATTTGCAACCTCTTGTTCGAGATTCCCAAAAAGATCGATTATCGCAAGTTGCGAGTCAAAAGAGAGAAGTTCGCTATGCGCGCTTTGGCCCACCGTTTCGACCAGGGAGCTCCCAAGCATGCGCAAAAAAGAGACCGAGCTGCACTGATCATTGATGAAGATGCGACTTTTACCAGATCCAGAAAATTCTCTACGGATCACGATCTCATCTTGGAATTCGATTTTTTCTTGTTTTAAATACTCTTGTGCTACGGGGTTGTTTGTGATGTCAAAAAGAGCTTCGACAATTCCCATCTTTTCATGGCTACGCACTGGATTGATATCGGGTTTTTCTCCCAAAACCCATCGTAGTGCAGAAAAGAGAATGCTTTTACCAGAACCCGTTTCTCCCGTCACAATGGTAAGCCCTTTATGGAGGGGAAGAAAAAGAGATTCAAAGAGAAGAATGTTGGTAAGCTCAAGATGACGGATCATGACTCTGCAGGATCTCTTCTTTGGTTTTAAAATGGGTCTTGGCCACCTCATTGAGAATATCAGCGCCCCATTTGCCCACCAGCTTTTTTCCCACTTCTTTCGTGGCGGCTGCGGCACCTTTGGGAAGAGGTGTGTGTACCTGTTGACTCAACTGCTCTAATCCTTCAAGGAAGCTCGCCCTGGCCAAAATGGATGCGCCTGCAACTACCAAGTCAGACTCCGCTTTGGTTCGCTGCTCAACCTGGAGGGTCAGGTGTTTCTTCTCCAACATGGATTCCAGCACCCGTTTGTCGGCAAACTGATCGATGATGGCATTGGGACAGGAAGTTTTTTCACAAAGCTCTTCTAATACCGTCGCATGACCCCAAGCAAGAAGAGTGTTTAGGTTTTTGAAGCGTTGATAGAGCTCATTGTACTTGCGCGGGAACAGACGGACGATGCTATGGGAAAATCCTTTCAGGCGATCTGCTAGTTTTAGGACCGCGCTGTCTGACATTTTTTTGCTGTCTCTCACGCCCAGTGCCAACAGATTCTTGATCCCTTCTTCATCTGCAAAGAGTCCTGCAATGCAGAGAGGGCCAAAAAAGTCTCCCTTGCCTGCTTCATCTACTCCCACATGGGGCTTTAGATTTAAAAAAGCTTCTGGATGGGTATATTGAAAGTTCTTCAAGATCTCGGGCTCGATATAAAATTCAATGAACTCTTCCTTCTCTTTCCCTTGCACTACAAGCGATCCCGATTCATAAAGAATACAGATGATCTTTCCTTTTCTTGCAGAAAAAAATGTGTAGGGAGGTTTGGAAAAAACAAACCCTTGGCTTTTAAGATCCTGGATGAGCTTTTCCTTTAATGAAAGATCAATAGTTGCAGTAAATGTCGCTTGTTTTCCCATAGATTGGTATTTAATCAGGTTTTGAAAAAAAAAGACAACATGTTGTGAAAAATCCATCCACTTCCTAAGATAGGGCCTGTAGCACAACCTGTACATTCATCATGCAAAAGAATGCAGAAAGGTTGCTAGCGCATTTGTATGAACAAATTAGGATGATTTTATGCCATCAGTGGAAATGAAGAAACTAGGCGATCTTTTTCGTTGTAAGCGTGAAGAGATGCATTTGACTTTAAAAGAGGTTGAAAATGCAACTTCCATACGCATGGGTTATTTACAGGCAATTGAAGAGGGTAAAGTGGATCAATTCTTGTCGCGCGTCTATGCCATCGGCTTTATGAGGCAATATGCGACTTTTTTGGGATTTGAGGTCGATCGCATTGTAAAAGAGCATGAGCTAGCCTTTCAGCTTCCCGCAGAAAAACATGAGTTTTCTTACGGTATCGGTACGCTCGAAATTCGCGGAGGCCCTCACGGTGGTGTGAAGTGGCTCCCCAACATTTTATGGATTGGTTTTGGATTTATTGTTTTGGTCCTTGCTTGGTTTTTTGCAAAATTTCTGGGCATTTTTTAAAAAATCTCCCGCAATTTCATCTTTTTGAAAGATCTCTTTGCAACCATCTCTTGCATATAAAATTTACCCACTTTATGATGCCATAAAGATATGGTGTGTGCGATGGGCATTTCAGTACTTGGTGACTATAACCTCCTTAAAAAATTGGGGGAGGGAAGTTTTGGTACAGTCTACTTGGCGGAACATCGCTTTATCAAAAAGCGGGTTGCAGTAAAAGTTCTCCATGACGATCTCTTAACCATTCCCAATTTTATCGAACGCTTTGAAGAAGATGTAGGAGTTTTGGCTACCCTAGACCATCCTTCGATTATCAAAATGCACAATATTTCTAAAGCCGACAATCGCTATTTCCTCGTCATGGATGTAATCTGTGATGAGCTGGGCGAAGTGATGAACCTGGAACACTTTTTGCACAGTCGCAGCAAGGTCCTTGCCGAAAGAGAGTTGGAAGCTATTTTGCGCCAACTGGCTTCTGCACTCGACTACGCGCATAGCATTCCCTTCCATAACGAATATCTTGTCCACAGGGGGATCAAGCTCTCTAACGTTTTGATCGATGTCAAAGGCTCATTTAGAGTCTTTCTTTCCGATTTTGGACTTTCTCGTATTCTGGGAGATAGGGTCATGCTACAGAGAATTTATGAAAAATTACTCGCCCCTAATGCAGAATCCTCTTCTGTTTTTTTGAACCACTATTCCTTTTTATCCCCCGAGCAAAAGGCTCTCCTTCCCCAAGAAAAAATCACGGCGAAAAGCGATGTCTTTGCCTTTGGTGTGCTGGCCTACTATCTCATCGCACGCAAATTTCCCGAAGGCTATTTCGCAATGCCTTCAAAAATCGCTCCCGAATACAACCTGAATTGGGATCTTTTTATCTGCAACTGCTTGCAGAGAGACTCCCAAAAAAGGCCCGAATCTTTGTTAGAGGCTTTAAACTCTTCTCTTTCTACTTCCGCAAGCGATGCCACTTCCCTGAACGTCCTCTCTTGGGAAGAGGTAGAGAAAAAAGTGGAAAATGCCATGCAGATGTCTTTTGAGTTTTCCTCCGAATGGGAGAGCGCACAGCCCAAGTTTTCCCTCCCAGATCCACCGGAAGATGCACCGCACCAGCTCAAACCCATCATTCGCCCTCATGAGATTGAACGGCCCCAATATGAAATGGACCCTGGAGCGATTTTTCATAAAGATTTGAATGTCTCTTTTTACAAGCCAAAAAAAGTCGAAGTGAAAGAAGTCGAACCTCTTTTGACCGAAATGGTGATTATCCAGGGAGGAAGCTTTTACCGCGGAAGCAATAATGGGGCACGTGATGAAATGCCTCGCCATAAGGTCACTCTTTCTGGGTTTGCCATGGACATACATCCCGTGACCAATGAGCAATTCGTACGGTTTTTGGAAGCCATGGGTGGAGAAAAGGATAGTAACAACAATGACATCGTTCGTTTAAGAGATTCTCGCATCAAAAAAAGCGCAGGAAAGCTTAGCATCGAGTCGGGCTACGGCAAACACCCTGTCGTTGGTGTTACCTGGTATGGAGCTACTGCTTATGCAAAATGGATTGGCAAGCGCCTTCCTACAGAGGCAGAATGGGAAATTGCTGCAGGAGGAGGATTGGAAAACAATATCTATCCTTCCGGAACTGATATCGATCATACACAGGCCAATTTTTTCAGTTCTGATACGACCGCTGTCATGAGCTATCCCGCAAATGGTTATGGTCTTTATGACCTTTCGGGAAATGTCTATGAATGGTGCAACGATTGGTATGCCTATAATTTCTACGAAACCTCGATTCAAGAACCCGAAAATCCTCAAGGCCCCCATCAGGGAGTATATCGCGTGCTGCGTGGAGGATGTTGGAAGAGCTTAAAGGAAGACTTGCGCTGTTCCCATCGCCACCGCAACAACCCAGGAGCTGTGAATGGAACGTATGGATTCCGTTGTTGCGCCGATGTTTCTTGAGTTTGGACCAAGATACTCTCTCCTTCGTCGGAGCTGAAAACAAAATTTTACTCTTCAATAAAACATTAGTATACACAAAGAACTTGGAAAATCGGTTTCTAGAGCTACGTGAAAATCCTCGCGGTTAGAAGATCGCAAACTACCCAATATTAATGAAATATGGGATAGTTTTCGATTTTCCATCCCCGAGTTTTTGGCGTGCTCCAGAAACCGATTTTCCAAGTTCTTTTTGTATAAATCAGAAGGCAATTTTGCTAATTGGAATAAAATTTAAAAAATGGTATAATGTTTTGCATAAAGAAGGAGAAAAAAGTGACTGCAGTAGTTCGGTGCGTATTAGGATGGCTTAATAATTGGTTGGCTATTGATAAGGGAATGATAGCAGATGTCATGAAGGAGACTCCTCGCTTTGGTGCCCAAGAATGGAAGCAACATTTTGGCGTCGATGTAGAAGAGCCTGGACTTCCACCCTCCATTCAAGGTTTATTAAAACAAAGATGTCCTTTTTGGCCAGAAAAACGCATAAGTGAAACCCATCTACTTTGCTTAGTTCCCAAAGATTTAACTCTACAAAAAATTTATGAAGGGGCTCAGTGTCATTTATCCTCTTCTTTTATGGAGTTTTCTCAATCAAAGAACCAAGAAACTTATTGGATCCTAATCACAAAAGAGATCATTCCTGCCACCGTCGACCAAAGTTTCGATGAGGTAAAAAAAATCGTTTCAAAACAAGAGGGATATAGAATCCCATTCTTAAGAGAAGCTGTGATTGCGGTGATTGCTGCTCAATCTTTAAAAATAGAGCTATTTCCGACCAAATTGCAATTTACAACCTCTCAAGAAGTATACAATGGCACCCACCCTTTGGTAGGGTATGGCTCTTCTGTTCCCTCCATTTATGTAAACAACGTGGGAGACTTTGCGGGCGCAGCAGGCGTTCGCTGCTGAGGGATGCTTATCTTTTTTCCCATATGTGAGTTATTCCTCAAGGAACCAAAGCGCCAAAGCCGGAAGATAAGGTCTTAAAGTTCCTCTCAATGGTACCCTGTACTCTCCAAAGATATTACTCAAAGAATGGACACATACTGCATGAAAGAAAGAGCTACGCTCCCTCACAACTCCAAAGACCATTCCCGAAACCAAAGTTATGGAGAATATGGGATCGCTTAAATATTCTACATGTGCATCTGCAAACAAAAACGAAGCTACAGCAAAACTCATTGTTTTAGCGCTTGAAGAAGAGAACAGGGTAGTTCCTTGGATCAGTAGAGCGCCTCCTCCTTGGAACATCCATCTATAGGTAGCCTCTTCTAGAAATGGCATAATAACCCAATTTAAACTTCTTCTTTGAAAACTTGCAGGAAGGTAGTAAACAGGTTGTACCAATACCATATATGCTTGATGAATGTGTCCATTAACAAACGAATGCAACCAATCACGAGGGAAATGCAACAAATTACGCAATCGTTCAGGAACCCATCGATGGAATAAAGCACCTATACCTGCTCTTTCAAAAGTTTTCTTAATTTCTTTAGAAACTTTTACGAGCATGTGGTCTGCAACAAAACCGCCTACTATTGTTGCCACAAATCGGCAACTATAAGTTATTGCATGTGTCATGATTATATTTTATTAATTATTTAATAATATATACTTTATTGTAAATTAATAATAAAGTCAAACAAAAAATTATATGAAAATAACTTGAAAAATCGGCTTTTGGAACACGCACAAAGAACTTGGAGTTCCCACCACGAGGGTTGCATAGATCCAAAGCTCAATTTTTCAAGTTGTTTGTATTAAAAAAGCTGTTTTCTGGCACACTAAATGCTCTTAACAAAGACGGAGAAGAAAAATGTTTGTAATTTTTGGAGCCATTGCCGCTGCTATCTTATTTGGACTGATGGGCATTCGCATAGTACGGCCTACCCATCGCGGACTTGTAGAGAGATTTGGTAAATATAAAAAATTTGCGCTTCCGGGATTGAACTGGATTTTTCCTTTGGGAGTCGAGCATCTCTATCTTGTGAATGTCACAGAACAGATGGTGGATGCACAGCCCCAGGAGATCATCACAAATGATAATTTGAATGCCAAGGTGGATGCACAGGTATATTTTAAAGTAAAAGTAGATGAAAATAGCGTAAAAAATTCGCAATACAATGTAAATGATTACCGCTGGCAAATTGTGAGCCTTGCACGGACCACCTTGAGAAATATCATTGGTACCATGACTCTGAAGTCGGCCAATAGTGAAAGAGGCAAAATCAATGCCGAGTTGCACCATACCTTGATGGAAGAAACATCCAGCTGGGGCATTGACATTGTGCGCACTGAACTCAAAGAGATCGATCCTCCCAAAGATGTGCAGGAAACGATGAATAAGGTAGTTAAGGCGGAAAATGAAAAGATTGCTGCAATCGACTTTGCAACAGCCACTGAGACGGCAGCAGATGGTCAAAAAAGAGCTGAGATCAAAAAAGCCGAAGGAATCAGGCAGGCCAGAATCTTGGAAGCAGAAGGGGAGGCACAGGCCATCCAGCTTGTCAACGAGGCTGCAGATCGCTATTTTGTAGGCAATGCCCAAATATTGCGACGGTTGGAGAGCGTTGAAAAAGCTTTGTGCGGCAGTGCAAAGGTGGTGATTCCTTCCAATACAGAGCTTGTCAATGTCATAGGAGAGCTTGCTGGGATTGCCCCCATTGCAAAAAAGGAAGCAAAAGTGGAAAAAAAGGGCTTGCAATCGTGAAGCTAATCCTTGCAAAGCCCAGGGGTTTTTGCGCTGGAGTCGAGCGAGCAATTGGCATTGTCACAAAAGCGATCGAGAAGTTTGGCCCTCCTATTTATGTCTACCATGAGATTGTGCACAACCGCCATGTGATCGAAAAGCTCAAAAATCTGGGCGCCATTTTTGTAGAGGATCTCGATAGAGTTCCCGATCGCTCTTATCTGATCTATTCGGCCCATGGTGTTTCTCCCGACATACGCGGCCGAGCCAAAAAGAAAAAACTTATGGAAATAGATGCTACTTGTCCGCTCGTGACGCGTAACCACTCAGCAGTCAAACGTTTTGCTAAGAAAAAAGGCCACCTTCTTCTCATCGGCCATAAAGATCATCCCGAAGTAATCGCTACAGCTGCTGAAAAGCCTAGCTTTGTGACCATCATCGAAAATAAAAAAGATGTGGAAAAACTCCCTTTTTCTTCCTCAGATCCGATCTACTATTTGACGCAAACCACGCTGAACAGCGACGAGGTGAATGAGATCATTGCTCTTTTGAGAAATAAGTTTTTTCACCTAGAGACCCACCCACAGACTTCCATTTGCTACGCCACGGCCAATCGCCAAAAGGCTTGGGGAATAATTTTAGAAAAGGCAGATCTGGCTCTTGTGGTAGGAGATCGCAAAAGCTCTAACTCCAACCGTTTGCATGAGATCGCCTTGAAAAAGGGAATCACAAGTTACTTGATCAACGACCCGAACGAGCTATTGGCAAAATCACTCGATGGCGTCAGTACAATCGCAATGACAGCCGGCGCCTCTACTCCTGAAGAGATTGTACAACAAACAATAGAGAGGCTCTTTTTTTTGGGCCTCGCTTCTGTCGAAGAGGTCTGCTTTCAGCAAGAGAGCGTTTCTTTTTCTATCCCTTCCATTTTTTCTAATGATTCGCTGCAAAAAGAGGAGATCAGAAGTCGTGTATAGGGGTGCTGAGGAGCACAAAAAATCTTTTCTGTGGAAGAGAGCTCCACGAGATTTCCTCGAAACAGGACGCCCACGCGCGTTGCCATTTTGCGAGCCAGCAAAAGATCGTGAGTGATCAGAAGAGATGTCAGATCCCTTTTTTTGTGTAGATCGAGAAGAAGATGGAGAATTTGTTCGGCAGTGGGAAGATCTAGAGAAGAGGTGGGTTCATCTAGTATTAAAAAAGAGGGCTCTACAACCAAAGCACGTGCAATGCCTACTCTCTGTTTTTGTCCTCCGCTAAGCTCATGGGGATATTTTTCTAAAAGACGAAGCGGAAGAGATAGCTCTTCGAAAAGGTGGAGGATCTTTTCTCTTCTTTCGGTCTCATCAAGAGGCGAGTGGATCTTGAGTCCTTCTTCCACTATGGTAGAAATATGCATTTGCGGATCTAGGCAAAAATAGGGATCTTGAAAGATCATTTGTGCTTTTTTCCTGTAAGGCAGAATCTCCGATTTCTTTAAGGAAAAAATCGATTTTTCTTCAAAAAAGATATCTCCCGATGTAGGAGAAAAAAGCTTCATGATGAGCTTGGCAAGAGTGGATTTTCCAGAACCACTTTCCCCGACGAGGGCAAAGATTTCACCAGGATGTATTTCTAGAGAAATGTTCTGTAGAGCAATGATTTGGCTTTTTCTCGAAGAAAAAGTTTTCGAAACATTGTGAAGAGAAACGAGAGGCTTTGTCATAAAGCTTCCAAAGGTTGCGTGGTGCTTGGCAATTCTTTATTGTGGGAGAAAAAATGGGCAGAGGCAATGAGTTTTTGCGTGGCGGGGTGGCGAGGATGCGCAAAGAGATCTTCTGTCTTCCCTTCTTCGATGATCCTGCCTTGATGCATGACGATGGTCCTTGCACACAAAGTGCGCACGAGTGCCAGATGGTGTGAAATCAAAAGCAGGGAAAATCCACGCTTTTCTTGGAGTGTTTGTAGAAGAGAGAGAATCTGGTAATTGGTCGTTATGTCCAGCGCAGTTGTGGGCTCATCTGCAATGATCAGCTCGGCATTCTTTGCAAGGGCAATGGCTATGTTGACTCTCTGCAACATGCCTCTACTGAGCTCATGGGGATAGCAATGAAATATCCTTTCAACATTGGGAAGAAAAACCTCATCTAAGAGAGAAAGAGCTTTTCGATAGCGAGCTTTTTTGTTCTCAAAGATAGCTTCGGCAAGCTGGTGGCCGATTTTCATAGTGGGATCAAGGGCTGCTTGGGGATCTTGAAAGATAAAAGCGATAGGAGGATAGGGGTCTTCCCATAGAGGTTTTTCTTTAAAGTAGATGCTGCCGGAAATCTTTTTTTCTCTGCGTGCTTTTGGGGGGAGAAACGCTCCTGCGAGACTCGTTTTTCCCGATCCTGATTCCCCGACGATGGCGAGGTTTTCGTGGAAAGCTAAAGAAAAAGTGGCTGTAGAGACAGCTTCGAGATTTTTTCCTTTGTCGGAATAAGAAATGGAGAGGCGATCGACTCGCAAGAGGGTCATAAGGGGTCCTCAGTAGTGGGGTCGTAGTAGTTTCTAAAACATTCCCCGAGAAGGTTGAACCCGAAAATCGTGATGGTTAAAAGGAGCGCTGGGAAAAAAATTCTCCAAGGAAAATAGCGAAAGCTCCCCAATCCCTCGTTGAGCATCACTCCCCAACTGGAAAAGGGCGCTTGGATGCCCACGCCTAAAAAACTTAAGAAGGCTTCGGCCAAGACTGCGGCGGGGAGGTTGAGGGTGAGCGTGACGAAGATGGGCCCTGCAGCATTGGGAATGAGGTGACAAAAGAGGACGCGCAGAGGGGAAGCTCCGAGAGTTTGCGCCGCTGTAATAAAGGAAAGATGTTTGATCTGAAGAAGATGTCCTCGAATAATGCGGGCCATGGTGATCCACCCAGTGAGAGCAATCGCTACCAAAATGGTAAAAAAACCAGGGCCTAAAAACAGGGTTAGCAAAAGAACCATGAGAAGAGAAGGGATCGATTGGAGGACGTCGCAGCTTCGCATCAAGCATTCATCTACTTTTTTTCCCATCAAAGCAGCAACACTTCCCCAAAGCACTCCAACCAGAAGATCGATCAAAGCAGCAGCCGTTGCAACACCAAGCGAGATCCTCGCTCCCATGGCCGAGCGGATCAAAAGATCTCTTCCTAAATCGTCCGTTCCAAACCAAAAAGCATGCGAAGGAGGCTCGTTGGTTTTGTCAAGATGGATCTCGTCATAAGAGTAGGGGCTCAGCAAGGGAGCAAAGAGTGCAAAAAAAAGGATGAAGGATAGAAGCAACAGAGCAGTTTGTGCAAGTTTGGATCGAAAAAGGATTTTCATTCGCTATCCTTTGTTCTAAGGCGCGGATCGAGAAGAAAGCTGAGCAGGTCGAATACAAAGACAGAAAGAAGCAGAAGAGAAGAATAAAAGACGGTCAATCCTAAGATGGTCGTATAGTCGCGCTCCTGGATGCTTTTCACCATCCATTGCCCAAGTCCGGGAAGTGCAAAGATTTTTTCGATGACAAAGCTTCCCGTTACAATATGGGCAAGAAGGGGTCCCAAATAGGCAAACAAGGGAAGAAGGGAGTTTCGTAGAGTGTGGCGAAAAAAAACAGCAAGGGAAGAAAAGCCCTTCGCATAGGCAAGCTTGATGTAATCTTGCGATAAGATATTGAGGAGTCGCACTCTAAAGAGTCTGGTGATATAGGCGGTGGGAAGAAAAGAAAGAGAAAGAGCCGGCAGCAGAGTGGAGCTCCATCCATCAAAGCGTGCAAGCGGCAGCAAGTGCCAGCGAAAGGCAAAAAGGTGCTGCAAGAGCGTTGCGAGAAGAAATCCCGGAAGAGAAATACCGGCAAAGGAAAAAAACAAAATGGCAGAATCGAGCTTTCTTTGGTGAAAATAGGCAGAAAGCCCGCCCAAAGAGAGTCCTAAGAAAATAGAGAGAACAAAGGCCTGGCTGCCAATTAAGGCTGAAATGGGAAAGCCCTCTTTGATGATATCCATTACATGTTTGTGCTCATAAATAAGAGAGGGCCCGAAATCGAGCGTGAGACATCCTTTGAGGTAATTTTCATATTGCACAAAAAGGCTTTTATCAAGCCCGTAGTAGGCATATAAAGCTTTTTTGATTTCTTTTCTCATCCCCCTTTCTTCTTCAAAAGGATCTCCTGGTAAGCTTTTCATCAAAAAAAAAGTTGATGTAATGACAAAAAAAAGCGAAGAAATCAGATATAGAAATTTTTTTAAAATGTAATAAAAGGTGGTTTTGAGGGGCCTTTTCAAAAAAAATCTATAAGAAAGTTCGATGCTATTCATTTTTTATCTTTTACCCTTCACCAATGGGGTTTTCCGTAGTATAATAGATAGTAAGAATTTTGAGGATAGGATGAAAATTCATTGTACGAGCCTCGGCTGTCCGCGCAATCTGACCGATACAGAAAAAATGATGCAAATACTTTCTTCAGAAGGGCATGAAATGGTGGCAGAGGTCTTCTTGGCCGATCTATTGATTGTGAACACCTGTGGGTTTCTTAGCTCTGCGAGAAAAGAAGGAAAAGAAATGGTGGAGCAGCTGCTCAAAGAAAAAAGAAGAGATTCTTTTCTCATTGTCACGGGTTGCATGATTCCTCTTTTCCAAAAAGAATTGGAAAAAAAATTTGGCGGGCATGTCGATCGGTTTTTGCCTCCTAAAGAAGAAGAGAACATTGGAAGAGAAGTTGCTCTTTTGGAAAAGAAAAAAAATCTACTGATGGCATCGCACATTGCACAAAAAGAAGTGTGCAAGCAAAACATTTCTAAAAATCGGGCTGTTCATTTGCAAAAAAAAACACATTTTACCACTTCCTCTTTTGCCTATGTGAAGATTGCAGATGGCTGCCTCAAAAGCTGCTCTTATTGCATTATTCCGAAGATTCGCGGTTGTCTGAAGAGCTTGCGCGTTGACGAGATCCTTAGAGAGATTCGTCAGCTACTTTCTCTTGGAATTATGGAGATTGTTCTCGTAGCCCAAGATCTTGGCGATTACGGACGAGACAGAGGTGAAAAAAAGGGACTGCTTGGACTTTTGCAAAAAATACTCACGATCGATGGAGATTTTTGGATAAGACTTTTATACTTACACCCCAGTGATATCGATGAGGAACTCTTATCTCTTATGCGATCAGACCCTCGCATCTGTCCCTATTTTGATCTTCCTCTGCAACACGTGAGTCCAAGAATTCTTTCTCTCATGCGTCGACCCTCATCTTTCGAAAAGACCTCCTCTGCGATTGAAGCCATTCGTGCTTTTTTTCCCGAGGCGGCGCTACGAACGAGCTTAATGGTAGGATTTCCGTCAGAGACCGAAGGGGAGTTTTTAGAACTCTGCGACTTTGTAAAAACATATGCATTAGATCATGTGGGAATCTTTCGCTATTCGAATGAAAAATTGGCTGTTTCCGCCTCTTTGCCAGGTCAGATTTCAGCAGCGGTGAAAAGAGAAAGGGAAAAGATTTTGGCCAGAGTGCAGCACGAGGTTGTCGGTCGGAAAAATCGTAAAATGATAGGAAAAAAATGTTTGGCCCTAGTAGAAAAATTGCATCCCTCTTCTCCCTATCTTGCCATTGCCCGCTCGCAAAGACAGGCTCCCGACGTGGACAGTGTCATTTTAATTAATGACATTGCGCCAATAGCCTCCTTTGGAAAAATCTATTCAGTGGAGATTACAGGCTGTGCAGATTACGATCTTGTTGGACAAGTGGTAGTGGGAGATCCCCGAGGAGAAAAAAATGGATAAAAAAATCGCTTGTTTTTTGCGACAAGTCCTCTTAAGAGAAAAAGCTGTTTGTTTTCTTCATCGATGCGCGCGAGCGCAGCTGAGTTTTTTTTGGTGGGGCTGTGAGATGCTTTTTGCAAAACTCTTTTTTGTTAGAAAAAAAAGATCGTGGATTGCAAAACTTGTCAGTTGCAGCCGGAACTTTTTTTTCATCCTTCTTGCACTTCCCCTTCTTTCTTGCACTTTTTTGATGGCCCAAACCGAACTCATTACTCGCGTTTCTGCACACATGCTGTCTATAGCGCCCTATATTTATCTTAAGGGAAAGGGGAGTGAAAAAATCTGGAAGGAAAAAAGGCCTCTTACCATTTTTAGTCTCAACACCTGCTTTGTGCCGGGAGGATTCTCACTCCTTTACGGTGGGGTGGTACGCTGGTCGGAGCGCATAGAGGCAATTGTCGAAAAGATTCAGGAAAAAGATCCCGATATCCTCTGCCTTCAGGAGGTCAATGACCTGGATGCAGCTTATCGGCTCTTTGAGGCTTTGCAAGACCGGTATGCTCATTTTTATTTCCACATTGGCCCTAAGGTGTTGGCGCAAAATAGTGGACTTTTTGTTGCAAGCAAGTTTGCCGTAGAAGATCCCTCTTTTACAGCTTTTGATGAGGGAATAGGTCTACAAAAGATGGTGAACAAAGGATTTTTTGACTGCAAAATTATTTCTCAAGGAAAAAAGGTAGCCCACCTCTTTACGACCCATTTGAGTCCGTCCGAAGATGATCTTATGCCAACCAGAGAAGAAAAAGAGATGAGGAAAAAAGAGCTGGCGCAAATTTTTGCTAAGATGCACACAGTGGATGGTCCTATTCTTTTTGCAGGCGATTTCAACATGGCGCGGGGCTATGGGGAATCATCTGCTCTCCAAGGCTTTAATGATTTTTTGCCACAAGGAGAAAAAAGCAGCGCAACCGATTCTTTGAAAGAGATTCTCTATGCACACTCGGAAAAAGAGATCGAAAGTGCTAAGAAGAACAATCCCGAGGTGTCTATTGATTATATCCTTTTCAAGTCAAACAACTCTTCTTGTAAGAGGGGAAGTACGTCACTTGTAAAGTTCTACGATCTTGATGATCCAAACCCTACGAAAAAAGCACTTTCTGACCACCATGCTCTTTTTGCGCGCTTCTATTTTTAAGGCGATTACAAAACCCCAATCGTCGATATGGGGTTTTGTAATCGATGTAAGAAATACTCTTCTTTAGAAAGACTTGGCAAGAATGGCCAAAAGAAGAAGGGCCACAATGTTGACAATCTTGATCATCGGGTTGATGGCGGGTCCTGCAGTATCCTTATAAGGATCTCCTACAGTATCGCCCGTAATAGCAGCCATGTGCGCTTCTGAGCCTTTGCCTCCTAGGTTGCCTGCTTCTATGTACTTTTTGGCATTGTCCCATGCACCGCCTCCACCTGTCATGGAGAGAGCTTGGAAGAGTCCAGTAACGACAACTCCAAGAAGCATGGATCCTAGTGAAACAAATGCAGGCTGGATTCCCGCAATCCAATAAATACAGAAAAAGAGAAGCACAGGAGCAAGAACAGGTAAAATCGAGGGGATGATCATCTCTTTGATGGCTGATTTTGTGAGCATGTCTACGGCCTTTTTATAGTCGGGAAGAGCGGTTCCCTTCATAATGCCGGGAATCTCTTTGAATTGCCTCCTTACCTCAATTACGACCGACGCCGCTGCCCGCCCTACCGAAGTCATACTCATTGCAGCGAAGAGATAGGGGAGAAACCCTCCAAAAAAGAGTCCAATTACCACAAAAGGATCTTGTAAAAAGAATTGCGTATGCAAAGAAGGGAAATAGAAACCAAGATCTTCAATGAAGGCAGCAAACAGGACAAGCGCTGCAAAAGCTGCAGAAGCAATCGCATACCCTTTGGTCACTGCTTTCGTTGTGTTCCCCACAGCATCGAGGGCATCGGTAACCTCTCGCACCTTGGCTGGGAGTTTGGCCATTTCTGCAATTCCTCCAGCATTATCAGTCACAGGTCCGTAGGCATCGAGAGCAATGATCATTCCTGCAAGAGCAAGCATGCTGGTTGCTGCAATGGCGACGCCATAGAGTTCTGCATTGAGGTAGGAGATGAGAATGCCTGCAGAGATGACAAGCACGGGAAGAACAGTAGACTCTAGTGAGGTGGCAAGACCTTGGATGATATTGGTTCCATGTCCTGTGACGGAGGCTTTTGCAATGTTTTTTACAGGACGGAATTTGGTTGAAGTATAGTATTCCGTGATCCAGATGAGCAGCCCCGTTACAACCAGTCCTGTGATCGAGCAAAAAAAGATATTTTTCCCCGTAAAGGCAAACTCTTGGATTTGAAATGTGGAAGAGAATCCCAGCCACACGTGGGTCAAAAACCCAATTGCAAGTGTAGAGATGATCGCAGAGGCGACAAATCCCTTATAAAGTGCTGCCATAATGTTGTGTTTGCTCCCGAGACGGACAAAAAAAGTTCCCAAGATGGAAGAGAGAATGCAGACTCCACCGATTCCAAGAGGAAAAAGGATCATGCTCTCTTGCAAAGCTCCTGTAAAAAAGATTTTTCCAAGAAGCATGGTACCGACAATAGTCACAACATAAGTTTCGAAAAGATCTGCTGCCATTCCAGCGCAGTCTCCTACGTTATCTCCCACATTGTCGCTGATAACAGCGGGATTTCTAGGGTCGTCTTCGGGAATTCCAGCTTCAATTTTGCCTACAAGATCAGCTCCGACATCGGCACCTTTTGTGAAAATACCTCCTCCGAGACGCGCAAAAATTGAAATTAAAGAGGCTCCAAACCCCAAAGCAACGAGAGCTTCAAAAATATTACGCTGATCAAGGGAGAGCTCTTTGAGCATAAGGTAGTAGAGAGTGATTCCCAAAAGAGCAAGTCCCACAACTAAAAGGCCTGTGATGGCGCCCGATTTGAAAGCGATGTCCAGCGCCTGTTTCAACCCCTTTTTCGCCGATTCTGCAGTGCGAATGTTTCCTCGAACGGAAATATTCATGCCAATGTAGCCAGCCAATCCAGAAAGAAGACTGCCAATGAAAAAGCCAATTCCTACCAAGAATCCAAGCTGCCAAGAGAGAAGAAGAAAGACGATCAACCCCACTATGGAAATGACGCGATATTGCCTATTGAGATAGGCAGAAGCGCCATCTTGTATGGCTTTGGCAATTTTTTGCATGGCTTCGCTTCCAGTTTTTTCTGAAAGCACATTGCGGATGAGAAGCCCGCCATAAAGAAGGGCCATCACTCCACTTGCAATTAAAAAAGAATACATATTGAACATGTTCGATTCCTTTGTTTCAAGTCGCTGAAAATAAACTAGTTCCTTCTATTAAAACATAAAATTGACAGGAACTTTCTTCCAATTGCCAAGATGATATAAAATCAAAGAATTCCTCTCTATGGAAAATTTAGCAAGTGGTATATGATCTTGCATTTATCAAGAAAAAGTTTTCATGAGTAGTGTTTCTGCTCTA
Organism: bacterium; assembly: GCA_021811265.1. Taxonomy (GTDB): domain Bacteria; phylum Chlamydiota; class Chlamydiia; order Chlamydiales; family SM23-39; genus JAJZPH01. The sequence continues at coordinate 29,945 of JAJZPH010000013.1, forward strand.
GAGACAAGTTGCAGCGAGTGCTATTGTTCTGGGTGCCTTGCTGAAAGGAAGGATGCGCATCAAGTTGTGCACGTCTGGTCTGAGTTTTTGGAAAAGGCCCATACAACTTGGCAAACATGTGCCCCTTTCAGCTGGCTTGCCTATCGATCCATATTGGCTACTGGCAACTCCGATCTTGCCGATGTGATGGAGCACACCTCTTCTTTTGTAACTATTTTTTTCTCTATCAAAACATCTGCTTTTTCTTCTTGGATCTACCCTCTTTTTTTTATTCCCATCTGCGCAGATGTTGCCAAACTGTCTACACGTGGACTAGCTCTTCCAAAGCAAGCAGGGCTTGTAGCGTCTGTTCGCAAGGAGGGATGCACTGAATGTCTTTGTCCCGCTTGCCTAGAGAAAAGAACAGATGTAGATCGGGTAGTGCGCATCTGGTCGGATACGTGGGACCGCGTCCACCAATTGTGGCAAAGATCTGCCCCGTTTAGCTGGCTTGCATACCGAACGATTCTTCCCGATGAAAACGCTACTGTGGTCGATCTGGTCGATCGCATCTGTTCTTTTGCTACAGTTTTTTTCTTTTTCACCACCTATGTTGGAGCTCCTTGGGCCTATCCTCTTTTTTTTCTTCCTCTCGGAGCAGATCTCGTGCAGATGGTTGTCCATTTTTTCACCCAAAGGAAAAGCGAGGACGCTGTTGGGTTTAGGTCAAAGCTTTGTACGCAATGTCTTTGTCTTGGGTGTTTATCCGATGGCGCCGATGTGCACAAGGTGGTACGTGTCTGGTCTGCGATTTGGGACAAGGTGCATGCAAGCTGGCAAGAATATGCTCCCTTTAGCTGGCTTGCCTATCGCTCGATTCTTCCCAACTGCAACTCCGACCTTGTAGGTCTCATGGGACGTGTAGGTTTTTTTGTGCCCTTTTTTTTCTTAAGATCGTTTCTGCCTTCTTGGATCTATTTGCTTCTGCTTCTTCCCTTCTCTGCAGATCTTGCAAGAATTTTTTCCAATCCCTTGACGAAAAAGACCATAGAAGCGCCGGTAGCATTTGCACAGAAATATTGCACTGAGTGTCTTTGTCTTGGCTGCATGTCTGGAAGGAAAGATATAAATAAAGTGGTGCGCACCTGGTCTTTTGCCTGGCAAAAGGTGCACCGCTTTTGGCAAGATGTTGCTCCTTTCAGCTGGATTGTGTATCGATCGATTCTTCCCAACTGTAATTCTGAGATGAATGATCTGAGAAAGCGCGTTGCTCTCTTTGCTGCAATTTTTTTCTTTGTGCGCAGCTGTCCTGCTCTGTTAAGACCTTGGACCTATCTCTTAGCTTTCACTCCCTTTATTGCAGATGCTGTAACATGTTTTGCTAACAAGCGACTCATTCTTTGTGTATAAAATGCACAACAGAATACTTTAACAAAAAAAAAGAATGAGTATGATGAGCTTTTAATAAGGAGCTAATTTTTCATGGAGCCTATAGCCCTTTCTTTTTTTGATATTTTTAAAATTGGCCCTGGCCCCTCGAGTTCTCATACGATCGGTCCCATGAGAGCGGGGTTTCATTTTTTGCAAGCACTGCAAAAAGCAGATGATCTTGTTTTAAAAAAAGCAGAGCGAATCGAAGTTACACTCTATGGCTCTTTGAGTGCTACAGGAAAGGGGCATGGAACGGATCGGGCAGTTACAGCGGGACTTTTAGGTTGGAAACCAGATACTTGTGATGCAGAGGAGATGCTGAAAATTTTTTCTCAACCTGAGGATATGGTGCATGTTCAGGCAAGAGCCTTTTCCTTTCCTTTTGCTGGCAAAGATATTGTGTTTGGGGATATTTACCATTCTTTTCCCTATTCCAACACCATGATCATTCGTTTGATCGCAGGAAAGGAAGTGCTGTTGGAAAAGGAGTATTATTCTGTGGGCGGTGGATTTATCCAGTGTAAATCAGAACCGAAAAAAGAGAGCCCTCCTCCTCGTTATCCTTATGGCAATATGCGAGAGCTAAAAAAAGCACTCGAAAGTAGCACTCTTTCTATCTATGAACTTCTTTTGCAAAATGAGGAAGCAATTAGTGGGAAAAGTCGCAGCCAAATCGAAGGGGAATTAGACCGCATCCTGGACGTGATGGAGTCGTCTGTAGAAAGGGGAATCAAGGAGCATGGAGTGCTGCCGGGGCCGATCAAACTCGAGCGCAAAGCGGCTGCATTGCACCGCATTGCGCAGTCTCAGTTGATGGATGTGCCCGACCGATTTTTAGTTTTGCTAGATGCCTATGCACTTGCTGTCTCTGAAGAAAATGCTGCGTGCCGGCTCATTGTCACGGCCCCTACATCGGGCTCTGCGGGCGTGATCCCTGGACTTATTTATCTTTTAAAGCACTACTTCCACACAGCACAGGAAGATTTGCGCCAAGGCCTTGCAGTCAGTGGCTGTATAGGATTTATGGCAAAACACAATGCAAGTATTTCAGGTGCCGAAGTGGGATGTCAAGGAGAGGTGGGGATCGCTTCTTCTATGGGAGCTGCCCTTGTGGCAGCTTGCGACCATGCATCTATCGATGCAATCGAAGCGGCTGCGGAAATTGCCATGGAACATAGCCTGGGCATGACCTGTGATCCCATTGGCGGTTATGTGCAGATACCCTGCATTGAGCGCAATGCGGTTGGTGCAGTGAATGCCTATAACGCTTATCTCATGGCTACATCCGGGGATCCCAAAAAGAAAAAGATCAGTTTTGATGAGGTGATTCGCGTAATGTATGAAACCGGAAGAGACATGTGTTCTAAGTATAAGGAAACTTCTAAAGGTGGACTAGCGACCTGTCACATTTTTTGCTGAGCAATGCCTCTATCGAACGCAAAGCAAGCGCTGCTTTTTTTAATAAAAGTCATCCGAAGGTCTGATTTTTTCTTTTCTTTAAGGTAAAATTTTTTTACAATTTTTTAGAAAAAACGAAATGTCTTGGATATGCCTTATTCTTTGAGCACAATTTATTCTCTTCCCCGTCGTCTTTTTTTTGAGGATGCGGGTGTAAATGACACCAACGCCGCAAAAGCGCGTGTGGTTGGGAAAGCAGTTCTTACAGGAGTCTCTGTCGGTATTTTTTTTTCCTCCTCCCTTCCTACGACCGTTCTTGTAGCTGAAGTGGCGCTTGCCGCTTTTGCTGCCCACATTGCCCTTACTTATCTTGCCTCTACATGGAGCGGGAAAAAATTGGATGAGGGGAACTCTTCTTGGTTTGCGAAGAATCGTGCGGTTGCAGAAGTTTCAGGTCCTCTGCGACATGTGTTTCCATGGTTTTTCGGCTTCAATATGGTTGTTGGAGCGCTTATAAGCAATGCTATGAAACGCTCTGGAAAAACGGGAGTTTATCAACCGGCTCTTCGATTGTTGGTGCGCTCTTTTCATGAAAATTATGCTCAATTTTTCAAAGTTGTTCTGCGCATCAACTTCATCGCTCCTTTGATAGAAGAAATTATTTTTCGCGGATTTGTAGAAGAAAAAATTCGCGATATTCAAGTGATCGTTTTTAAAGGCAATGCCGACACGCTGCGTTGTAAACTCTTTAGGGTGGCGCTTCAGGCATCTTTATTTGCTGCTTGTCACTTTTCTTCTTCGCTCGGACTTGCAAACATTGGCCTTTTTGCAGGAACTTTTATCTTTGGACTTTATGCTGGTGGAGTGGGAAAAGAGAAAGATCACACCTTATGGCAAGGCGTGATTTTCCATGCCATCGTAGATATCTCCGTCTGCACAAGGGTGCTCCTCTTTGGCGTTTAGTATACTGCCGAAGGGCAGATGGAACAGCTTGGGGATGATAGATGGCGAGAGTATTTTCTTAATCGTTTTGATCCCCAGTTTTTTGAAAATGGATTCTATCATGGAGTGGAAGATGGCTTTTTGCAGCTCTTCGATAGGGATACCCGATTCATCGGAAATGTTGTGAAACTCTAAATGGCTGATCGGGGGAACGTTTTTTACCTTGCCTGTCGGATCTGTAATAGTGACGTGAATATTGTCGAAAATTACGGATCGAATGAGATAGGGACGGGAACTTTTCGTGTCGGGCTTGTTATTGGAAAGCAAAAGGGTCCAGTTGTTCTCATCACCACTCGGGGTAAAAAACTCAATTCCCAATTGAATATCTTTGAGATGAATGCTTTCGATTTCTATTTTGTGGTGAAACAAGGCGCTTAAAGGAGCTATGCAGGTAATCTCTTTTGCTGAAAGCGCAGTCGAGGTTTTGCAAGGGGGGGTGTTGTTTTGGAGATGGAAGTAAGAGATCTTGCATCCTCCCTTGAAAAAGAGTATTTCTTCGATGGAAACGGGAGCGTTTGTTTTGCTGGAAAGAAATCGAGAGATGAGAAAGCTTTTTTTCGACAGAAGAAAGCTTCCTAAAAGAATCAAGATCACAATGAGGGAGATAAGAGAAAGCGCAATTTTTTTCATGTTCTTCTTTTTTTTGTTGGTTCCCAAACAACCAAAGTAACGCGAGTTTTGGGTATGCCGCTCTATGAAAAAGGCAGATATTTCAGATGATTTAACAACCAAAATTGGGAAAATAGAGGTCGAAGGCGCCCTCATTTTCCCAATTTTGGTTGTTAAATCGCTGAAAGATAGCCCTTTTTCATGAGTGCCTTATCCAAAACTCGCGTTAGTTTACAGCTTCAAATCATCAGTCGATGAGGATAGGTGAAACGAAAGCCCTCTTTGATGATTCTGTTGTGAGAAATGCGTTTATTTCCATTTAAGGGATGTTGCGATGCATCCCAAATAGGAGGGGTCAGGTGAAACCGCTTGGATATCATATCGTAAAACTCTTTTTGCTTGGGATGATCGTTGTCGGAGAGATTGTAGACTCCTTTGAGCTCTCTTTGTAGAGAATAATCGATAGCGTGGACAACATCTTCTTCGTGAACCATATTGGTAAAATTTTCCCCGCTACCAGAGAGTACTTTTCCTTGAAGGTCTTTTATTTTTTTTGAAATTTCTCTTCCAGGGCCATAGATGTCGCTTAGGCGCAAGATGCACACTTGCCATCCCAGGTCGATCAAAGAGAGGTAGCAGCTTTCTGTTTCAATGAGGATTTTTCCTTCTAATGTAGTTGCAAGAAGAGGGGACTTTTCATTGACCCAAAGACCATGATGGTTTCCATAAACACTACAATTGCTAGTATAAATGAGTGTTTTTGGCGTTTGCATCTCGAGTGCGCAGGATTTGATAAAGCGTGCTGTGCTAAGAAAGGTCTGTTCGATGTCCCCATGGCGGTTTGCGGATAAGGTAAGGATAATGGCATCATTTTCTAAAAGAATTTGGGCAATCACTCCATCAGCGCTTCCCTTATAAAGGGCTGTTTTTTGGACAATTTTAGAAAGTAGTTTGATTTTTTTGGGGCTAGAAGTGGTGGCGGTGATCTCATATCCCTTTTTTGCCCAATAGATCGCAAGTTCTGTTCCAATGTATCCACTTCCGATGATGGCAACCCGTTTTGGATTCACAAAGAGACTCCCTCTAAAAGATTTTTCTTTTCAAAAGCAGCTTTTAAAGATCTATTTTCCTCTTTATCGAAAACTCCATTTTTCTGCAGCCATTGGATATATCCCTTTGGGATATCTTCGAGGCGCGTCCCCTGGTACTTTCCAAAGGGCATATGGCTAATTGCGGTTGGATTTTTGCAAGAAGTGTTTTTCATGAGCTCTAAAATCACATCAAGCGTTAAATCGTCGCACAGGGAGATGAAGACACGGTAGAGCGTAACGACGTCATGCAAAGCACGATGGGCTTGATTGGAGGGAATGTCGAACGCCTCTCGTAAATATTGCAATGAGTGGCGAGGAAGATCAGGACGGTACTTTCTTGCCCATTTGAGAGAATCGATAAAGCGCCAAGGAGGAAGGGAAAGGAAAGAGCGTTCGAATTCTTTTTCTAAAAAAGGCTTGTCAAAAGCATCGTTGTTGTGGGCGATCAACACCACATCTCCTTCACAAAAAGAGAGGAATTTTTTTCCAGCCTCTGCAAAATAGGGAGCATCTTTCACCATTTCATCAGTGATGTGATGGATGGCTGTTGTTTCTTGGGGTATAGGAATACCAGGATGAATGAGTTCACTGAAGCTTAGGTTGCGGATGGGATCGTAGGCGGCAAGCTCGATAATGCGATCTTTGTCTGGTAGAGTGCCTGTGGTCTCTGTGTCGTAAAAAATAGGGCGTAAAACCATACACACCATCTTTAAGGATAGTGAAGCGATTTTTCCAAATCACTTCAGTATAGATTTTTTAACATGTATGAGATATATTTGTATCTAAAAAAATTTGAAACGGAGTTTTTATGAGAAAGGGAATTTGTGTGTTTTTCTTTTCTTTATTTATTTTAACGGGCTGTTTTCAATCGAGAAGCTCTGAAGAAGAAGAGCTTAGGACGGTTCCCGTGACGAACAATCCACTCCTTCTACCGTCGGGTGCGCAAGACATGCCTGGAATCCCCACGGGAACTCCACGCTGAATTTATTGCTTCGCAGGAAAAGCTTCGGCTCTTTCCAATCAATTTTGAGAAGAAAAAAAGTTAGGCTGTTTTTTCACCTTTCGATGAAAGAGGGAGGTGAACGTCTATAAATTCTCTTGCCCCCTTTTCTTTTTTTTACTAAAAGAAAGAAGGAGCATTCTATGACCGAAGAAAAAGCCCATGTATTTGCTTTTGATGAAGAAAAAGTGATGAAGCAGCTGGGGAAAGAAAAGCTTCTTTCTTTGTTCGAAAAGATGTTGTTCATTCGCATTTTTGAAGCGAGGGCTGAAAATGCTTATTTGCAAGGAAAAATCGGAGGGTTTTTTCACTCCTATGCAGGTCAGGAGGCTATACAAACTGCAAGTGTAGCTGTGTTTGGTTTAAATAATTGGTATACAACAACTTATAGATGTCATGCTCTTGCTATACTTTTGGGAGAGGATCCCAAGGGCTTAATGGCGGAATTCTTTGGAAAAGAGAGTGGTAATGTCAAAGGGAGAGGAGGATCGATGCACCTCTTTTCTGACCGGATGCTCGGTGGTCTTGCCATTGTAGGAGGGCACATTCCGATCGCAACGGGTGCTGCTTTTTCTCTAAAATATCAACAGAAAAAAGGTGAGTTTTCCATTTGCTTTTTAGGAGAGGGGGCTGTGGCGCAAGGATCTTTTTACGAATCACTCAATTTAGCCTCTCTTTGGAATCTGCCTTGCGTGTATGTGGTTGAGAACAATAAATGGGGAATGGGCACTAATGTTGAAAAAGCAATTGCCCCTCTTCCGATTGGGGAAAAATTTGGCTTACTCTACAACATGAAATCTTTGACGCTCGATGGAATGGATCTTCTGGCATGCATAGCAGGATTTGTGGAGGCAAAAAATGAAATGCAAAAAAACGAGCGTCCTATTTTGATTGAGGCCGTAACCGAGCGTTTTCGGGGACATTCTATTTCTGATCCCGGGCTCTATCGCACAAAAGAGGAGCTGAAAAGGATCCAAAAAAAAGATCCGATCGAACAGATGAAACAACGCTTATTGTCGTGCCAATTTCTTAATCAAGAAGAGTTGCAAGCCATGGAAGAAAAGATCAAAAAAGAGGTTAAAGATGCCGAGGTATTTGCCGATCAGAGTCCATTTCCAAATCCCGTAACTCTTGAAGAGGGAGTTTTTGCTGAAAAAAGAGGGCTCTGTGACACAGAACGTTGAAATGAGAGAGGCTCTTCGCCTCGCAATGGAAGAAGAGATGGAGCGCGATGCGAGGGTCTTTCTTCTTGGTGAAGAGGTGGGCGCATATGAGGGCGCCTATAAAGTTTCGAAGGGACTTTTGGAGAAATTTGGTAGCAAGCGAGTGATTGACACGCCGATTGCGGAAAATGGATTTTCGGGAGTGGCGATTGGCGCTGCAATGACGGGGCTAAGGCCTATCGTTGAATTTATGAGCTGGAACTTTTCTTTCGTCGCGGCAGATCAACTCATATCTAATGCGTGCAAGCTTTTTTACATGTCGGGAGGGCGCTTTTCCGTTCCTATCGTCTTTCGAGGGCCCAATGGAGCTGCGGCTCAAGTTTCTTGCCAGCATTCTCACAATGTCGAGTCGTTGTATGGGAATTTTCCTGGGTGGAAAATAATTGCTCCGAGTAATGCCTATGATGCCAAGGGGCTTTTGAAAGCAGCCATTCGGGAAGAAAATCCAGTCTTGTTTTTGGAAAACGAGCTGCTCTACAGCAATCGAATGGATATTCCCAAAGAAGAGTATCTGATTGCAATTGGAAAGGGCAAAGTTGTGCAAGAGGGCACTCACGTAACTCTTGTTTCCTATAGTCGTATGATGGAATTTTGCAAGGAGGCAGTAGCCTCTTTGCAGAAAAATAAGATTTCTGTCGAGCTAATCGACCTGAGAACGATCAAGCCGCTCGACATTGCGCTTATTGCCCAGTCGGTCAAAAAAACGCACCGTTGCGTCATTGTGGAAGAGGGACACTATTTTTCTGGCATTTCTGCAGAAATTGGTTTTGAAATTACGGAGCACTGCTTTGGCTTTCTCGATGCTCCCGTCAAACGTGTATGTGCAAAAGAGACGCCTCTTCCCTATTCCATCGTGTTGGAAAAAGAAGCTCTCCCCAGCAAGGAAAGAATTATAGAAGCAGTTGTTGCAACGATTTCTTAAATCGGAGACTCTCAAGTCGGAGATTCTCGAATCGGAGATGAATTTTTATGCAGTATACCATTGTGATGCCCAAGCTTTCCCCAACGATGGAGTCTGGACAGATTGTCAAATGGCACAAGAAAATCGGAGAATTTGTCAAAGAAGGAGATCTTCTTTTTGATGTGAACACCGACAAAGCGACGATCGAATACCGCTCACCAGAAGAGGGCTTTTTAAGAAAAATCTACACACAGGAAAACCAGGCGGCAGCTCGCGGTGCATCAGTTGCTATTTTAACGTCAACGCTCGATGAAAAAATCGACGACGCTGTCTCTTCTCCACCCGCTTTTTCTGTGGAAAAAAAAGAAACGATGCAAAAGGTGGAGGAGACAGCCGAAATTCCATCGCCCTCTCAGCCCTCTTTTGTTCCCGAGCCTCCCTTAGAAACAGTCTCCTTTCAAGAGTCCTCCTGGGAATTTCACAAGCGAGCTCTAGCCTCTCCCTTGGCACGCAGGCTGGCACAGCAAGAGGGCCTTGATTTAGAGAGCACTACGGGATCTGGTCCCGATGGGATGGTTGTGAGTCGCGACCTTCTGGGTGCTAGAAAAAAAACTCCTTTTGCGTTTTGCGAAAAAACAAGGCCCGAAATTCCTGCGGGCAGCTATGTGGAAGAAAAGCCCTCTTTGATGCGACAGGTGATTGGAAAAAGACTGCAAGAGGCCAAGAGTTTTATTCCCCATTTTTACGTTACGCAAGAGATCCAAATGTCCCTTCTTGTCGAGATAAGAAAAGAGCTCAAGAGCGCTGAAATTGATGTGACAGTAAATGATTGTATCGTCAAAGCAGCCGCACTTGCCCTTCGTGAAAATCCCCATGTCAATAGTGGCTTTCATAGTGTGAACCAGACTATCATTCGATTCCAAACGATTGACATAGCAGTTGCAGTCTCCTTGCCCGAGGGATTGATCACGCCGATCATTCGCTATGCGGATTATAAAAACTTAAGCCAGATTTCTCAGGAAATAAAAGCTCTTTCTTTGAGGGCAAAAGAGGGGAAGTTACGTCCTGAAGAGTATAAAGGTGGATCTTTTACCATCTCGAACCTGGGCATGTATGGCATCCATGATTTTCAAGCAGTCTTAAATCCTCCTCAAGCGGCCATTTTGGCCGTGGGTGCCATCGAGGATAAGCCCCTTGTCTCAGAAGGAGCTCTTGTGGCAGGAAAGGTTCTTACAGTGGCTCTTTCGGCAGACCATCGCGTTGTGGATGGCAGAGACGCTGCACTTTTTCTCGGGTCGTTGAAAAAGTTCTTGGAAAACCCTTCTTTTTTATTGTTGGGATAGGCGATTGCCCAATTACTTTTTTAAGCAAAAGCGCCAGGGGAGAAGGGCATCTTCTTTGGCATAATCCACTCCAATGCGGCAAGAAACTAAGATTTCATGCTGATCCACTGTAGCTCCCTCTTCGATCCAGATCTGGTTTCCAGTAAGCGAGATACTATTGTGTTTGAGAGAAATACCCAAAGCTTTGGTCAAAGTTCCAGGCCCTGAGCAAAGAGTTGCATCTACCTCTTTTTTCTTTCTTCTTCGCAACATAATGCCGATCCCATCGAGAGGTTGTAATCCTCGAATGAGGACGGCATGAGGAGTTCCTTTTTTGTGCGTGACCACGTTGAAGAGCAGGTGCATGCCATAGCAGAGGTAGACATAAGCTATCCCTCCTTCCTCGTAGAGTGTTTTTGTGCGCTCTGTATATCTGCCATTATAGGCGTGCGAGGCACGATCGCTTACCCCTGCATAGGCTTCGGTTTCCACGATGATGCCGGAAGTAAGCTGCCCATCTAAATGAGAAATTAAAACTTTTCCAAGCAGTGATTGTGCAATTGAGACAACATCTTCTTGTAAAAAGAAGCTTTTGCTTAGTTTTTTTGCGGTTTTTCTTGCGTGATTTTCCATTTGGCTTGGAGGGTAATGAGATCTAGGCTGATCAGTTTGAGGGAAATTTTATCTCCGATGGAGAATTTTTTTCGCGTTTTTTCCCCTTTCAGAGTTGAAGATGATGGAGAAAAAACGTAGTAATCGTTTCCAATTTCTGCAATGTGGATAAAACCATCGATAAAATAGCCCTCGACATCGAAAAAGAGCCCAAAGGGTTTGATCCGGGTGACCATTGCTGTGTAGATATAAGAAGGGGTACGATTTAGGTTTTTTTGGAGCAGTCGAAGCTTTTTTAGAAGAAGAAGAGAGTTCTCGGACCGAAACGCAGTTCTCTCTTGTGCTGAACAGTGAAGAGCGGTCTTTTCGAGGTCGACATCTCCCTCTTCATCAAAGACCAGTCGTTCGGCAATGAGGTCACTGTAGCGACGAATGGGGCTTGTGAAATGGCAATAATGTTCGAGAGCCAGTCCATAGTGACCCGCATTTTGGGGAGAGTAGATGGCAAGTCTCATGCTTTTGATAAAGCTTATCGAAAGTTGGTGGAAGTAGGGAGTCTCTTTGGCTTTTTTGAAAAACTCTTGGAGCTCTGTGGGCGAGGGATTGTCGGCGATCTCGAAGCCAAGGGAGCGTGCAAGCGAGGCAAACTCTAAAAAATCCTCTTCAGTAGGCGCTTCATGGATGCGGTAGAGGAGGATCTTTTCCTTCTGGTTTAAGTGTTTGGCAATGGTTTCGTTTGCTTTTAGCATAAACTCTTCGACCAGTTGGTGAGTAAGATCATATTCGTGAAGTTCGATTCCTAACACTTCTCCTTTTGCATCGATCACTACCTCCACATCGGGAAGAGCCAAATCGACGCTTCCGCGTTCGAACCGTTTTTTCTTGAGAAGAAGAGCCAAACTTCCCATCTGCTGCAAAAGGGGAAGAAAAGGGCTTTTTTCTTCTTTTTGTAGAACGGAAAAAGCTTCTTCGTAGGTAAAGCGCTTTCTGCTTTTGATGAAGGATCTACAAATTTCGTAGCTGGTCAAATTTCCCTTTGCATCAAAATCCATGAGCACCGACACTGCCAGGCGGATGACGCCAGCTTTGAGGCTGCACAAGTTGTCGCTGAGGTTTTCTGGGAGCATAGGAATGCATTTTCCTGGAAGATAGATCGAGTTGGCACGGAGAGCTGCTTCTTGGTCTAACAAAGAGCCCGGACGCACATAATGGGCTACATCGGCAATATGAACGCCCAGATGGAAATGCCCCTTTGTGTCTTTCGTTAGAGAAAGGGCATCGTCAAAATCTTTCGACGTTTTGGGATCGATGGTAATAGTGTCGAGATGGAGCAGATCTTTTCTTCCCTTCTCATCTTTTTTTGCCACACTCTCTCCAAAACATTCGGCCTCTTGTAAAATCTTACGGGAAAATTCGGTATGGAGCTGAAATTCAGCGATCGCAGCGTCAATGTCGATAGACGGATCGTCTATATTTCCAATTTTTTTGATGAGAGAGGTGGAGATAGAGTCTTCCTGATTGTTCCATTGTTCGATTTTTACAAGGACGCGATCGCCCCGCTTGAGATTTTGGTTTGTATGTAAAAAGATGGTTTTCGGTGCGGAGATGAGAGGAGAGAAGAGGATGAATCCCTTTTTTGTTTTGGTTACAACAGTTCCTCCCAGAGTCGTGCGCTTTCTTTCTAGGATTTTTGCAACCCGCCCCTCAAAGCCCTTTGGAGATACCTTGCTTTCATCGACTGCTACTTCGACCATATCGCCATCTACGGCTCCCATGAGATAGGAGGGAGGAATAAATACCTCGCCAATTTTCTTGTTCTTTGTTTGCACAAACCCAAAGCCTCTTTGGTGGGTTTTGATCGTTCCTGCAAGGTAGAGGATAGGAGATGATTTTTCGGCAAAAAGAAGCTTTCCTTTTTTCTTTTCTACTTTCTTGCTTTCACGGTGTTTTTTGAATTTCATTGATAAAACCTTTTGCGATTAATTGTTTTTTTAGCAGCTGGTTGTTTTGGAATTGTACACTGTCGAGTCCGCATTTTTGAGCTGCTTGCACAAACTCAAGGATATCATCGATATAGAGACTGGGCCCTCGGGCTTTTTTCAAAGCAATTTTGTAGATCAAGGGATTGGGCTTTCTCATCTTGATTTCAAAAGATAAGAGCTTGTCGTCGAAGAGAGAAAAAATGGGAAAGCGAGAGCAGATAAAATCAAAATGGGCATCTCCAATATTTGAAATGAGTATGAGGTGAGCATTTTCCTTTTTAAGAGTTTTCAATAGTGGAAAAAGAGAGGTGTTTGGCGTAAAAATATCTGAAAGTGCGTGAAAGAAAGAGGAAAGAGAGGCTTGCGTGTTGCTTTGAGATGAAAAAATGTGATAAAGGCTTCGATAATGGATTTTTCCTACTTCCCAATCATCGAGTAGTTTTTCTTTGAAAAAAAGCTCTTCTACTCGTTGGGAATTGAGACCGAAAAGCTGAGCAACAGCCCTGCACATCTTCTTGTGATCAAAGAATAGCTGGACGTTGCCAATATCAAAGAATAGCGTTTTTTGGATCATATTTCTCACAATAACTCTTCCATGTATTTTGTAAAAGAAGAGCAATTGTCATGGGTCCAATACCTCCAGGAACAGGAGAGATAGCAGAAACGATAGAAGATAGTTCGTGAAAATCCACGTCTCCAACGATCTTGCCATTTGGCAAGCGATTGATGCCCACATCGATAACCACAGCTCCTGGTTTGACCATCTCCTTTTTCACAAAAAGGGGCCGTCCGATCGCAACGACGAGAATGTCGGCCATCCGTGTAAGCTCTTCTTCATGCAGGGTATGGTCATGCACGATGGTAATTGTGGCATCGCACTCCTTTTTGTTTTGCACAAGAAGAGCAGCTAGGGGTTTTCCAACGATGTTGCTGCGTCCCATGATCACCACATGCTTTTGTGCAATACCTATATTATTCTTTTCCAAAAGAAGTTTGATGCCGCTAGGCGTGCAGGGATAAAATCCCCCCTCTTCTCCCAAAAGGAGTTTGCCTACATTCAGAGGATGGAGTCCATCTACATCTTTTTTAGGATCAATTGCATAAATCAAGCGA
>JAJZPH010000014.1 GCA_021811265.1 bacterium
TGCCTATTTTTAGATCAGTTTGTTTTAATTTAATTATCAACATAATTACTAATTAGTTTTTGTTTTTTACAAAATTAATTTATATTTGCAATAAAGCTATTTATATAAATTGTTCAATGTTATGCCCAAAGAACTTGGAGACTCGGGTTTTTGTCGTGCTCCAGAAACCGATTTTCCAGGATGCAAAATGCACCACCGGAGTTTTTGAATAGAGCTTGTCGGGAAATAGCTGTTTTGCCTTGGGGTTGCCCTTGATTAACGCGAGTTTTGGATAAGGCACTCATGAAAAAGGGCTATCTTTCAGCGATTTAACAACCAAAATTGGGAAAACGAGGGCGCCTTCGACCTCTATTTTCCCAAACAAATAAGATCTAGAAAAGTTTTTAAAACACTTTTTGGGGAAATGAACAGCTGCCAGTTTTTTTCTAAGAAACGAAAGCCTTTTACGTTGGGAACCCAAGGAGGGGGAAAGATAAGCTGGGCCTTTTTCCAGCCGGGTTGCCAGAGTTGCATCTGCTTTTTTTTTGCCGCAATGATGAGAGTAGGAAGATGGAAGTAAGAGGCCAAATGGCCGGCAAAGGAGTCGTTGCCAATCAGTCCGCCCGATTCATAGAGAAAAGATGCAAAATCGTAAAGGGTCGAAAAATGGGGAAGGGCAATCTTGTCGACGAGAGCATCTGTCCATTGGCATCTTTCTTGAGCGCTCACAGCAATTACAGGTTCAAAACCCTTTTCTTGTAGCATGCGAGCTAGAAGAAGAAATTTTTGCTTCGACCAATTTTTGTGCTCAGACCCGCTCATGGGGTGGAGAAGTATTCTTTTGGGAAAACGGGATTTTTGGAGATGGGGTGGGGGGTAAAGAGCATTTGTGTCTAAAAAGTTTTCCAGCAAGAGAGAGTGGCTGGCTGCGCATTTGAGATTTTCCAATATGGTTTTGGAAAGATCGCATAGGTAATCTTGGGCGTGTAGAGGAGCATGCTTCTTTTCGTTGTGCGTCACGTAAACAATATGCAAAGAGCGAAGAGATCCTTCTTCTCTTGCTTTGTGCAGGGTTTTGATTTTTGGCGAATTGTCGTTTTGCACAAAGACAGAGTCGTAGCTTTGTAGCTGTGAGAGTAACTTTTGTTCTTCTATCTGAGGGTGAAAAGAGATGTGAGGAAACCAGGAAGAAAGTTCGTGTATCTTGGCGTGAAAGATGTGGGAAACCATCCCCCTTGCTTGAAAGAAGGGGGCAACTGCTGTCATGAGCAGCCCATCTCCAATGCCAGATGCTGGCAGAAGAGCTGCTTTAGGAGAGTCATTTGTCTTCTTTTGCATCAGTGAGCAGTACTTCTGAGGTCAAGACAAGGGTGGCAATCGAAACTGCATGGGTCAGACTTGTTTTGACGACTTTTAATGGGTCAAAAAGACCTGTTTTGGAAAAATCTTCCATCTGCTCGGAGATGACGTTAAACCCAAACCCTGGCTTTTCTTTCAAAATCTGATCGATCAACAAGGCGCTTTGATGCCCTGCATTTTCCAAGATCTGTTTTGCAGGAGATTGGAGTGCTCGAAAGAGGATTTCCGCTCCTAGCTTTTCTTTGGTGTCGAGTTTGAGCTTTTTGCAAGACTCTTGCGCGCGTAAAAGTGCAACGCCTCCTCCCATGACAACTCCCTCTTCGATGGCAGACCGAGTGGAGTTGAGGCTATCTGCAAAGAGCTGTTTTAAGGCTTGCATTTCCGATTCGCTATGAGCACCTACTTTGATGATCGCAAGGCCGGAGGAGAGTTTTGCTTTTCTTTTTTCGAGCAGATCTTTTTCATGAGAAGAGCTTTTCTGTAATTCTGACTGGATGATAGCAATGCGATTTTGAATGGCTTTTTTTGTTCCTTTGCCCCCAGAGATTAGAGTTTTATCTTTGGTAATGAAGACTTTTTCCGCTCCTCCCAACTGCTCGAGTGCAACTTTTTGTAGAGAAAATCCCTTTTCTTCGGAAATAAAAACGGCTCCGGTGAGCGCGGCTAGATCTTCTAGAAGTGCTTTTCTCTGGTCGCCAAAGCCGGGTGCTTTGATGGCGGCCACTTTGAGAATGCCTTTGAGCTTGTTGATGACTAAAGTTGCCAGCACATCGGATTCGAGATCATCTGCAACAATCAAAAGCTCTCTTCCCGTGCTTGCCACGCTTTGTAAAATTCCCAAAATTTCCTGAATGGAAGAGATCTTTTTATCGGTAAGAAGTAGATAGGGAGAGGTCATGTCTACGGTGAGTTTTTCTCCATTTGTGCAAAAATAGGAGCTGTAATAACCCCGATCGATCTCCATTCCCTCGCTCATTTCCACTGATGTCTCGCATCCTTTTGCTTCCTCTATGGAAATGGCACCCTCTTTTCCTGCTTTTTTAAAAGCTTCTGCAATCATGCTTCCTACCAGCTCATTTCCTGAAGCTGCAACGGTTGCGATATTTTTGATCTCTTCATTGCTTTTGATGGGGAGGGCCGTTTGATCGAGGTGAGATAAAATGGCTTGAAGCGCTTTTTCCATTCCTCGTTTCATCAAAATGGGATTTTGTCCCACGCCAAGAGATTTGATTCCTTGTTCTACTATTGCGTGGAGTAGCACGATGCCCGAAGTGGAGCCATCGCCACATTTTTCCTTGATGGTAGAAATGGCCTCTTTGGCAAGAGAGGCTCCCATATTGGCAAAGGGGTCTTCGAGTTCAATTTCATTTGCGATCTGATTGCCATCGTTGCTGATTTTGGGAGCTTTCCACGATTCGAAGCCCACATTTCTGCCTTTTGGACCCAATGTTAAAGAGAGGGCTTCGGCCAAAGTGCGAATTCCTTCGAATAGTTTGCATCTTGCTTCTTCTTCAAAAAGAAGTTCTTTTGGATGAGACATAACCTTCTCCTTTTTTTGCACCACACTGTACTGCAAAAAGTTTTATTCTTCAACTTTTTCAGGGGATTTATGGTGGGACAAAAATTGGAGCTCCTTTTGGATGGGAGAGAGCGAAATCTCTTCCCATACGATGCGCGAGGGGAGTTCTAAAATCATCACAATGAGCTGAGCAATATCTATCGGAAGAAGAGAGGCATCTTCTTTCACTGAGGGAGAAAAAGAGAGCTGGCTATAAAAAGGAGTGCGGACGATGCCGGGAGAGATGAGGTGCACTCTGACATTTGCTTTTCTACACTCTTCTCGAAGCGATGCTGCAAAGCTAGAGAGAGCTGCTTTAGTAGCGCCGTAGATAGAGTTTTGTTTCTGCTCTTTGCTAGCAGCGGTCGATCCAATGAAAATAATCTCTCCATTTTTGCGCTTTTTGAACAAGGGTAAAAAGTGACGTATGATCAGGACGGGACTTAGGAAATTCAAGTCGACAAGCGCGCGGATGTTTTGAGAAGAGAGCTCTTCTAGATGGCCAAAATAGCCTTTGCCTGCATTGCAGATGATGCCATCGATTTGGGGATGTTGTTGCTCGATTTTTTTTAAATGCACAGCAAGATTGTTGAGAGAAAAGAGGTCGATAGAAAAGTGGTGGAAATTCTTGTGTTCTGCGAAAAACGGGCACGATCTGCGGCTGATGCCAATGACAGAGTATCCCTTTTCAAGAAGTAGAAGGGCTGTTTCTTTTCCGATACCGGAGCTGCAGCCGGTGAGCAAAATTGTTTTCATCGTTTTTCCTGGATAAAAATTTTTTCTTTGGGAAGGTAAAAAGAGAGCCTTTTTTCGCAAAAGGTAAAAAGGATTTCTTTGACATCGGGAGTATACCCAAACATCTTGTTTTCTCCTTCAAAAAGAGGAGCCAGTAGCTCTGAAGAGATGTGCAGATGTCGCATGTTTTTATAAACCTCTTTGGGATAACGCAGAGTGCCGAGAGTAACGGAGTGGATCAGATGTGCATCTATTGTAGAAAAAATAAAAGAAAAAAGCTTGCCATACTCTTCTTCAAACCCTTGGAAAAAAACAAGGGGATCCAAACGAAGGGCGACTTTCCATCCTTTTTCTTGCAGAGCTTTCATTGCCTCGAGCCGTTGGATGAGCGGAGGAACTTTTTTTTCAAACGCTTGAAAGATGGCAGAGGGAGTGCAGCTAAAAGCGATGATGCAATTGTCGATAGGAGCTCTCTGTAAAAGACAGGAGGTGGAAGCACTTTTGGTCCTGATTTCAAAAAAGCTCTGAGGCCGCTTTTGGAAAAAGGGCAAAAACTCTTCGAGAAAAGGAAAGATGCCCTCGCATCCGAGAGAATCGCTTTCATATCCTGAAAAAAAGAGGAGCTCTTCTGATGGATGTTGTGCGATTGTTGCATCGATTTGTTGGAAAAACTCTTCGAAATTTACAAAAAAAAGAAGGTGGGCAGAGCGGAAAAATCCCTGCAGGTAACAGTAGGCACAATCAAAAAGACAGTTGTAGAAGATGGAAAAATAAAAACTTTTTTTCGTGGTTAAGCAGTGTTCGGCTGGCAGAGAATGCACACACCGGCCATACTTTTTTGCCAAAATGAGAGAGGGCTTTTGTTTTTGGAGGCGAAAGTTTTGGGATGTGCGGTTAAAAACTTCTGAAAAACGGTCGATGCTAATTGTGCGAGCAGAGGGAAATTTTTCCAAAATCTTCTGCGTTCTCACATGGCTTGCAATTTCTTCTTCAACGTAGAGTGTATCGATCATGAGTGGATTTTTTTTCGGGACAAAAAGAGGGGAAGCTTTTTTGCTTTTTCTTCCAAGCGCAAGAGAAAATCCGCCGCCGTTTTGCAGCCAAGGAGCTCTGTGTGCTCTTCTTTGGGCCTTAGCACATCGATACGATAGAGGATATCTGCAAGTTTTTCTTTTTCGGCATGGGTGAAATGCCACTGCTCGAGATAGCGGGAAGCGTCTGGGGTGGTTTGGAGAAGGGTGTGTGTTACCGATTTTAAGTCGAAAAAGATTTTTTCTAAGGAAGAGCATTGAGCAGAGATGAAGCTGCTTACCATTTTTTCTCGAGGAGGAAGATGGGATGTTGCATTGTCTGAAATTACTTTGAGCACCTGGATGCATTCGGCAGGCAAAAATTTGGAAGCAGCGGGAAAAAAGCCTGCCGACTCCATATCAAAGCAGCTCTCTTCCCGATATTCTTGGGAGGGTTTGAGAAGACAGATGACGGTTAGTGTTGTACAAGGAGGGCTGATGATCATGGTGGGGTAAAAACTTCTATTTTCGGAAGAATCGATGATCTTGTTGGCCATGATTAAAGAGCCCAAAGAAAGATGTGCGTGTCCGCATATTCCTACGTTGACCATCTGTGTAATTTCGGGATATTTGCCCAAAAGAAAACTGGTAGCAGCTGCCGAAAAGAGTTTGCCTGTTCCCGAAAGGATAAGAAGCATCTCTTCTTTTTTCCAGATGCGATATCCTTTTATTCCCATCACTTCTTTTAAGTGGAAGTAGTCGATCAAGGGTCTGGCTTCAGCCATTAAAGCAACGACAAGCGCCAACATGAGATCACTCCTTTTTTTTCAGAAGATTATAATAGGCGCGCTTGGGTGTTTTTCGCAATTTTGCTGCAGTTTTTATTGCTTCTTTTTCATCCAATGCAAACAGATTTTGTAAGAGCGAGATGAGCTCTTCGAGCGGTAGCAAATGGACAGGCGCTTCTTGTGCGCCCAACACGAGCACAAGCTCTCCCAGCAAGGGAGAGCGTTGGACCTGTAGTAGCAAAGAGGCTGCATCGTGGCGCACACATTCCTCGAACTTCTTGGTCATCTCCCTTGCAATGGCGCAAGGGCGCGAAGGATCGAGATCTTGGATAATGTGCAAAGTCTCTTCGATACGCTTTGCCGTTTCAAAACAGATCGAGGTGCCCGGAAAGAAAAGCATCCGGCGGATTTCTTTTTCTTTTTCGCTCTTTTGTTTGGATAAAAAGCCTAAAAACAAAAGCGGCTGTGTATTGAATCCCGAAAGGAGAAGAGCATTCATTAGAGAAGAGGGGCCAGGAATTGCCGTAAAAGACAGTTTGTTTTCTATGCATTTTTGTACAAGATTGCATCCGGGGTCAGAGATGAGCGGAACTCCTGCATCGGAAATCAAAGCAATTTCTTTGCCTTCTTTTAGATCGTTGAGAATCCTCTCCTCTTTCTTTTTTTCGCAAAACTTGTGAAAACTTTGTAACTCTTTTTTGATGCCATAATGGTTCAAAAGAATTTGGCTTTTTCTCTGATCTTCACAGAGAATATAGCTACAGCTCGATAAAATACGCACGGCTCTATAGGTGATGTCTTCGAGGTTTCCAATGGGTGTTGCGACAAGGTAGAGCATGTGAAAAAAAGCCTACTTGAAATTAAAAGGTGGCACCCAGATTTGAACTGGGGATGGGAGCTTTGCAGGCTCCTGCCTTACCGCTTGGCTATGCCACCTTTGCTCTGGAGCATTTGCATGCGAACATTGGCACCGAAAAATTTCCAAATCCTACCAGTGCGCGCAGCCTCTATTCAAGATGCTCAAAAAACTATTCCTTGAGCAGACCAATATTAGCAAAATAGAACTAATTTTTTCAGTAATTTCGGTCAAAAATAAGACTTTATAGTAGAAGTTTTAAATCAAGAAGCTCAACCTCAATAACTTGTGGAATGGCCTTGGAAGGAATTTTAAGGATTATTGGAGAGGCGGATAATTCCTTAGTCGGCACTTTCCATTTTAGAGGGTGCTGCGGCCTTTTCTGCCTTGAGTCGCACGGGGTAGATTGCGTAGTTTGCTGGATTGAAGTGTAAATCGCGATGTATAGTGTTGAGAAACTCTACAAAGTCATCAAGAGAATGGAATGTTTTTACGTAGGCAGGACCTTCATGCCCTATGAGTTCACCAGAATCATTAAACTTGGGATTTCCATGCGAGTTGAAGAATTGAATGTACAAGCTATCCTTATCTTTTTTTACGGAAAGAGAGTAGCTGTTGCCAGGCGTGACCAAAATAGCACCCATTGGTTGGCCTTCATCTGATAGAGTGGAAGTAAGTTTAGTTATGAGCTCTTGGAATAGGGACTCAACAGTCGCTGCTGAAGAAGTAGTGCCGGCAAGTGTTCCGAGTTCTTGAAGTGGAACTTCTTCTGTCTTGGCTTCGGGAAGTAATTTTAAAGGAATTAACTTTTTCTGAATTTCGGATGGATGAAATGCAACGTCCGACCAGCTCAAGTAGGGTGTTTGATTCTTGGAAAGAACTTGCAATTCTGCGCTTTTTTCTTGAATTTCTTTTTTGAGTGGCTTCGTTACTCGTTTTTTTAGATTTTCTACATTGAGGGAGTCTTCATTTTTATCATCATGAGCCTTTCCCCAATTGGCAAGAATATACTTAGCTGCTAAACGTAATTTGTTTTTTTTATTTCTTGCTATTTTCTGTATATCATCAAATGTTGTTCCATCTTGTGCATGAGGCTTTCCTGGTTGCGCTCGGCGGATGGCCCACTGTGCGATTGTTTTCAATCCAGTATGTATTTGGCCTAATCTATTAATTTCAATAAAAGCCTGTTGGATTCTATGTTTGCGAATAGACTCATATATTGCCGTACCATCGCTTAAGCATTTGTCGATGTCTTGCTTTGTTACCGTACCTTGTTGCAAAAGTTTGATCAGCATCAAGGCGGAATAGACCGTGCAGCCGGAAGTTGCAAATCGGTTGCTGCCAAATATCCAGGTTTTAGAAAATTGAGAATGTGTTCCATAAACAGTTACTGCCTGCTCGTCGGAGGAAGAAGGGAGTATGCTTGTTTCTGGAGAAGAAGATGTTTTAGCTGTATCGACGGGCCCTTTTCCTTTTGCAGAAACTCTTAAGGGCTCTTTAGCAGCGTCTCTTTCAAGCGCAGCTAATTCTTCGTCAACTTGTGGGTCACCTTCTTCGTCGGAAAGCGCCTCTTCGTCTGATTCTTCTTCAATTTCTTCTTCGCCTTCCACGCCGTCACCTTCTTCGAAGCTATCGTCTATGCTGCCAGCATCGCCTTCAACCTCAGATATAGCGGGAGAAGGAGTTTTGGGAGGCAGAAGAAGAGCAGATTCTTGCTCCAAGGTGGGCTGCTGTCCGAGAAAACTTTTGAAAGTCTCAGAAATTCGTGCTGTTTGGTCAGGTGCTAGATCTTCTTTGATTAGTTTTTCTCGATTGGCTAATTTGTAAAATTTGCGTCCGCAAAGAAGTGGGGTGGGTGCAGCTGCTTGGCTTCGAAGTTGTAATCCAAATTGTTGCACGTCGAGACGCGGCTCTGCGTCTTTTCTGGCTTTAAGGTCTTGAAATTGCTCTTTGAATGCTTTTTCTACAGCGTCCCATTGCTCTTCCGTCAAGCAAAACTTCTGGCCTCTTTCGCTTTCTAAGGTAAGGAGGTAGACCTTCCCGAGGAAATGCATGCTCTTGGAGGAAATTAAGTCTTGCGTTGAAGCTAATGTAGTCATAAATCAAATCTCTTTTTATATAATTATATAATAAATTAATTTAAAAATCAATGAAAAAATACTTTATAAGTTGTTTTAATCGAGATGTTTAATATTATTAACTTATAAGTTGTTTTGTCTTAATCGATTGTGAATATATTGCAATTTTTTCTTGCGCCAAAATAGGGTGAAAGAGCTAATTCTTAAGACAGTATCCCAAGATATTTTTTTATGCCGACTGTTGCAAACATCCCCGGCTGTCCGGAGGAAAAATTACTTACCATCCGCTCCTTTTGCCAAAATAGCCTCGAGGTGGAAAGAGGAGATGTTTTTTTTGCGCTTCCGGGAAAAAAGGTAGCAGGGAGCAGCTTTTTACAAGAGGTGGCTGCACGAGGCGCTGTGGCTGCTGTGGTTCCTAAAGAATACCAAGGTGATAACTTTGGTCTCTTTCTCTTCCATTCGGAAAATGTGCTCCTTTCTTTGCAAGAGCTTGCAAAAAGCTCACATGAGAAGAATTGCCGAAGAGTGGTTGGAGTTACCGGAAGCGTGGGAAAAACGAGCACAAAAGAGTTTTTAGCCACTCTTTTGGAAAAAAAATATCGGGTGGGCAAAAGTCCAGGAAGTAAAAATTCCCAAACGACGCTTCCCTTAAATCTATTAAACTTGCAGGGAGATCTGCTCGTTTTGGAGATGGGGATGAGTGAAAAAGGAGAAATTGCCCGCCTTGTGGAGATCGCCCCTCCAGAAATTGCCCTTATCACGAAAATCGCGCCCGCCCATATTGCAAATTTTCCAGAAGGGCTTTTGGGTATTGCCAAGGCAAAATGCGAAATTTTCTCTCACCCAACGACACGAGCTGTTGTCGTTCCATATTCCCTTTTGGATTTCGTTCGGCCCAATAAAGAGTTTCTCACCTTTTCCACAGAAAATCCAAAGGCAGATTTCTTCTTGCAACCAGAGAGAGAAAACGCTTGCTTTTGGGAAAAGGGAAAAAGAGTGGCCTTGTTTCCCATTTCCTTAAAAGAGCGCCATTTCCAAGAGGATTTTTTGGCAGCAGCAGCGGTTGCTCGGTGGCTAGGGCTTAGTTGGGAAGAAATCGAAGAGAGAGCATCGTTTCTTCAGCTGCCCAAAATGCGATTTGAAAAAGTGGTTGTGGGAAAAGTGGTTTTGATCAACGACGCTTATAATGCAAATCCCGATTCGATGTCAGCTGCGCTCGAAAGCCTACCGCAGGCAGAAAGCGGGGGAAGAGTCATTGCAGTGCTAGGAGAAATGGCGGATCAAGGCAGCTTTTCTAAAAAAAACCACTGGGACATAGGAAAAAAAGCAGCAGCTGTTGCCGATCTTCTCTTTTGCCTTGGAGAGGAAACGCGTCCTTTGCTAAATGCCTTTCTGGAAGAGGGAAAAAAAGGAGAGGTTTTTTTCGAGAAACAAAAGCTTTTTTCTTCATTGCGACAGATGGTGAAAAAAAATGATATTGTGTTAATCAAGGGAAAAAGAAGTTTGGAAATGGATGAGATTTTTTACTGGATGGTTCAAGAAATAAAAAGAGAAAATGGAGATCTATGATTTTTTTTCTTCTCAATTTTTTGCAAAAAACCCTTGCGATGAAAGTGCCCACAGCCTTTACATATAGCTCGACGCGGATGCTTCTGGCAGCCATCACAACACTTTTGATCACCATTTTTTTAGGCCCCTTTTTTATCAAAAAACTCTATGCGTTGAAAATTGGCCAGCCCATACGCGACGAAAAGGAGTGCCCTCTTCTTGCCGAGCTCCATAGCAAGAAAAAAGAGACGCCGACTATGGGAGGAGTGCTGATTCTTTTTTCCATGGTTGTTGCGCTTTTTTTGTGGATGGATTTGACCAATGTTTTTACCTGGCTGTTTCTTGCAACCACCCTTGTCTTAGGCATTTTGGGAGGATGGGATGATTATTTGAAGCTCAAATACAAAAATAGCAAAGGGCTGAAGGGAAGATGGAAGATACGCGTGCAATTTTTCTTTGCATCTTTTATTGCCCTCTATCTAGTATGTCCACCATTCACCTCCTTTGTCGAAAAGATGAGTAGACTTCCCTCGCCCAGCGCAAAAATACAGATAGAAACCCATGAAAAAAAGGGAGTTGTTGTACAAAACCTCACCACAAGCCAATACATTAGTCGGATCTACTTTCCTTTTTTTAAAGAACCGATTGCTGTTTTATCCAATGGTGCAGCTCTTATTTCATTTTTATTTATTGTCTTTGTAATCATTGGCGCTTCTAATGCGGTCAACCTAACCGATGGTTTGGATGGTTTGGCGGCAGGTTCTTTGATGATGGTAGCCATTGTGCTGTCGATCTTTGCTTTTCTGTCCAACCATGTGGGGTTGGCACGCTACTTGAACATTATGTACATCGATGGAAGTGGAGAGATTGCCGTCTATCTTTTAGCGTTGATGGGAGCCTGTCTTGGCTTTTTGTGGTACAATGGATATCCCGCCCAGATCTTTATGGGAGATACGGGCTCGCTTGCGCTTGGCGGTGTTTTGGGGGTTGCGGCTATTTTACTGAGGCGAGAGTTTTTATTGGCACTTGTAGGGGGCATTTTTGTCGCAGAAGCGCTCTCTGTTATTTTACAGGTTTTGAGCTTTCGCTATCGCAATAAAAAAAGGATTTTTCTCTGTGCCCCTTTGCACCACCATTTTGAGTACAAAGGATGGCCGGAAACAAAGGTGGTTTTGCGCTTCTGGATCGTGGGCCTTTTGCTTGCGTTTATCGGCATCGCTTCATTGAAAATTCAGTAAGGAACTGTCCTGAATCGAGAAGGTATGAGAACGCTCATTGTAGGTCTTGGAAAAAGTGGAAGGGGAGCTGCTCTTTTGCTGCTAAGCAAAGGGGAAGGGGCCGTTGGCTATGACGATCAGATCTCTTCTTTGCAAGAAGATAGGGAAATTGCAGAGCTCACACACCAGGGCTTAAGTTTATGCGCAGCAAACGAGCTTGGGAAGCTTTCTCATTATGATCGGATGGTTGTATCTCCTGGTATTCCTCCATCTCATCCTCTGATCCAGGAGGCAAAAAGAAATCACTTGCCAATCATCGGAGAGCTGCAGTTGGGCCTCGAACATTTACAGGGAAAAGTTCTTGGGGTAACGGGAAGCAATGGAAAGACGACGGTCACTCTTTTGGCAGCATCTATTTTAAGAGAAAAGAAAATCAAGGCCGAAGCTCTTGGAAATGTCGGAAAAAGTCTTACGGGTTATTTGGCACACAATCCTTCACCCGAAATTTCCGTGGTGGAGCTTTCCTCGTTCCAGCTCGAACTTCTGCAGGGAAAATTTTTTGACGCTGCCTGTGTGATCAATATTACTCCAGATCACATGGATCGTTATCGAGACATGCTCTCCTACGCCCAAACAAAATTACATCTGCAGGATTGTGTGAAAGAAGACGGTAAGTTCTTCTTGCCATTCTCCCTTTATTCGGAATATGCCTCTTTTTTCAGAGAAGAAAAACCCATTTTCTTCGATGAGGAAAAAGAAGAAAAACTTTTTCTAAGGCTGAAAAAAAATTCTCCCTTCAACGAAAAAACAAACCTGCTCTCTGCCTTTCACCTTCTTTCGCATGTGGGGGTAAGTGAAGAGGAGTTTGCTACAGGCTACGAGAGATTTCAAAAACCCCCGCACCGTATGGAATTTGTAGCTGAGATAAATGGCGTTTCTTTTTACAATGATAGCAAGGCTACGAATGTGGAGTCTGTTCTATATGCTGTCGGGGCAATCGAAAAACCAATCTTGCTCATTGCAGGTGGATATGATAAAGGATTAGAGTATCATGCGTGGCAAAAAGCCTTTCGAGGCAAGGTAAAAGAGGTGATCCTCATCGGCGCGTGCAGAGAAAAAATTGCACAGGCTTTGCGTGAAATTCCCGTAAGAAGAAAGGAGTCTTTGCAAGAGGCCGTCTTTGAAGCTTATCGATTGGCAAAAAGAGGAGATGCCATTCTTTTGTCGCCAGGTTGTTCGAGTTATGATATGTTTGAAAATTATGAGCATCGCGGAAAAGTGTTTAAAGAGACTGTGTCTTGTCTAAAAAAGGAGGAAAGAGTCCATGAATCGTAAAAACATCATTGTTGTTTCAGCTATCGCAAATGCTGTGCTTCTTTTGGTCCTTTTTATTAGCGCAGTAGTTTCCCATGACGATCGCAAAACCCCTTCTTCCGTTGAGGTGGCAAGCTCGATTTTAGACAAAAATCCCGATGGCATGGTCCTCTTATCGCAAGAAGGAGAAACTGCGTATTCGCAGAAAAAAGAAAGCAAATTACCCTCTCCACAACCACTCTCTCTTTCTTCACAAGAGCTGGTCCCATTAAAACTGGAAGAGGGAACTACAGCTACTGCGCAAGTAGAGCCCGAGCATCAACTCCCTGAAGTTGTATCTCCCCAGGTCCCTACAAATGAAGTTGTTCTTGTAAACCCACCAGTAGAAAATTTTGCTGTAACAAAAGCTCCTCTAGAAAAAAAAGAGACTTTTGTCGATGTGGAAATCAAAAAGGGAGATTCTCTAGATAAATTGGCACGCAAATACCATACCTCTATTCAGGAGATCAAAAAACTCAACCATTTAGATGGCAATTTTTTACAGGTAGGCAAGGTGCTACGCATCAACGTGCAAGAAAAGACGCAGAAAACATCTTCAGTGCAGAATGAAAGCAAAAAAGGAAACGAGGGCGAATATTACATTATCAAGCATGGAGATAATCCCTGGACTGTTGCTATCAAGCACCACATGAAGGTAGAAGATCTGTTGCGCTTGAACCATTTGACGAAAGAAAAAGCAAAGAAATTGCGTCCCGGCGATAAGCTGAGAATTCGTTGATATGGGTAAGTCTACCTTTATTTTGCTGATGTGCTCTTCCTTTCTATTTTCCATGGGATTGCTCATGCTCTTCAACACCACAGCAGCAGAAGCCATCGATCGGCAGATTGCCGCAACGGCGCAACTTACTCTTTGTAAACAGATTTGCTATGCGGTCATTGGTATTCTTTTCGCTTTCGGTGTCTGGTCGATTGGCTACCATCAGCTAGTCAGGCTTTCCCCTTTTTTTCTCTTTATTATCTCTGTGTGCCTCATTCTAGTTTTTCTGCCTCCCCTTGGGCAAGAGATCAATGGTGCCCATCGCTGGATTGGGCTGTTTGGATATACTCTGCAACCCTCCGAATTTGCCAAGTATCTCATCCCTATTTATTTTATTCATCGCCAGCTCTCGGATGGAATGCCAGAAAGTTTTAAGGTATTTTGCAAGCGCATGCTGATCTTTCTGGTTCCGTTGGGATTGATTTTGGTAGAGCCAGATAATGGGACCACGGGAATTGTCCTCGTCTCTTTATTAATTCTTTTTTACCTCTTTCGGGTGAAGATGGCCTACTGGGCTTTGCCCTTTCTTTTATTTGTATTGTTGGGAGGAGTGGTTGCTTCGCGCATGCCTCACGTGCCCGATAGAATACAGGTTTATTTGCATCCCGAGCTCGATATTTTGGGAAAAGGACATCAGCCCTATCAGGCAAAAATAGCAGCTGGATCAGGGCAGCTTTTTGGAAGAGGACTTGGCGAAAGTTTGCAAAAGCTCAACTATTTGCCCGAGGCTAGGTCTGATTATCTTGTTGCGATCTATGCGGAGGAGTTTGGCTTTGTCGGAGTTTCTCTTTTGATACTCATCTACATGCTCATGGCTTATGCGGGATTTTCCATTGCAATCAAAGCTGCAGATCGGACCGGTTTTTATCTGGGAGCGATCATGACATTTTTACTCTCCTTTCAATCCTTTTTGAACTTCGGAATTGTTTCGGGACTTTTGCCGAGCAAGGGAACTACTTTGCCCTTTTTCTCTCAGGGCGGAACCGCTCTTATCGCCAATATCATTGCATTAACCCTTTTACTCCATATCGACTATGTTGCAAGGCAAAAGGAAATCACTGCTTCCTAAATTTTCCGATGAGCCTTGTGTTCTTCTCGCGGCGGGAGGAACAGGAGGCCATTTGTTACCAGCACAGATGACGGCACGGGGCCTTTTGGAAAGAAATTGCCGCGTAGTTTTTGCAGGAAAGGGACTTGCAGGCAGTGGCGTGTTTGATCAAAAAGAGTTTACATTCTATGAGATTCAAAGCTCTACCATTGCATCAAAAAACCCTGTGCGTGTCATGCGCTCTTTGTTTCTTCTCTGTAAGGGGGTGTGGGAAAGTATGCGACTCTTGTCTTTTCTTCCCTGCACTCTTGTGGTGGGTTTTGGAAGCTACCATAGCTTTCCTCTTCTTTTTGCTGCCTGGTGGAAAAAAATTCCCATCCTCATTTTTCAACCCGATCGCACACTCGGGAAAGTGAATCGTTTTTTTGCAAAAAAAGCGCGTCTGATCGCCCTCCAATTTCCCCTGGAAAAAGATGAGTGTGACCATGTTGCCTATGTCCCTCTTTTCCCCTGGAACGCTCCTGCGCTTCTTTCATCAAAAAACGAGGCAAGAGAGCAGCTACATCTTAAAAAAGATTGTTTTACCCTTCTTGTTTTCGGAGGATCGCAAGGCGCACACTTTATCAACGAAGCGATTCTCAAAGTAGCAGAGCTATTGCAAAAGAGGGGTGTTCTTTTTCAGATCATTCATTTGACTGGGGAAGATCCGCAGCCTTTTTCCGCTTTTTACCAGAGTCATTTGATTCCCAGCTATGTGAAGAGATTTGAAAAAGACATGACCCATCTTTTCTTTGCCGCCGATCTTGCCATTTGCAGGGCGGGAGCTTCGAGCTGTGGCGAGCTAATCTCCTTTGAGCTTCCCTACTTGTTAATTCCCTATCCCTATGCGGGAGGGCACCAAAAGCTCAATGCTTTGTATTTGCAAAATGAGGTCAAAGGAGGCGAGATGCTCTTGCAAGAAAATGTAGAACCAAAGATGCTCACCGAGAAAATCTGCCAAAGAAAAGAAAGCCTTGCCTATCATAGAGAAAAAATCCAAGAGTTCAAAAGGTCGCACAGCCGTTTAAAGCCAAAAAAACTGTGCGACATCATTTGCGAGATATCCAAAGAGAGAGGGTGTTCATGCAAGAAAATTCATACCACTTGATTGGCATTGGCGGCATTGGAATGAGTGCGCTTGCGCGTATTCTTTTGGAAAAAAAGGCAGTTGTGTCTGGAAGCGATATCCATTGCTCGAAAATAGTAGAGTCGCTCCAGTTGTCAGGGGCTCAAATTACATTGGGCCATGCAGAGAACAACCTTCCGAAAAACGTAATTGTCGTCTATTCGAGCGCAGTACGACCTGGCAACCCAGAAATATTGATGGCAGAGAAGATGCATCTTCCTCTTCTTCACCGCTCGAAACTTTTAGACCGACTCATGCAGGGACAAAAACCACTTCTCGTTACAGGGACACATGGAAAAACAACGACAACAAGTCTTCTTGCCACGACGCTTTTAGAGTCTGGGAAGGATCCCTCTTTTGTGATCGGTGGTATGCTTGTGGACTATCAAACCAATGGACGGCTCGGCCATGGTTCTTATTTTGTGGCAGAAGCCGATGAAAGTGACGGCTCATTTTTGCAATCGAAATCCTTTGGGGCCATTGTCACCAACTGCGAGCGCGAACACATGGATTATTGGAAAGATGAGCAGAGTCTCCAAAAGGGGTTTGCCACTTTTTTTTCTCAAGTCTTTTCTAAAGAGCATCTTTTTTGGTGCAAAGATGATCCTATACTTGCATCACTTTCTCCTCCCGGAGTTTCTTATGGGTTTTCTCGTGGAGCCGATTGCAGGATCGAAAATTTTTCACAAGATGGTTTTTCTATTTCGTTTTCTCTTGAGTTCGAAAGAAGACGCTTTGAACAGATTCGGATACCTTTGACTGGTAAGCACAACGCTTTGAATGCGGCCGCAGTTTTTGGCCTGTCCTTGCGCTTGGGGCTTGCAGAAGAAGAGATCCTAAGGGCTTTTGGCAAATTTTCTGGGGTGTGTCGCCGCCTGCAGCATAAGGGAAGAGTAGATCTTGTCGATTTTTTTGATGATTATGGTCACCATCCCACGGAAATCAGAGCCACTCTTTTGGCCCTGCGTGCGGCAGTAAAAGAAAGAAGGATTGTTCTTTTATTTCAGCCCCATCGCTATTCTCGGACAAAAGATCTCTTTTTGGAATTTGGCTCGGCTTTTACAATTGCAGACCTTTTTTTCATCACCGATTTATATGAGGCGGGAGAAAAACCAGAAATGGGCATTGATGCGAAATGCCTTGCTGGAAGCATGACAAAAGAGTGCATCTATCTACCTAAAGAGAAAATCGAAGAAATTGCTTCTTTTTTAAAACCCCATGATGTTTTCATAACGATTGGCGCTGGTGATGTGACATCTCTTGGTGAAAAAGTTTTACAAGCTTTTGCAGGGCAATTGCGCACATGAGACGCAGGTTTTTTCTATTTTTGACAGGATTTTTTCTTTTGATGGGCGGTATTGCTCTTGTTGCCTCCTTCTTTTTGCAAATATGGAGGGAGAAAAGGGCACCTGATCATCCAACTCCTATCGTAAAAATCGTCCAAAAACAGGAGGGTGCTTTTGCGCTTCCTGCTCTTTTTTTAGAGCAGCTATTAGGGCTTTCTCAAGATCATCCTTCCGATTTTTATCTGTGGGATGAGAAGCTAGCTTCAGAAAAATTAAACTCCTTTCCTATCTTTTCTAAGGTCTATGTGAAGAAAGCATGGCCGCAAACGGTGGTTGTAAGCTATCTGCTCAAACAACCCATTGCTCTTCTTTACGACTATGAAAATGTTGCCATTGACGATAAGGGATCTCTTCTGCCCTTAATTCCTTTTCTTCATTATGAAAAACTTCCCCAACTCTATTTGGATCTACCACCTTTTGGCCAAGAAGATCCTATTTCCCATCGCAAGGGAGGAGATTGGGAAAATCCGCTTTGTGGCAAGCAGATCGAATTGGCCTTGCATCTTTTATCGCTTTTTTCTCCAAAAGCTGTGGAGGGAGCTTTTACAGTGGAATGGATTGATCTTTCCAAAATTTTTTCAGAAAGTTACGGAAAACGAGAAATTGTGGTCTTTACGAAGACCGCACTAAAAATAGACGAAAATTTTGTTGCGATTTTCCCACACATTCTTAGGTTAAGCCCTATTCACTATGCCCAGCAGCTTGGGAACTACCTATCTCTACAAAAAAAAATGATGAAAGATTACCGCAAGCAGCTGAAAAAAAATTCCTATGCGCAACAAGAGATTCGATTTCGTCCCAAAATGATTGACTTGCGTTTAGATAGCCTTGCTTTTATCAATGGAAAGGCTACGGATGAAACGGAAGATTGGTGATATTCTGCTTTTTAACTATACCCAAGTTCTTTGGGCATAGTACGATCGTGCATGCAGAAAAAACGGTTGTTTTTCCATCAGTTATTTTCGATCTCAACCGTCACAACGATGTTCACAATTCTAAATTTTTGAAAAATTCGTCTAGATCCTTTTCTGAAAGTTCTTTGTCAGCTTTTCTTTTTTGCAAGTTCTCTTCGATGGCCGCAAGCTTTTGTTGCAAGTGCTTCTGCTCAAGTGAAGACATCGTTTGCAAAAGCTTTTGAATCGAAAGAATTTTGTCTAAGAGAAGTTTTTTTATCGCCTCTGCTTTTTGTTCGGTCAGACTTTGACAGAACAGAAGAGGAAGCTGCGAGAGCAGGTAGATGATCTTGGCATTGGTGCTTCCGCGTTGGAAATAGGCGAGAAGGTTGAAGAGAGACTCTTTTACCATTTCCAGCTGATCGGTAAGATCTAGAGGAATTGAGCGTACCTCTTCTTCCAAACGAACGAGATTTTCAACGATCCACTTTTTTTCTGCAGCCGAGAGAAGTTTCAATTCTTCCATGTTTTTCAACGTAGAGATCATTTCATAATAGCAGGACAGCCGTGAGAAAACTTCTAGATCTCCCATGTGGACAATCCGATTTTGAATTGTAAGATAAAGACTGTCAGCATCTTGAGACAGGGTGGATGGTTCTGTGGGAAAAAGAGAAGAAGATTCTATTTCTTTCATAAGACACTCTTTTGTAGCATCTTAAAATTTTTTTTCTGAAATTTTCATTCATTTTATTAAATTATAACATAAAAATTAATTTAATTTTTTTAAAAAAGTGCTGAAAACAAAATTGATCCCATGTTAATGGGAAAAGAAACTCTTTTTTAAGGAGATCTATGAGAAGATTTTTGTTGTTGTTAACCTTTTTGGTGAGTTTTTCCTCTTCTCTCCCTTCTACTCTTTTTGCTGGCGGACGGCCAGAGAGAGTGTACGAAGAAGATGAGGATGCAATTTGGATTGGGCCTAGCTGGTATGGAGGAATCTGGATCGACAACGAAGCGGATTTTGATGACTGGCACCATCGCCATTATGGGGATCGTCATAGGGATCATCATAGAGATGGGAAACGTCATCATGAAGATCATGGTGGCGGTGGTGGGCGAGGCGGAGGACATCATGGAGGAGGACATCGGTAAACCTTGGCCTTCTGTACCAAAAACCGATTTTCCAAGTTCTTTGTGTATAACTGGGCATAGAGAAGTTATTACATTATGCGGGAGAAAGAATTTCTCCCGCATAAGAGAGTGTCTACAAAACGGCGAACCCTCATTTTGTAGACACCTTTCTAAGATAGATTTTTAGAAATTTTCCTTGATCATGGAGAAAATTCCCGAGAGGATCATTTTTGTTCCGATCAAACAGATCAAAAAACCACCTAGGCGCTCCACTGCTTGGATTCCCTTTTCGCCGAGATAGTTTTTGATGTAAGAAGAAAGGTATAGAATCACAAAAGATGGAAACCAGGCGATGAGGGTGGCAAAAGTAGTTTCTAGGATGCCGACCTGATTGGAAAAGACAATGACGGTGGCAATCGAACCGGGTCCTGCAAGCCCTGGCATCGCAATGGGAACAATGAAGGGTTCATGGCGAGGAAGTCCCTTTGTATCGCTGGGATTTGGGGGAAAAATCATTGTCAAAGAGATTAAAAAAAGAAGAACACCTCCGGCCACATTCATGATGGGGTGGGGTATGCCAATGACTTCTAAAACCTTGGTTCCGAAAAAAGTAAAGAGGAGAAGGATGCCTAAAGCAATCAAACATTCTCGTACAATGATTTTTTTCTGCCGTGCTGCATCGTAATGAGCCAATAGAGCCATCATCAATGGCATAAAACTCAAAGCATTAAAAACTACGAAAATAGAAAGAGCTATCGAAAAAACCGATGCCGTTTCGTTTCCTGGATGCATAAAACCTTCCTTCTAGAGGGTTTGTTTCCAACATTATTAGCAAAACTGCTCTTTTCAGAAAAGAACATCGACAAGTTGGTGGTGGGGATTGAGTTTGATGCTATATTGTTTGTCCCATTCGCTGGTAAATAACACCATAGGAGAGTTTTTTCGATCCTGAACGATAAGGCAAGTAGTGGTTTTTTGAAATGTCTTTAAATCGCCTACGATCCAGGCACTGCATTGATAGGGAAGGGGAGTCAGAAGGGTATCCACTCCATACTCGTCTTGTAAGCGGTACTGCATGACTTCGAATTGCAACTGCCCGACTGCTGCAAAGATGGTATCTCCTACCCGATCGACAGTGTGGAGCATTTGAATGGCGCCCTCGTTGGAAAGTTGTAGAACCCCCTTGTCGAAAGGTTTTCTTTTAATCACATCTTTTGGAGAGATCTTGGCAAAAATTTCTGGTTGAAATTGAGGGAGTGGTTTGAATTGAAAATCCCCGGTGACAGAGAGGGTATCGCCGATGGAAAAAAACGAGGAGTTGATGACGCCGATGATATCGCCGGGATAGGCGTGTTCCAGAATGGTCCTTTGCCCTGCCATGATGCTATGGGGGCTGGAAAGACGTACCTCTTTTTTTAGCCTAAGATGTTTGACTATAAGATCTCGCTCGAAACGACCAGAGCAAATGCGGATAAATGCCATGCTGTCTCGATGGCGGCGATCCATGTTGGTTTGTAGTTTGAATACATAGCCACTAAATGGGGTTTTTACGGGATCAACGGCAACTTCTGTCCCATCTAAGAGATTGGCAAGACGAGCTGATGGCGGTGGCGCTAGATGAACAAAAGCGTCGAAAAAGGGCTCTATCCCAAAGTTGGTCAATGCAGATGCAAAAAAGACGGGAGTGAGCCTACCTGCTAGAAATTCTTCTTGAGAAAAAGTGTTGCCGGCAGAGTCGAGAAGGTTTAGCTCTTCTTGGATTCTTTTGTATTCTGCCTCAGAAATTTTAGCCTTTGCTTCTCTGCTTTTTGCATCGAAACGCTCTATAAGAGCTTTTTGCGCTCCTGCAAGCGATGTTTTTTCAAAAAAAATAGCTTGATTGCTAAAACGATCGATGACTCCTTGGAAATCTCGATCGCGTCCGATGGGCCAGTTCATCGCATAGGAATGGATGTGGAGAACATTTTCTACTTCATTCATTAAATCGAGAGGATCTCGGCCGGGAAGGTCCATTTTATTAATGAGCGTCAAGACGGGAATTTTTCTAAGATGGCAGATCTCGAACAGCTTACGAGTCTGTTTTTCCACCCCTTTTGCAGCATCGATGACCATGATGGCGCAATCAGCAGCAGTCAAAGTACGATAGGTATCTTCAGAAAAATCCTGGTGGCCAGGAGTATCCAAGACATTTACGATGATGTCCTTATATGTAAATTGCAGAGCAGAAGAAGTAATAGAAATGCCCCTTTCCTGCTCCATTGCCATCCAGTCGGAAGAAGCAGCTTTGCGCCCTTTTCGTCCTTTGACCATTCCAGCTGTGATGATCATGCCAGAGTAGAGAAGGAGCTTTTCGGTCAGTGTTGTTTTTCCAGCGTCGGGATGGCTGATAATGGCAAACGTTCTTCTTTTGGCAATCTGGCCTTGGATCTCTTTTTGCAGTTCATTCATAACATCCTCTTCGAAGAAATGATACAAGTGGAGGAAATCTATGGAAAGGGATATTTTTCATCCAACTATATCTTTCAAGTAAGAGGCGAGAGCACCTTCTGGAATGTGTACATTTTCCGCAGATGGATAAATAATGCTGAGTGTCCCACATGACAGATTCTTCGCTCTTTTGTTTTTGCTTGCAAAAGAGATAGTTTGATACTACGCAACTGCCTTAAGTTGATCCTTGCCTTTTTGCTTCTATGGAGACAAGCCATTTTGAACCATTTTTCGGCGAGTCGCAAGTAGGCTATTTTTTTCTTTTTAGAAAGGATTTCTTCAGTTATTTGTGATGCATAAAAACAGCCTAGGCTATTCAGGGCATGCAAATAACCAGAGCGCCAAGCTTTTTTCAACCACCAGAGGTCCAGCCTTTCGTAGTACAGCTTTTGCTCTTTTTTTGCTGTTTTTTGCGCCATTTTTTTATAAAGACATCCAAGGGCGAATTGTGCTTTTGGATATTTTATTGCAGCAGCTTTCCGGTACCAGAATTCTGCAGATGTGTAATTCCCATAGTTTTCATAAAAAAGACCAAGCAGGCACTGAGTGCTTGGAAATCCTTTTTGTGCAGCTGCGAGAAGCCATCTTTCCGCAAGACGCAGATAGGTTGCTTGTTCTTCTTTCGCAGTGGCAATAGCTGCTTTTTTTTCATATACCATGCCAAGACCGGTGTGGCTGCCTAGTTCATCTTTCTCTACTACTTTTTGATATTGCTCTTCTGCCATCTGTAAGTAGCGCGCCTTTTCTTCTTTTTCTTGCACTAAGGCTGCTTTTTTCATATAGAAATCGCCAAGGGCCAAAGGGCCGAGTGGCGAATGTTCATCTTTCGCTTCTTGTTGGTATAGGTCTTCAGCCAAGCCCAGATATTTTGTTTTTTCTGATTCTTCCTCTGTGAGGTCTGCTTTTTTTTCCCAGAAATAGCCTAAGTTTACAAATGCATAAGGGAGGTTTTTTTCGGCTGCTTTTTTATAGCAAACTAGAGCCTCTTGTGTTTCTCCTTCGATGTCTAAAATTCCACCAAGCTCGAGATGCGCCGTGCCCTCTGTATTGCTAGCTTGTATTAAATATGCACGGAGTCTATCGAAATAGTCGCTGGTGTCTTCTTGTTTGCAAAAAAAACTAGGTGAGCCTTTTTGAAATAGAGCGATATGCTGCCAAAAATCCTGATCGTTTATGCTGTCCAAGCCTGCATGTGTATAGGAGCGCATTTCCCATCCATGTTCCGGACACACAAAGACAGAGTTGTTTGCCGGGATTAATGCTTCCATCGGAGCCATTACTGTCCAACTAGAGCAGAGATCGGCCAATTTTCTTGCCCAATCAATTCCCGTAAAGCAGCCTGTGGAAATAATGGTAGCTTTCTTCTCTAATCCCTCAAAATCCTCTAATGAGGGATTGGTATAAGAGGTTTTTTTCCCTCCTTAGTTCATCCAAAGCCAGAAAAGAAGGACTTCCATGGGAGAGAAAGATCAATAGGTTGATTTTTTGTCGAAATATCTTTGCTGTTCTTTGAATAGACTTATGGATATCAGAGGCTTCTTTGATCGAAGAAACCACCACTCGATGTGTGGTGGCAATTTCTAGTAAAAGAAATCTGTTAGATGGAAGCGCGAGCATGCCCGTGCGGTCGCTTCCATAGAAGTGGTCATAGTGTGCGGCTAAAAACAGAGCCAGAGGTGCTGTTTTGGTTTTTTCGCTATTTTTTTGATCGAGTTCTTTCAAAAAACTTTTAGGAAATAGCAAGACTTCCGAGGAGGAGCTAGTCATTTAGTTTGGTGTAATGTTATTATTTTAATACAGTTTATATTAATAAATATAATTAATTATATTCAGTGTTTTTATTATTTTCAATTAAAAATCTTTTTTTTAATTATGGTAAATAATTTTTTTACACAAAGAACTTGGAAAATCGGTTTTTGAAGCTATGGGTCTTCTTGCACTACGATTTGCGAAAGATTTTTTTCTTAAGAAAAAGCCCCAGAATAGCGGCACCGATCCACATGAACCCCCCGCCAAGGAGCATGGGACTATGGGGATGCAGTCCAAGAGCCGTCCCTCCGAGCAGAGGGCTGATGCCAAAGGAAAACATTTGTATCGATTGTGAAATTCCCAAAATCTCCCCTTGGGAGTTTTCATCTACAGAGTCGGAGATGATGGCAGAATAAGTGGGATAGGTGAGTGCTATGAGAAAGTTGACGATGGGAAGATAGATCCAAATCCAAAAGGGGTGTGGCAAAAAGAGAATGGCGAGAATCACACCTCCCAAAATAGCAAGCGAATAAAAAACAAGAGAGTGGCGTCGAAATCTTTTTTGGAAAGGACGGATTAATAATCCCGAACTTAGCGCATAAAATCCTGAACCATAAGCGTAGAACATGCCCACTTGATCAGTGTTAAATCCGAAATCAGAAAGCCAAACGACAGGAAGAAATTCGTAAAAAAAGGACCATCCAAAACAAAAACAGATGGCAGTAAAAAAAAGAAATTTTAGATCGTGCAGACGAAAAGCTTTTTGGAGACAAAAAAGGCCCTCTGTATAACGTACCTTTGCCGAAGAACGTACCTGGTGCGTTTCCTGGAACAAAAAGAATATCAACACAAGATTTGCTATAGAAGCAATAGCTGCCCACGAGAAGGGCAAGAGAAAGTTGTTTTTTGAAAAAACACCGCCAAGAACGGGCCCGATCATGAAACCCAGGCCTGCAGCCATGGAATAAAGGCCAAAATAGCTTGCTTTGTTCTCAGGAGTGCTAATATCTGCAATGGTTGCACTCACAACGCCGGCATTTCCTGCTGCGATTCCAACGATGCAGCGCGCACTTATGAGGATGAAAATACTTTGGATCCAGACACCATACATAGAAAGGAGATATCCCAAAATTGCCAAGGACAAACTCACAAGATACAAAGGACGTCTTCCTTTCTGATCCGATAAAGAGCCTAAGATAGGCCCGCTAAAAAATGCGGCGATGGGAAGCGCTGCGAGAAGTATTCCTAAGTAGACTCCTTTGATCAGATCGGGAGCATGAGAGAGCCCTAAAGGGTCCGAAGGGTGAAAAATCATCGAAGAAAACATGGGGTAGACGAGTCCAACACCCACTTCATCTACAAACACAACGAATAGAACAAGCCATAAATAAATTTTTTTATGCATAGAATGGTCCTAAAGACAAAAAAGCTAGCACAATAAGGCTTTTATCTTTCCATCAAAACCGATTTTCCAAGTTCTTTGTGTATATATACAAGAAATCATCTTCCAAACTTACCAGTGACAATGGCAATGGTCTTTCTTGCAAGTTTCTTTGGGATAAAAAACCTAATATGTAAAATACTTAAAATAACTAATCGAAAGACAGGGAAGATCTATGATTACCTCTCATCTGCTGAGAAAGAAATTTCTTGAGTTTTTTCAATCAAAAAAACATGCGATCGTGCCTTCGGCCTCTTTGATTCCCGAAAATGATCCTACAGTCTTATTTACAACCGCGGGCATGCACCCGCTTGTTCCTTTTTTGATGGGAGAAAAACATCCTGGAGGGTCGCGCTTGACCAATGTGCAAAAGTGTATTCGCACGCAGGATATCGATGAGGTAGGAGATGAGCGGCATGATACCTTTTTTGAAATGATGGGGAACTGGTCGCTTGGAGACTATTTCAAAAAGGAAGCCATCGAATGGAGCTGGGAGTTTTTGACCTCGAAAAACTATTTGGGACTCGATCCTAAAATGCTTGCGGTTTCTGTCTTTGCAGGCGACGCAGATGCTCCGCGCGATGAGGAGTCGGCCAAGATCTGGAAATCTTTGGGTGTTTTAGAAGAGCGTATTGCTTACTTGCCGAAAAAAAATAACTGGTGGGGGCCCGCTGGGCAGACGGGCCCTTGCGGACCCGATACGGAAATCTTTTTCTGGAAGGGAAAAGAGAGCAATCTTCCTTCACCGAAAAGCAATCCGGGTAATGATGAAGAGAGGTGGCTGGAAATCTGGAATGATGTCTTTATGCAGTATAACAAGTCGAAAGAGGGAAAGTATGAGCTTTTAAAGCAAAAGAATGTGGATACGGGAATGGGCCTTGAACGTACCCTTATGGTTCTCAACCGGTACGAG
Organism: bacterium; assembly: GCA_021811265.1. GTDB lineage: Bacteria > Chlamydiota > Chlamydiia > Chlamydiales > SM23-39 > JAJZPH01. Next base: position 25,433 of record JAJZPH010000014.1, read on the forward strand.
GATGTGTTTCAGATCGATACCTTTTGGCCTTTGATTCTGTTAATTCAGCAAATCTCAGGACATCTTTATGAAGGGCAAGAGACAAGACGCTCCATGCGCATCATAGCAGATCATTTGAGAACAGCTACCATGATTCTAGGAGATGACAAGGGGATTGTCCCTAGCAATGTAGACCAGGGATATATTGTTCGTCGCTTGATCCGCAGGGCCATTCGTCATGGACGTCTTCTTGGCATCAACGCAAATTTTTGCTCCTCCATTGCCGATGGTGTTATCTCTATCTTTAGAGATGTTTATCCTGAGGTGGAGAGAAATCGTGCCTTTGTTCTTTCCGAAATGGAGAAAGAGGAAACAAAATTTCGCTCTACCCTCGAGCAGGGGATGAAAGAGTTTGAGAAGTTGCTGAAAGGCTTTCAGATGGCATGGGAGAAATCGGGAACGAAAATTTCTCTGATTTCTGGAAAGCAGGCTTTCAAATTGTATGATACGTATGGATTTCCTTTGGAAATAACAGAAGAGCTCGCGAAAGAAAAAAGTTTGTCGGTGGATAAAGCAGGGTTTGATGAAGCGTTTAAAGCACACCAGGCTTTATCAAGAGTGGGCGCGGAACAAAAATTTGCTGGCGGCCTTGCCGATCATAGTGAAATTGTGACAAAGTACCATACGGCCACCCATCTTCTCCACGCAGCTCTCATCAAAGTGTTAGGGCTTAATGCAACGCAAAGAGGAAGCAACATTACCCATGAGCGTTTGCGTTTTGATTTTGCCCATATGCAAAAAACTACCCCAGAAGAGATCCAAGAGATCGAAAAGATCGTGAATACTGCTATCGAAAAAGATTATCCCATTGTTTGCGAGGAAATGACCTTGGACGAAGCAAAAAAAAGAGGGGCTATCGGTCTGTTTGGTCATAAATATGGAGAAAAGATCAAGGTCTACACCGTTGGACATCCGGGCGAGGTGCCTTTTAGCTCTGAGGTGTGTGGAGGGCCTCATGTCTCCCATACAAAGCTTTTGGGGCATTTTAAGATTGTGAAAGAAGAGGCAGTGAGCGCAGGCGTTAGGCGCATCAAAGCTATTTTGACTTAAGTTCTTTTCCTTGTGTGTGCATTTCAAGTTTTTGCAAGACCCAAAGCCAGACCTTTTCAAAAATAGCGCATAGAGCGCCGTTGCCCAGTACGTTGGTAGAAGTGACAAGAGAATCTAAAATGACATTGAAAGCAAGAACAATGGCGATCATTTCTGCATTGAAAGAAAGATAGGTTTCGTAGATCGGGAGCATGATAAAAATGGCGCCCCCCAGAACAGCCGCTGTTGTGAAGCGGGCAAGGACAAAAACCAGACTGAATTGGAGCCAGGTAAAGACATCGGGACTGTGTCCAAAAAAATGCTGATAGAGCAAAAAACACAAAAAGGCATTGGTGATGCAGTCGCCCACTTGTTGGATGTTGGTGGTTGCAGGGATGATTGCTTTTGCAAGAGATGGATGTTGCAAGTTCTTTGCAGTTCCTTCGATGGTTAAGGGCATGGTGGATAAGCTACAGCCGGAACAAAACGAAAAGCTTCCTGCAGGAAGAAGATTTTTGATAGAGCGCAATACATTGAAAAACGAAAAGCTGCTGCCTATAAAAAAGAGCAAAAGTAAATAAAAGGCCAAAAAGAAGACCAGCCAAATCAGCAACTCTCCGTAGTGGAGCAGAATCTGATAGAAAAAGCCAGACTGCACCATGCGTGCCACAAAGCCCAGCACAAAAATAGGAATGAGCCCTGCAAAGAGATGGGTTAATATCCATTGAGCACTCTCTCTTCCCATGCGGATGAGATGTCGCAAAGGACTTTTGGGGAACATAGCTCCAAAAAAGCCTATAACAATACCCGCGATCGTCCCTTTGTCTGCTGACCACCATCCAGGTTTATTAAGCTCGAGGCGCCAAAGAGGGGAAAAGCTATCGTGAAAAGAAGGGAGCTCTAGAGAAGGAAGGGAGTGTGCAGCGAGATGTGCAGTTGCAAAAGCGTACCAGACGCTACTGCAGTTAGAAAGGGCCTCAAAGAGCAAAAGAGATCCAATGAAGAGAGGTGCTTTACGCTCAAATGTGCACATGGTGTCTGCAATAAAAAACCCAACGGTGAAAGGAAGCATCCAGATCAAAAGATCTTTGATGCAAAGGCTAATGGTATAGAATCCGCGATGAGCATAAATAGGAAGGTGCTCTGAAAGGAGAAGATAGAGAATGATACTACTTACTACCTGTACTCCTCGATGGCGAAAGCTGTGGATAAAAGAAAAGAACAAAGAGCGCATAAGAGCATTCGCTGTTGGCACTTGTTATTTTCTATAAGATTGAAGAAAAAGCCAAAGAGAATTTTTCCAAACGAGCTGTAGTAGGCACTCTTTTAGGATCGCAAAGACTTTGTGATCGGCATTTTGGCTACGCGGATTCCAGCGAAAAAAGAAGCGCTTAGAGAAGAGATGAGGCTGAGGGCAAATGTTTGAAGAGCCATTAAGGGAGTAAAAGCGAATGAGATGAAGAACTGCCTAGAAGACCCTGGTCCTGGGGGCATTAAGATTCCTTGATGTAAAAACCCCTTTGCAATGACATAGGTCAAAAAAAGTCCTCCTACCGATCCGATAATCCCCAAGAAAGCACCTTCCCATAAAATGAGCTTCATCACATCCCATGTGGACTCTCCATTGGCTCTTAGATTACCGATCTCCTGCTTTCTTTCTAAAATTGCAGAAGAGATCGTATTGAATATTCCAAGGAGCACAATGGAAATAATAATGATTTGCACAATATAAAACTGCATTTTTAGCCAATCGACAGAATTCTGATAGTAGACCTTGTCTAGCTCTGCAAAGGAGGCAGCTTCTAAAGAGGGAAAGGCTTTGGTGAGAGAAAGAGAGATGCTTTCCCAGTTTCTAAAATCGGCAAGACCGAACGCAATGGATTCTACCTGATCTGTTTTTAATAGTTTTTGGGCAAGATGGAGTGGAATGCGAAACAAATGGTTGTCCACATCTACGTTGCCTGTGTGGAAAATTCCGGTGACGATGAGTTTTCCTTTACTGATGCTGCCATGGATCGACTTGGTGTAGAGAGTAACTTCATCTCCCGGATGAACTCCAAGAGCTTTTGCAACTCCTTTTCCTAGTAGAACGCCATTTTCTTCTGTTTCAAGATTTTTTCCTTCTATAATGTTCAGAGCGCTGAAGAAAGAGGCCTCTTCTTGTGCGTCGATTCCCTGTCCTTGTCCGACGATGGATACCTTGTCGTGCATCAGCATTCCTCCAATGGAAATGCGTGGAAACACCTGTTGTACATTGAGATTTTTTAAAGCAAAAGATTTGATCTTACTCCAATCCGCAATCCAATGTTTCCAAGGTTCTTTGTAGACACTCTCTCGATATTCTTTTTGATGGAGCTGGCCATTGCCATAATAGGCATGGATGGTTGTTTCTCTATAGTCATTTAAAACGCCCTGGATGAATCCCTGAAAGGAAAAAAGAGCTCCTGCTCCAAGTCCAACCGTTAATAAAATTGCAATGGATCTTCGAATGTTGCGAAATAGGTTTCTAAAGGCAATTTTGAAGAGGATCATGGTTTTGCATCCTTGATGAGGCGTCCTTCATGAAAATGGAAGTTTTGCTGGGAAAAGGAGAGGACCATCGGATCGTGGGTGGTGAGGATGACCGAGCAATTGGCCTCTTCTACAATTTTTGTAAAGATTTTCATGATATCTCGGCCTGTTTTCTGATCGAGACTTGCCGTAGGCTCATCTCCAATAATTACGTTGGGTTTTTTTGCAAGGGCTCTTGCAATTGCAACTCTCTGTTTTTGTCCGCCACTGAGCTGTCCTGGCTTTTTTTTCCGATGGTCCCATAGATCGACGGCAGCGAGTGCTTCTTTTGTACGTGCTTTGATTTCCCTATAAGAGAGGTGTTGGCGCTTGAGAAAATATTCAACGTTTTCCTCTGCTGTCAAAACGGGTATTAGGTGGAATTGTTGGAAGATAAATCCTATGTGATATTTTCGAATTTCATTTTGCCTTTGAATACTCATAGAAGAAAATGGTTCGTTGAGAAAAAAAATTTCTCCCTCTTGCAAAGGCTCTAACATGCCTAAAAGATTGAGCAGGGTGGATTTTCCAGAGCCCGACGGGCCTGAAATGGTAATGAGGGTGTTTTTCGGAATTTCTAAATCAAGATGGTGGAGGGCCGGGACTTTCTGCGCACCCAAAAAATAGGAAAAAGTTAATTCACTTAAAGAAAACAAAACATCTTCTTTTTTCATTTTTATCTATATTTTTTGTTTCAATGTATAGTATCACATATAAAATATAATATCTACGATTAAAACAATGTGTTTTTTTGTAATAAAAATTTGAAAGAATAGAAAATTTTTGAAAAAGAAAAAGCGCCAGAAATCCTTAAAACATTGGATGTCAGGCGCTTTTGTTATGTAGACTTACAGTATGCTTACTTGAGTTGCTTCAGGTCCTTTACGTCCAGGTCCTTCTACATAGCTCACTTTTTGTCCTTCGCGCAAAGCTCTTGCGTCTCCTTCGACATTGTTTGCATGAACAAATAAATCTTTGCCTCCATTTTCAGGTGTGATGAAGCCAAAGCCTTTTTGTAAGTTAAAAAACTTAATTGTACCTTTAGATTTTGTTGACACGACTAATTCCTCTTTTTTTTGTTAAGTTCCTTAAAAATCCAAATTCTACTTCGGATTTTTAAGTTTTGTACCTTTATATCCTTAGGAGAATGCACTTTGCATACTAGGATAAAAGTGAAAACACCTATTAATTATATAGAGTTTCTGTTTTTATTTGTTCAAGTTTTTATAAAATTATCTTATGTTGCTAATTGTTAGGATCTTAAATTGAAAAATTTCTAGAAAAATACTTTGTTATAGCGACCACTTTTCAATAAAAATTCAATTTTTATGCAAATTTTTTTACAGATGATGGTCGGATCAGGTCGAATGCTTCGTGTGTCGAAACGTTCTCTTTTTGAGGGAAAAATTGCTGTTGAAGAGAAATTGCCGTGATATAACAGGTGTATAATCAGCTCTTTTTAGGGAAAGACTAAAAAAACGTTACAACAAGGGAGATGATTTTCCTTCCAAACGCAAGACCAATGCTTCTCTTCTGGTCTGTAGTTCATCTAGAGCAACGCGATCGGCTTTGATCTGATAATCGAGTGTAAAATATGCGGGATCGGTAGCGGACAAATCTTGTAGGCTTTTTTGCATCAGGTCGATGCGTTTTTCCAGAAAGATTTGCAGTTCTTCAGAGACATTGATTTCTTTTTGCAAAAGATCTTGGATCTCGTCCATGATATTACTTTTTGTGTCTTAGCTTTTTTTCCATTAACTTGCATTCACGGGCCAAATAGTTCCATTCTCCCACTAGAAGAATGAGCTTGTCATATTCATTGTGGATTTTTTTAGGGTCGGGATGTTTTGCGGACATCTCTTTTCGAATGCGTACAAGAGTCTGTCCTACTTTTTTATCCCATTCGTTTAGTGTATTGAGGTAGGGATTTTTTGCTTTTCTCAACATAGAGCTCTCCAGAGGTTTTTATTTCTAAGCTTTATTATACTAAATTAAAAATTTTATTTTGAAGCTTATTTAATATTTAATTTAATTAATTTGTTAATTTATTGATTATTAATGTATTTATGTAAGTAATTTGGCAAAGCGTGGTGGGAAAAATGCTTTTTTTCTGAAAAAGCTCCTGGTATAGTGAAAATAAATAAGGGACTTTTTTATGAAAAAAATCAATCTACTTCCCAACATGATTACGGCTTTTGGGCTGGCATGTGGTCTTTTTGTCATTTTCAAAATAAACATGGTAGAGACGACAGACAGCTATTACGAAGTGCTTAAAACATCTGCTTTTCTTTTGCTTGTGGCTGCTTTTGCCGATTTTATCGATGGTGCTGTAGCAAGGGCGTTGCATGCAGAGACAGAATTTGGGGTGATGTTTGATTCGATGGCCGACTCTATTTCGTTTGGCCTGGCGCCGTCTGTTTTGATGCTCAAAAGTCTTTCCTTGGAACAAGGAACATGGATTTCTTTTGTGGCCATTACGGGAGCGATGATCTTTTCTTTATGCGGAGTGCTGCGACTTGTGCGCTTCAATATTAAAGCTGCAGAAGCAAAGGGCAATTTTTTGCAAATGATCGAGCAAAAAAAGCATTTTACGGGTCTGCCGATACCAGCGGCTGCTGCGGCAGCAGTGGCAGCCAACCTGCTCTTTTTCGCACCCTTTTTAACCATTTTGCAAGAAGTTGCAGATATTACACGGGCTCTGATCTTGACAGGAGTCATGATTGTTTTGGGCTATCTGATGGTCAGCCATTGGAAATTTCCTAGTTTGAAAGGGCTCCATTTTCGCATTCCCTCTTTTTATCTGGCTTTTTTTACCGTTCTTTTGGCGATTTGTATTTTATATGGAATTTTGCACTACTTCCCTCTCCTCTTAGCAGTGGCATCATGGGGGTATGTATTGGTCGGTCTTAGCTTTGCAATCATCCGCTTGATTGCAGGAAAAAAATCAAAAACACTCGAGGATTTTGAGCCTGAAGATGACGAGAGCGATTACGAATAGGAAAGAGTATGATTTTTGGCATTCTTGGTCTTGTTCTCTTTTTGCTAATTTTTTTGTTGTATCGACTGCAAAAAGTCAATAAGGAACATTTTCAGGTGCGCTCTTTGCAGGAGATCGAATTGCTGATTGCTCCTTTGAAAGAATCTTTGGCACGCCTAGATGAACAGCAGGTGCGGTTGGAGAGGCAAAGAGAGGGATCTCATGTAGCTCTTTCTACGCAAATTCATGCCCTCTTGCAATCGGAAGCCTCTCTACGTAAAGAGGCCTCAGAACTTGCCAAAGCTCTGAAATCTCCCAATATCAGGGGATCTTGGGGGCAGCTGCATTTACGAAGGGTTGTAGAACTTGCCGGCCTTTCTCCTCATGCAGATTTTGCCGAGCAGCAAACGGCACGCACTCTTGATGGGGTGGTACGGCCCGATCTAATCATTCACCTGCCGCAGGAAAGGCAGATCGTTATTGATGCCAAAACGCCACTGGATGCTTTTCATGAAGCAATGCTCGCTTCTGATGAGAGGATGCGGAAAGAAAAGCTTCTTCTTCACGTACAGCAGATCAAAAAGCAAATCAAAGAACTTTCTAGCAAAGAGTATTGGAAAGCATTTGCATGTGCTCCTGACTATGTGATTCTTTTTTTGCCATCAGAAGCATTTTTTAGCGCAGCGGTAGAGGTCGACAGTTCGATCATTGAAGAAGGAGCTTTGCAGAACGTGATGATTGCAACTCCAACCACGTTGATTGCGATTTTGCGAAGTATAAGTTTTGTGTGGAAGCAGGACTCTCTTTCAAAAAACGCAAAACAGGTGGCACAACTGGGAGGAGAGGTTTACGAAAGGCTTCTTGCAATGCAAGGGCATTTTATGAAACTGGGCAAATCCCTTTCCACTGCAATTGAGTCCTATAACCATGCTATGTCTTCTATGGAATCGCGTGTTCTTGTTTCCGCGCGCAAACTCAAGGAAATGGGAGTCGCTAGGGGAGATAAAGAGATTGCAGAACTCTCTTCTATCGATCAAGACTTGCAAGAATAGTTAAAAATGTTTATACCGAAACTACTTAAATATGGAGGCATAGATGATGAGAGAAAGCGCATTTGTACTGGATCACAAAGGTCTGCGAACAGTGATTGCAACTCTTGCTTTTACTGCTTTTGGAATCATGGCTCCTTTGATCCACCATCAGCTTGCGACGGGTATTTTAGTTAATGCTCTTCTCTTTAGTGCCGTGCGACTTTTAGGAGTGAGATCGGCACTTTGTATCGCTCTTTTTCCAAGTCTTATGGCGCTGGCAGTAGGGTTAATTCCTCTTGCACAAAGCTCGGTAGTTGTTTGGGTCATTTTAAGTAATGCTCTACTCGTCGTGCTTTTTCATTGGTTGAAAAGCAAGTTTTTGGGATTCCGTATCATTCTTTGCGGCGTTGCAAAGTTTCTCTTTCTTTTTCTGTTTGTATTGCCCTTTTTCTTAAACTTTTGTTCTCGAGAAGAGGCCAAAGTGCTCTGTGCTCTTTTCGGTGTTTCCCAGCTGATTACGGCTATCGGAGGAGGAGTTTTCTCCTTGGGAATTGTACGATTGTTGAAAAAAACTCCCTGGTTTTCTCTTTCTTGACGCAACTTCCGCAGAAACTATGCTCAAAACAACTTGAAAAATCGATTTTTGGTGTGCTCCAAAAGCCGGGTTTTCAAGTTGTTTTGAGCATACACCACATGCACGTGAGAGGTGCCACATGGTGTAGTGGTTCACTTTAATTGACGGAAGTCACGAAAAAAGCAGGGTAGGCAAAGTTGTGGTTCGCTCTCTGAGCTGCTTTGATCGTCACTTTTTTCCCGATATAAGGTGTCAGATCGACGCGTGTGCTGTAAAGAAAAGCGGTTGGCGCCGCATCTACTTTGAGGAGGAAATCTCCAGGAGGATCTTTCACAAGAGTTGTGTCATAGGATTCCACTACTCCCGAAAGTGTCTTGCCGTTGATTTCCTGTTCGAGGTAAAACTGTGCCATGTCTTTATCTGCATTGAGCTGGTGCCAAGCAGAAAAAAGCTCCTCTTCCATTGAAAGCCAGGCGCTCATTTTCTTGGTCAAAAGAGGGGTTTTTTCTGGGGGAAAAGAAGCTTTTGCTACGGGTTGTTTTTTGACGCTCTCTTCTTTTTTTGCATGTGTTTCTGCGCAGTTGGCATTTTTGGGAAGATCGAGTTTTGCTTCTAGAAAAGAGAGCTTTTTTTGCACATAGCTGTCTTGAAGAAGAGCTAGTCCTTCTTTGGCTTGGCGTATATGTTCGGGGAAATCGGTATAATTTTGGCAAATGGCTTCAAATTTGCCCGTGGCATCGTCAAGAGACATTTCATTATAGGGCTTTTTGCACTCTTCTTGCGCGGCAAAATAAGCGGATTGCAAAAGAAGTTCTACCTCTTGTTTGCGCGATTGTGTTTTAGAAAAGTACTCTTGATCTCCGACGTTTTCAACGAACTCCTTTGCGACGAAAAAGTGGGCAGTATTGGGAGGAGAGATTTCGAGCCATTTATCATCGGTGGCTGATACTTCTCCTTCTACATGATCTCCATGCATCAGTTGGCCAATAATGGGAGATTCCGTGTCGGGTTTTAGACGAATATTGATGCGGTTTGCTTCCACTGTGTTGTCGATTACGTAACTTCTGCAGACGAAAAATTTCATGTTTGCGGGTGGGGTTACGATCCAAAAATCACCCTCTTGTCCAGTGACAAGAACCAGATCGTTTTTCGCAAATTCTTGGACGATGTGGCCATCAAGAGCTGGCCTACATCTCAAGCGTACTCGATTTTTAGTGATTTTTCCGGCAAAGTTTTCAAAAGAAGGGGCGGTGGGAATAGCGCCATTTTCTTTTGCAGGGGTTTGCTCTTGGGTGGCGCTAACTGCAGAGCCATATCCAAAGAGCGTTAGGGTAAAAATAAAAGAAAGAAGAAATTTCGGCATTTTGATCTCCTTAATAGAGCGCGATATCTTCCAAAATAATCAAGAGATTGCTTTTTCACAACTAGAATACGCAACAATATCGACAGAACCTCGCTTTGTAGACACCCTATTAGCTATTTAAAACAGCGCGCAGATGCTCGCAGTTTTTTTCTCCGCAGGTGCAGCCGAAGGGATCTTTGAGATGGACGCGATACTGGTCATTGTGATCAAGCGGGTTGGTGACGAGATAGAGGTGGTCTGAAGTTTCTTTGATTTCCCATGAACGGAAGGTAAGTTCTTTGTCCAAAACTTCTTCTTCTGGTGCAGAAGAGTCGGTTTTTGTTTCTCCCTTCAATGCTCTTGCAAATTGGCAGTAGGTGCAATTGCAATTGGGTTCGCCAGGCGGTAGATCGTCTGGCACTCCCAAGACTTTAGCAACACCTGTAAGCTTTTCTAGGATTTCTGGAGGCATATCGGGATTGTTGGCTTGTTCGGGATTATGCTGCATCATGCCGCCCAGTGTTTCGATTCCGCTGCCCGGTTGCAAGGGAAATCCAAAGCGAAATTGCATTGGGTTTGCTTTTTTTTCTAGAACTTGCGCGTGGGTTGTAAAAATATTTTGAAGAATGGCTGGATCTAAATGTGGTATTTCTACTTTGGCACCGCTTTTTAGTAGTACGACTAAGCTCGAGCCTACCACAGAGAGAGACTCGATGTGTTCCCAGCCGGTGGAAATGTAGGGTGGAATATGGAGGAGGGAGTCATTGATTTTAATGTTCATACGAGCCGCCTTTTTTCATTAGATATGTTTCATTATAACTTTTTTGCCCAATCAGAGTCAATATTTTTTAGCACTCTTCAGCGTCGTCTGCTTAAAATTGTTTTAACTTGCTGATTTTAAGTCTATTTTTTTTGTATGTCGAAAAAATTTGAAAAAAAAGTTGTGCCCATTTTTGCAATTCTTATATTTTCCCAATTAGAGCCCGAAAAAGATGCTTTTCACAAGGCTCGCGCAAGACGCGAAGGAGTATTTCATGAAAACTTTTATCCTCGACACGAATGTTTTACTGCACGATCCTTCTGCAATTGTAAAATTTCATCACAATGAGGTGATTCTTCCTCTTTCTGTTTTGGAAGAGCTTGATGCGATGAAGCGCATCATGGATGAAAGAGGAAAAAATGCCAGAGCAGTGATCCGATACATCGACTCATTGAAGAAGGGACACAGAGGAGAGTTTTTGGAAGGGATCCATCTTGCCGAAGGACCTGTCGTCAAAATTTTTCTGGATGGCAAAATTAGGCGCGAAGAAGATTTCCCTTTTTCTCTGGATAGTTCTACTGGGAAAATTTTACATATTGCCTTTCATTTAAAAAAACAGGGAAAAAAGGTCATTTTGGTCTCCAAAGACTTTGTGGCGCGGGTCAAGGCAGAATCTATCTTCTTGGATGCAGAGGATTATGAAAATCTAAAAGTCTCTTTTCGCACAATCTATCGAGGACTTACAAAAGTAGAAGTTGAGAAAAAGCAGATCGATCTTTTTTATAAAGAAGGACGCATACAGCTAGAAAATAGGGAATTTTTTTCCAACGAATATTACTTGATGCTGAGCCCTGAAAACAGCTCTGCTCTTTGCCGCTACAATGCTCACAGTAGGCAGCTAGAGCCTCTTTTACAAATGAAAAAGGATATTTGGGGCGTGCTGCCGCTCAATGTGGAACAAAGGTGCGCAATAGACCTTTTGTTTCGAGACGATATTTCTCTCGTTACCTTAATGGGACCGGCAGGCACCGGAAAAACGCTTTTAGCTCTCGCTGCAGCAATGAGCAAAGTGTTCGATGAAGCACGCTACCATAAGATCCTGGTTTCAAGACCCATTGTTCCTTTGGGAAAAGATATTGGATATCTTCCCGGCACAAAAGAAGAAAAACTCTATCATTGGATGCAACCTATTTATGATAATCTGGAACTGCTCTGCTCTTCTTCTACGGAAAGCGGTAGCGAGTCGGTGTTTGACTGGATTACAAAAAGCAAAAAACTAGAAATGGAAGCGGTCACTTATATTCGGGGGCGCACACTGCCTAAAATCTTCATGATCATCGATGAAGCACAAAATCTCACTCCTCATGAGGTCAAAACAATTATTTCTCGAGCAGGGAAGGGAACCAAAGTGGTGTTAACAGGCGATCCGACCCAGATCGATAACCCCTATCTCGACCAAGATTCTAATGGTCTGACCTATACTGTGAGTCGTTTCAAAGGACAAAAAATGTTTGGCCACATGTTCCTAGACAAAACAGAACGCTCAGAGCTTGCTGCCACAGCAGCTGAAATTATGAATTAGGGGTTATACACAAAGAACTTGGAAAATCGGTTTCTGGAGCACGCCAAAAACTAGGCTGGCTGTACGTTATGCGTAGGATGCACTCCATTTATGAAACCGATCGTTTCATCCTTAGGCAAAGTCTGTTTTAGTTTCTCGTATTCTTAGCCAGCCACTCTCTTTGTTGCGGCTCATAGGCCTTACCAGGAATTATTGTTGGCTTTTTGTAAGAAAACCCATGTCGTTGAAGCCAGTTGCGCATTCCGGGAACCGTATAAGCAATGGCTCCGGAAGTGTTCTTCAAGTTGTACAGACTGCTCGACAGAAAGCTTCTCGACTGACCCATCGCTTTCGGGCTTTAATTTCTTGGATTCTCTGTATTCAAAAAGGTGTTCTCGAAACTGCGTCATCAGAAAGAAATAAAGCCTCTGCTATCGCAGGAATGGACCAACCTTATTTTCATTCACGACTGGTATAGATGTTAAAAAAATGTTCGCAAATATTTTTTAATTCACGTATGGATAAAAAAAAGAGGGGAATCAACATGGCCAAAAAACTAGAAAAAAAAATAGGTCTCATCACGCTCACCTGTATCGGCGTTGGAGGAATTATTGGGTCGGGAATCTTTGCCATGCCAGCTGTCATGGGAGCTGTTGCGGGACCTGGATTGATTTTGGGCATTCTAATTGCTGGAATCATTTCTCTTTTCTTAGCTCTTTCGTACGCGGAGCTGGGAGCTACCTATCCACTTGAGGGGGGAACATATGCTTTGCCTCGGCTAGCAATGGGAAATTTGGGTGGTTTTGTCACCGGATGGGGATATTTTATTTATCTTTTTACGGGGACGGCCGCTATTATCAATATTTTTGTCGTCTATCTGGGATATTATATTCCTGGACTTGTAGAAAAAGAGACCCTCACTCCCTTGGGAATTGCCATTGCAGTTGCTGTGCTTTGGGCTTTTACGATCATCAATATTTATAACGTGCGATGGGGGGGCGTTTACAGCGTTGTAACGACGATTGGCAAATTGATTCCGATGATTTTTTTCGCCCTCGTCGGGCTTGCCTATTTCCATGGAGACAACTTCTTTCCCTTTATGCCTTTTGGGATGGAGGGTGTCACATTGGCCACAACTTTGTTTTTTTGGTCCTACACAGGATTTGAAGCACTTGTAGTTCCTGCGGGGGAAGTAAGAAACCCCTCTAGAACCATTCCTTTGGCAATGATCTTGACCATGCTCGTGACTATTTTCGTCTATCTTCTCATCGCTGTGGTTTTTGTGGGAATGCTCGATTGGCAAGGTTTGCACATTGCTGCGAAATCTTGGAAAGACCTTGTACTACTTTCTTCTCCTTTGGCAAATGCAGCCCATGGAATTTCTCTTCCTTGGCTTGCAGTCATTGTTACGATCGGAGCGATTATTGCGACCGGAGGAAGCGGCGGAACCTGGGTGCTGATCCAAGGAAGAATGCCTTTTGCTATGGCAGAAGATAATCTTTTTTGGTCCCAAATGTCTAAAGTGCATCCTAAGTTTAACACTCCAGCTCTTTCTCTGATCTTTACCTCTTTTTTGAGCACGCTGGTTTTGGTGCTCATTCCCCATTTCCCCTCCGTTGCTCTCATTGCATCGGTAGCTGTTGTGCTTCCTTGTGCAGCTGCGGTTTTGTCTCTTGTGATTTTACGAAAAACCGATTCCGCAGCCACTCGGCCCTTCAAGATTCCATTTGTGAAGATTTTTAGCGCCATTGGTTTTATTTTTGCGACTCTTCTGATCTACTGGGCTTCATGGCCATGGACCATGGTGGGTGTTTTGCTTCTTCTCACGGGATATCCTGCATTTTTATTTGTGAAGGTACGAGAGAAAGAAATACGAAGGACTCTTTGGATTCCCGTCTATCTTTTGGGGATACTCCTTTTATCTTTTCTGGGAGATCCAAAATTTGTTTTCAATAATTTTACTCCCTGGGCGCCACAAGGAATTTTTATGATGCCATGGGATGTTGTTGTGCTTGCGCTTTTTGCATTGGTGATTTTCTTCTGGGCATACAGGGAAAATGCGCAAGCAAAACCTAAAATTCAGTAAAAAAAAGGCAGGTATATGAGCAAGATTCGCGCAGAGTGGGAACCATTGAAAAAAGTGGTGATTCACAGACCAGGAATGGAGATGTTTTTTGGTTTGATGGACCCCGTAAACTCTCTTTATGAGAGGGCCTTTAGCCGAAAAGGAGCTGTACGAGAACATGAGAACTTGGAAAATGTCCTCTCAAAAGAATTTAACGTTGAGGTGATCCGACTCAAGGACACTATCGTTCAAGCAGCAAACAAGGATGAAAAAATTCGGGCAAAGCTGATAGAGGCTGCGCGCACGGTGATTCAAAGATCTGCAAAAACCACTCTGCACCAGGAGCTTTTACGCGAGTTTGACAACAATACAAAATATCTCGATTCAGAAGATTTCTTTGAGTTGATTGTCTTGAACCCAGGGTTGGAAATCACTTTTAAAGGCGGTTTGCATAATATCATGGTCAATATCCAAGGAAAGCAGCCCTACTCCAATCTCTATTTTATGAGAGACCAGCAGTTTGTTACTGATAAAGGTCTCATCTTAGCACGCATGGCAAATCCAGTACGACAAGGAGAACCGCAAGTCACAAAGTTTTTATGGAACGAGGTGCTAGGTGTTCCCATTTTTCATGAAATTGAAGAGCCGGGAGTCATCGAAGGTGGAGAGTTTATTCCTATGGGAGCGTTTGCTCTTGTAGGCATTGGAAGCCGCACCAACCGTGCAGCCATTGACCAGCTGGTTTCTTTGCCTTTTAACTTTGAAGAATTGGGCGTGGTACACCAACCGCTACATCCTCTCATTTCTGCCTCAGAACCCGACCCCATGGTGAACATGCACTTGGATACTTATTTTAATGTGGTCTCGTCTCACGTGGTTGTAGGCAATGAGCTGCTTTTGAAAAATGCAGAGGTAGAGATTTGGCACAATGAAGGCAAGAAAAAGTTTATAAGGGCCAAGAAAAAGACCAGCCTCTATGAGTATATCAAGTCCAAAAAATTTGAAATTATCAACATTACTACCCTAGAACAGCTCTCCTATGCTTCTAACTTCCTTTGCATCGATGATGGCAAAGTTCTTGCTATCGAAGTAGCTCAAGTCGTAGAAGGTGTGCTGCGCAATCTTGCGATCAAAGCAAAGCAAGATGCAAAACGCTATGGTAAACTGTATGCACAGTCGAAAAAGGATTTTGAAGAGTTGAAAAAGAAGGGAGAGTTTTTTCCCCACAAGAAAGAAATGTCTGCATATGGCATCAACTTCTATCCTGTCATCTTGAAAAATTTGACGGGTGGTTATGGAGGAGCACACTGCATGACATGCTCTCTTTCAAGGGAGAAAAAGGCATGAAGGAAAGAGTTCTCGTTGCCCTAGGAGGCAATGCGCTTCTTCGAGCAAAAGAAAAGGGGAGCGCGGAGCAACAGCTCTCCCATGTAGAGCAAACCTGTAATTTTTTTATCAAGATCATCGAAGAGGGATATACCATTGCCATTACCCATGGCAATGGTCCTCAGGTAGGTAATATCCTGTTGCAAAATGAACTTGCAAAAGAGAGCATTCCTGCCATGCCTCTAGATATTTGCGGAGCGGAGAGCCAGGGCTTGATTGGGTATATGATTCAACGCAATCTATACAACCGGCTACGATTACATAAAATCAACAAGAACGTTGTGACTCTTTTGTCTCAAGTGCTTGTCAATGCAAAGGATCCTGCTTTTTCCCATCCCACAAAACCCATAGGTCCCTTCTACTCTCATGAAGAGGCGAAAAAATTGACAAAAGAACTTAACTGGTCGATGGTCGAGCAGGCGGGAAAGGGTTTTCGTAGAGTGGTCCCATCTCCAGAGCCAGTTGACATTATTGAAGGAAAGATTATCAAAAAATTGATTGACGAGGGAAACGTTGTGGTTTCTTGCGGGGGTGGAGGAATTCCCGTCATTGAAAAAGAGGGTCATTTGCTCGGTGTCGAAGCGGTGATTGACAAAGATCATACAGCCGCGGTTTTGGGCAAAGTAATTAACGCTGACATTTTGATGATTTTAACCGATGTAGAAAAAGTAGCCATCCATTTTGGCAAGCCAGATCAGAAAAATTTGGATCATTTAACTCTAGCTCAAGCGCGAGTCTACATGGACGATGGAGAGTTTTCTAAAGGAAGCATGGGTCCTAAGGTAGAAGCTGCCTGTCATTTTTTGGAACAGGGGGGGAAGATATCGATTATTACCTCACTGGAAAAGGCAAAAGAAGCTCTTTTGGGCAAAACGGGAACGCATTTTTCCAAAAAGTAGTGCCGCAGATTTTTACGTAGTTTCGGTATAAAAAAGCCGCCAGAGTTGGCGGCTTTTTTCTGTTTTATACATTGCCGATGGTTGCTACCATCACAGCTTTGATCGTATGGAGACGGTTTTCGGCCTGATCGAAGACTGCTGAATGCTTGCTTCGAAAGACCTCGTCGGTGGCTTCCATTTCTTTTAACCCATATTTTTTGAAAATCTCTTTTCCCACCTCTGTTTTTGTGTCGTGAAAGGATGGCAGACAGTGGAGAAAGACCACATCGGGATTTTTTGTAAGAGAAATCATTTTCATATTCACTTGGTAGGGTTTGAGAAGCTTGATTCGCTCCGGAAACTTGGCCTCTTCTCCCATGGAAACCCACACATCTGTGTATAAGACATCGGCATCTTTTACGGCTTTGGCAATATCTTCTTGAAATTCTAAAGTGGCGCCTGTCTCTTCTGCTACCCCTTTCATTTCATTGATGAGTTTCTTGTCGGGAAAAAGAGATTTGGGAGCGCAGGCAACGAAGTGCATCCCCATTTTGGCAGCGCCAATCATCAGAGTATTTCCCATGTTGTTTCTCGCATCTCCGCAATAAACCAATTTCACCTTACTTAAAGGTTTTGCCACATGTTCTTCGATGGTTAAAAAATCGGCCAAAATTTGGGTGGGATGGTACTCATCGGTCAGACCATTCCACACGGGAACGCCAGAACATTGTGCAATCTCTTCTACTGTTTCTTGGGCAAATCCGCGAAATTCGATGCCATCATAATATCTTCCCAAAACCTTTGCGGAATCTTCTATCGACTCTTTTTTCCCCATTTGGCTTCCGGAAAGATAGGTGACGCAGGCTCCCTCGTCAAACGCGGCCACTTCAAAAGCGCAGCGTGTGCGGGTCGATGGTTTTTCAAAGATGAGAACGATATTTTTTCCTCTGAGAGCCTCTCCGCGTATTCCAGAACGTTTTTTTGCTTTCAAATCTTTTGAGAGATCCAAAAGATAGCGCATCTCTCCCGAGGAGATATCTTTTAAAGTGAGAAAATTTCTTCCTTTTAAATTAACTGGCATCGCTAAAGCTCCTTTTCTAATGAAAATCTCACACTATTCCTAAGAGATTTTTTTGGCAATACGCTCTTTCAGAAAGCAATCCACATCAGGAATTGTTCTCAAAAATTGGCGTTCAAATTACCTTGAGAAAATTAGAAAGGGCAGATTAGTATTTCTCTCCGAAACAATCTCAATTATTTGAAACATTGGGAGAAAATGCGATGAAAAAAAAGCCGCTGGTTTTTTTGTTCTTTCTTGTCGTGTCTCTATTTTTTTCTCTAAAAGTTTTCTCAGAAGAAATAGATATGAAAATTTCTTTTCCCGGAGAACCAGAAATTGCTGTACACTTTGAAACAATAGCGCACCAGGGAAAAGGAAGATACCTATTGACGCTAAGCGATGGATCTCAATGGCTGCTCAGAGATCGCAATCCCGATGAAATATTTGTACAAATTGAGTCGGAATGGCAAACAGGAGATGAAATCAGAATTGCCGCTAGAAAAGAAAAAGAGCGCCCGGGGAAGTACATTTTAAAAAATGTAAGAAACTCAAGGGTTTGTCTTACGGATTTAGAGGTTTTTTGGGCAGATAGCTCCAGAGTGAATTTTCTGGAAAAGGTGGACGAACATGGATATGCTCTTTGCACTCGAGGTGGATTGCAATGGGCCATGGGACTTTGGGGATCTTTTAAAAAGCGC